>JBBQYG010000047.1:0-26016 GCA_038208905.1 Candidatus Sumerlaeia bacterium | reverse complement strand
TTGACTTGGGCGACGGGACGGCGACCGCGGGTAGAACGCTCGGGTTGGGTGCAGAACCGCCCGCGCGAAGAAACTTCGCGCCAGGCGGAACAACGCCAGACCACGAATCAGATGTCGTGAATCTCTCCAGAAGGTACAGCTCCTCGCCCCTTGAAATGATGTGGAAAATCGCAGTGAACGGGTCACTGCTGGAGCCTTCTGGGATTCCGGTGATCGTGACCGTGTAGCAAGGTGCCTGAGGTGGAATTGTTGCGAAGAATTGCTGCATTGGGGGGACAGTTTGATCTAGCGACAACTCGTCAAACCGCGACGCTGTTAAGCGAGAGTCTTCCGCCGAGTACTCCTTCCAGTTTAGTTGCGGAGTCAGACTCTGCAGCCCAGCAGCGAACTTCGATGCCTTATCCCAATGATTGAGGGTGATACCAAACTTTTCCGCGGCTTGATCGATCGCCGCTCCATCGCTGGTCACGAAGTACTCCCCCAGAGCATCTACGAAGCCACCTATTCGCTCTTCAGCGATGCTGGGGGAATCCTGGGCGGGGCAGCCACGGACCAAGACGGCGAAGACGAGCAACAATCCAACGACGGTACGAATGTCCATTTCTGCCTCCGAGTCTGACTGGCCTAACCCCGATGGGATTCGAGACGCCCGTCGGGGTAGGCCCAGTTGCGCGCCTTCAATAAACGGACGGGGGAAGGCGTCAATGATGCTGCTTCCGCTAGGACAAGTTCCCAGTTCGTGCGTCACCGTGAATCCAGTTACCTTACAGTCGTTCTCGAAAGTCACGCACAATTTCTCGTTGGCTAGCCTCCGAGAGGTGCGAAATCCCTCAAGGCAACTGTTTTGTTTTGATTGGTCGGATAAATTCTTCCGAGGGGTGTGTGGAGGTGCCCTCATTGAAGATGCGCCGGGTCCTTCCCCGTCCGCCTCGTTGCTTGACAGGGCGACCGTTCTCTGATCCCCTTCGGGTTGTCCGGCGGCATTGCGCCGGGGTCAGGCAATCGCGAACGCGGGGAGAGCAAGGCCATGCCCGAATATGCCTACGAAGCGCTCGATAAAGGCGGCAAGCAAGTGCGCGGCGTCATTGAGGCCGCGAACGAGGAGATCATCGTCGAGAAGTTGCGCGGGATGGGCTACTATCCGCTGAAGGTGGCCCAGCACAAGAAGAGCGCCGCCCAAGCCGACATTCTGGCGCTCCCCGGCCTGCGCTTGATCTTCCACCGGATCACTTCGCGCATGTTGATGACGTTCACTCGCCAGCTTGCCACGCTGATCGACGCCGGTCTGCCGATCATCCGGTCGCTTTCCATTCTTCAGGAACAGGTCGAGTCCAACATCTTCAAGGACAAGATCGCGGACATGATCAAGAGCATCGAGGGCGGCACTTCGCTCTCCGAGGCGCTGGCCAAGCACCCCAAGACCTTCGACCCGCTCTACGTCAACATGGTCCGCGCGGGAGAGATCGGCGGTGTGCTGGAAGCCGTGCTCAACAAGATCGCCGAGTTCCTGGAAAAGCGCCAGGCCCTCAAGGGCAAAGTCAAGTCGGCCATGATGTATCCCGTCGTGGTGACGATCCTTGCCGCGGTCATCGTGTCGTTCATTCTGATCATGATCATCCCCAAGTTCACCGACATCTTCAAGCAGATGGGCGCCGAGCTGCCTTGGCTCACGATGCAGCTCGTGATCGCTTCCGACATCCTCATCAACCGGTCGTGGATCGTGATCCTCGCGATCATCATCATCTGGGTCGCGTTCAAGAAGGTGTACGAGACCAAGGAAGGGAAGTACGTCATCGACTTTCTTTCGCTCAAGGTCATCGTCTTTGGCCCCCTGATGAAGAAGATCGCCATCACGCGCTTCGCGGGAACACTGGCCACGCTGATTCATTCGGGCGTGCCGATCTTGCAGGCGCTCGACATCGTGCGCGACACATCGGGCAACGAGGTCGTGGCGCGCGCCATGGACAAGGTCTATCAGTCGGTCAAGGACGGCGACACGATCCACGAGCCGCTTAGCCGCTGCGCGGTGTTTCCGCCGCTCGTGGTTCACATGGTGGCTGTCGGCGAGGAAACCGGCGCCATCGACCAGATGCTCATCAAGGTGGCGGAAGCCTATGAGCGCGAAGTGGACGACACCGTAAACGCCCTCACGTCGATTCTGGAGCCCGTGATGGTCGTGGTCCTCGGCGTCATCGTGGGCATCATCGTCGTGGCGCTCTATCTGCCGCTGTTCAGCATTCCCAAGCTCATCAAGTAAGCCCGCCGCAGTTGGAAGAAATAGAGGGGGCGGCTCCACGGAGCCGCCCCATTTTGTTTACCGGGAGGCATCGCGGAAAGCGCCGGTGGAAAGATGTCTATTTTTTATCCATGCAACTATTTCTGTTGCGCACCCTTTTGGTTTTGAATAGACCATAATTACAAGAGTCGGACAGGTATCATATCATTCGAGTCACTAAAACCAAGGGCCCCATCTTCCAACCAAACAGTGCCATTTCCAAGTGCCTCTGACCTGCGCCGCTCTCGGTTTCGTCGTCACACTACTTCACTATCGATAGGAGAAACAAAATGCCTCAACGCCCCGCTAAGCCGGAACGCAGTTACGACGATGCCGAGCGCCTCGGCGGAGTGCTTCCCGAAGTCGCCTTTCGCCCCGCGCCGCGGTTGCCGGCGCCCGCCGAGGGTCGGCGATTCCCGATGGAGATCGCGCTCAGGACGAATCAGTATCGCCCCAACCACATGGTCACCATCCGCAATTCGACGGATGGGTTCGCGCGGGATATCTACGGCGAATACGCCGATGGAACCTGGCGATTTGGGTTTCCCGAAGCGTCGTATTCGGCCGATTTCGAATTCAAGTTCGTCCTCGACGGCGAAATCTGGTCCGCGGGCCCAAACCTGCGCACGTCCCAGAGCCTTCAGTGGGCCACCGTCGAAACGGGGGGAAACCTCGAGTTCGAAAGTCAGCCCCCCCATCGATTCCTCCACCAGTACGGCAGGCTGCGTGTGGACAACACCCGGGCCAACGAGCAGTGCTTCCGCGGCAATCGCGACGAATCGAAGCACTATCGCGTGATCGTGATCGGTGGGGGGATGATGGGCGGCATCATTGCCGACGACCTGACCGACGCGGGAATCGAGACGTTGGTCCTGGAAGTGGGCGTGGCCCAGTTTACCACCCACGCCGACAACCTCTTCCTGAACTCTTCCTTCTCCGCGCATCAGGTTCGCGACCTTGACCCGAGCGGGAGCGGGAGCTTCTGGGGCGGTACCAACATGCTGCTGGGCGGGCGCTCGGTTTTCTGGTCCGGCGTGATTCCGCGGATCATGGATTTCGAGTACGCCCTTCCCTACTGGCCGGCCGGCGTGGCCGGGAGCCTGAAGGACACAACGGACGGCGGCCAAGGCTACTACTCCAAGGCCGAGCAACTGCTCGAAAAGATGGCGACGCACGGAACGTATGCGCAGGCCCTTGTGAGGCACTTCCGCGATGGCTTGCCGAACATGGTGGTCAATGAACTCCCTTGGTCGTTCAGCCAGCCAGACAGCCAGGCGGATTTCCTGGGGAGCCATCAGGTTTTCGGCACCGGGATGTTCTCCAGCGTTAACCTGCTCAACGATTGTTCCGGCGGCGACGCGGACCCGGGGGCGCGCCACCTCACGGTGAACACGGGTCACATGGCGGTCGCGCTGGAAACGAATGGAGACCAGGTGGTGGCGGTGCGTTGCCAGGATCTTCTGGGCAATGTGCAGCGCCGCTATACGGCGGATATCTTCGTCGTCGCCCTTGGCTCGGTCCAGAGTCCCAACCTCGCGCTCAACAGCGGGCTTCGGGATCGCTCGGGAAAGCTGGGCGTGGGGCTTACGGATCACCCGGAGCTGGGCGTCGAGCAGTTCGAGCTCCCCGCGGGGAATCTGTTTCACGAGAAGCTGCGGATGGCCAAGCTTCACTTCGAGCCGGTGCCTGCCCGCCAGGGGCCGTACTTGCAGGCGGGCAAGGATAAGTTTCCCTTCTATGCGGAGGTCAATGTGTCCGGCGCCAGCAAGCACGTGGACCCGTGGGGCAATTCATCGTTCCCCAGCATGTGGCGCCTTCGCTTTTCGGATCAGGACGTCTGGCTGAAGATGCGGCAGAGCCTGACGACGAGCGCCGTCAGCTTAAAGATGCGTTCCTACGCCCCCCTCAACGATGCCAACCGCATCCACGCGCGCGGGGCCGGAGAGCGCCCCAATGTGGAGTACCACGGCTACCTCTCCGGGTTCCTGACCCAGGACTACTTGAACTCCCTCAAGGAACATGGCTGGCTATTCAAGAACGAGCTCTTGGGCGCGCTGGACTCATCCTATGACCAGATGCGCGGTGTCACGCATTCCGACATGGGAACGATTCAGCACTCCAGTGGTTCGCTCCGCATGGGCGACGACGGGACGACCAGCGTCGTGGATTCGAATCTGCGATTCCACGAGTATCGGAATCTCTTCGCCAGCGACGCGTCGGTGCTTCCGTACTGCCTTACCTGCAATCCATCGCTCACGGTGGCGGCGCTTACCCTGCGACTGGCGGATCACCTCAAGGCGCTCCTCGGTCCCTGACCGCATTGCGATTCCGGGGGGGCGATTCCCCCCCCGGAATCGCCCATCGCCTGTTATTTCCAGGGCATCTTGCCGAACTCCCCCAGATACACGGCGCGACCCATCGAATCCAGATAGAGGCTGCTGGCGGAATCGATATTCCGATGCTCCGCCGGCATCCATTCGTAGATTGCGCCTTCCCGCTGGCCACGGGTGCCCTTGGTGAACTTGAAGACCATAAAGCGCAGGGTCGTCGTGTACTCCCATACCATGCCGTGCTCATTCGTTCCCAGATAAACCATCGGCGCCACGTTGGGGGTCCATACGCCGATCTCCGGGCGATTGCCGGTTATGAAGACGCCTTCTTCCGGCGGGAGAGGCGGCGTCAGGCAGAGGACCCTCATCGGACGATAGGATTCGCCGACGATGCTCTTGGCCTCCAGCGGGCGCAGCGGGCCTGTGACAAACGGTGCAAACAGGTCGGGCGAGGCAAGCTGTGGAGCCGCTGGAGGCGCCTCCGCCGGCGGCTGGGCTGTCGTTTCCCGCAATGCCAGCCAAGACCGATAGCGGGCCTTCTGCCATTCCACCGTCCCGATGCCTTCAAGCCGCGGGCTCGCGATGTTCCATATCTCCGGCGGGGCAAACTGCCGGCCCACCCCCATCATCGTTCCGGCCGGATTTACGTCGATGCTCGTGAGGCCGCGGCCGACTCCATCGATTCGGGAAAACTCAACGCCCGTCGCCGCGTCCCATACACATAGGGTTCCGGTCGCGTCCACCGACACGACGCGCCGACCCGAGGGCGAAAAGACTGCGTCGCTGACCCAGCCCTCGTGCCCGCGCATCCGCGCCAGCAAGGCACCGTCGGCGACATGCCATATCCCGATGGTGGTGTCGAATCCCGCGGCAACCACGCGCTCGCCGGTGGTGTCGAAATTCACCGCGTTCGCCCAAGTATCCAGCCCGCGCAGGACACGCTCTTCCTCGCCGGTCTCGGCGCTGTACAGGCGAATGGTGGCATCCTGAAAGGCAATGGCGAATCGGCTGCCATCGGGAGAGAACTCCGCCGCATACCCATTGACCGGGGGCGCATCCAGCTTGCGCGTCGTCTGGGCCACCACATCGCGCAGCAGCGCCTCCCCCGAATTTCCCACCGCCAGCAGTCGGGCGCCGTCCGCGTCCATCGTCACGTCGTCGATATTCTGCTCTCCCCTGAAAGCGTCCAGGATTCTTCCCGAGTCCACCTCGCGGAGCGTCACATAGCGCGCCTCGTGCAGTGCGACGACAAACTTGCCATCTGCGGATATACGGCCTGCGGAGTAGCTGTAGCTGGTGACTGGCTCGGAGAAGCGGCGCACCTCGCTCCCTGTTTCCGTGTTCCAGACGCGTACCGAATTGTCGTGCGACGCGGTCAGCGCGCGGCCATGGCCCAGCCCCGAAGTCCGGGCATACCCCTGATGGCCGGCCAGCGAATGGTTTCCCGCGCGCCTGTTCAAATCCCAGATCAGCACGCGGCGATGATCATACAGGATCGCAAGCAAGGCATGGTCGAACTCGAACGAGACATCGTCGAGGATCGCTCCGGTTTCGGAATATTCGCCCACCTGTTGGCCGGAACTTGAATCCCACACCAGCACGCGATTGCCGGCGGAGGCCGTCACAAACCGCCGGTCATCCAGCCACCGGGCCTTGAAGACGCGGGCTCGGTCAAAGACCTCCTGCGACACTTCGAAACGCTCAAGCGAGGCGCCCGATTCGGGCTCCCATATTCTTGCCGAGTCATCCGCCGCCGAGGAGAGCAGCTTGCCCGCGGAAGGATGGAAATCGACGGAGAGCGCCGGCTGGGTGTGGCCCTGCATGGGCTCGCCCAGTATGCCCGACTCGCAATCGCCCACGTGGATGGTGAATCTCTCCGTGGCGATAGCGAACTTGCGCTCGTCCGCCGATACCGCGACGGCGTAGGCTGGCGCGTCCAGTTGCGTTGACCAAACGATGGAGTTGTTCGCAGTCGAGTACCGCAGAATTTCCCCCGCCTTGGTCGCCAGCAGAAAATCGTCGGACCCCAGCACTGCCGCGCTGAACAACTCGCGGCCAGAATCCGCCATTACTTCGTCGGAGTAGGGCGCTGCGAGCGAGTAGCGATGGAGCACCCCGTCCCGCGTTGCCGCATAGGCGTAAATCGCCGTTGTTTGCAGGGCGACGATGGGGGAATCGGTGGGCGAATAGGTCGCCAGTGTTGTCTCCTCCACCAGATCCATCAGCGTGAGGATCGTGTCTCCTGCGAACAGCAGCAACCGCCCTTCGCCCAGCAGAGCCAACCGATTCGCCTCCGTCGGCAAATCGACGGATTTCAGGTACGGCATCGAGCGCGAATAGAGGATATCCCACTCGATGTCCGAGTCCGTCGCCGGGGTATCCAGCAACGCCTCCTGTGCGAGGGTGTATTGCTTCTGGGCGAGGTACTTTTCCGCCAGCTTCAGGTTGGTCTTGTAGAGTTCCTGCTCCAGCGCCGTGTGGCTCGCCACGGCGGAGCCAAGCGCCTGCTTGGTTGTCTCGTTGGCGCGCTCGATCTGGACGCTCCGCCGACTCAGTTCCAAGTTGTAGTAAAGCACCGTCACAAACACCATGCTAGCGAGCAGCACCACGCTGATCGTGCCATAGGTGATGAACGCATCGCGGCGGCGCTTTCGCGCAATGCGGCCCACGATCTCGGAATTCAGACGCGCGTGCTGGGGCGTGCCCACGATACGGTTGGCCTGAAGGCGCGCCAGAATCAGGTCATCGTGCTTAATCGCCAGTTTGCAGAAAGTCTCGTAGGCTGCCACCCGCAGCTTTTCGATGCGCGCGTCCCCCGCGCTCAACATGCTGGCCTGATGCAGCATCGTCAGCGCCTCGGTGCACCCCTCGTAGGTGGCGATGCCCGTGTGGATCAATCCCTCCACCTGCTGCACGATGCGCGTGCCTTCGCGCCGCTTCGCCGATCCCGTTTCATACTCGGTCAGGATCTCGATGAAGTCGGCCACGGAGCGCGGACGAAGTTCCGGGCTCGGCTGCATGCACCTGTTCGCCAGCTCGATCAGCTCCGCAGGGGCGTCGCGGCCTCCAAGCATCGTCTCGATGGGTCGATACCACCCATCCAGGATCTGGCGCTCCATGACTTCGTAGGCGTCCCACTTGCGCGGAGGCTGTCCCGTAAGGACCTGATAGAGCACCCCGCCCAGCAGATAGATGTCGGTCCGCGGGCCCATGTGCTCGGCCGTGTTGTCCATTTGCTCGGGTGCCATGTAGCTCAGCGTCCCCGCCGGGCAAAGTGCGTCCTCTTTCGTCGGCAGATGATCGGGAAGCCGCCCCTCGATCCGCGGAATCAGGCTGGTATCGAAGCAAAACGCCAACCCCCAGTCCATCAGATAGGTCTGACCGAAGTCGCCGACGATGACCTGCTGGGGCTTCAGGTCGCGGTGTGCGATACCCTTGGAATGGGCAAACGCGACGGCCTGGGCGACATCCTTCAGGATCTCGAGTTGCTTGGCGAGGTAATCGCGATAGGGGAGGGCCGCCAGTTCGGCGGTGATCAGACTGTCCCAAGCGGTTCCGCTGACCAGCTTCATGGAAATCAGCGGCGCGTGGGCCTTGTCCTCTCCGCAATCGTAGATGGGGACGATATTGGGGTGATCAAGCTGGGCCATGATCACCGCTTCCTGGTGGAAGAGCAATTCCTGCTCGGACTGCTGGAGCGAAGTCCCCGGCTTTAGCTTTTTCAGCGCAACAATTCGGCAAAGATTGGTTTGCGTCGCACGCCAGACTTCTCCCATGCCGCCCGTGGCGATGAGCTTCTCGAACCGGTAGCTTGGAGCCTTGGGCGATGCGTCGCCGCCGCGGGCATCGGCGGATTGCTGAAGGACAAGTTCCTCCTCCTCCCATCCATAGCCGGTGTGGCAGTCTGGCGGTTCCGGGCTCTGCAACAGTAGCTTCGTGTCCCTTGGTTCGCGCCCTGGTTGCAGGGCCGTTTCACCATAGGGCGCGCTATCCCGCCCGTCGGGGTCGGGCGTTACCACACTTGCGAGATTGTTTTCTCCGGTTGCCATGGAAGCTACCTTTGATCGGGCCGCGTCGAAAAATCGCCTTAATCAGTATTGCTCACGATGGCACGGCGGAGCGTTGAATCAAGGGGAAAATTGTTTGGTTTCGGCGGCCTCGGCTTCCACCTTGGCATTCAGCCCGCGCGAAGGGTGACGACCACCACCTGCGGCGGGCACATCACCCTCAGCGGAAAGAACGCTCCGATACCGTTGGAAACGCATGTTGTCATCCCTCCCACATGGCCCATGCCCCAAACGAACTCGGCGGGTTCCGCGCAGCCCGCGATCGTGGTGCCGAAAAAGGGGAGGCGGATTTGCCCGCCGTGGGTGTGGCCCGCGATGGCAAAGGCGCAGCCGAGTTCGGCGGCGAGGGAAAACGCCTCGGGCGTGTGGACCAAGCCAAGGCGAGGCGCATCGGGGCGCTCCGATTCCATGCGGCCGCGGAGTTCCCCCACCGCGCGATGCGTCATCGGTATATACGGGGCCTCGATCCCCGCCACCCACAGGGCGCCCTCGCCGCGGGTCAGCAGCACCAAGTCGTTAACCATCAATTCGGCTCCCCAATTCCGAAGCATCCGCGCAAAGAATCGAGGCCCCGTCCAGAAATCGTGGTTTCCGCGAATCGCCAGCACGGGTACGTCGAGGTGCGCGAGGCCGGCGAGCGCCGCCTCCGCGTTCCGCCCGTGCCAGCGTCGCGAAACGTAGTCGCCGCCCACCAGCACGGCGTCGGGCCCCAGGTCCAGCGAGCGATCAATCACTGCCCCAAACCACTGCTTCCTGAGTGTGGGATGCACGTGGAAATCCGTCAGATGGAGGATGCGGTAGCCGTCCATATCCGGGTGCAGCCCGGGGATGCGCGCCTCCACCTCCACCAGCTCCAGGCGATCCACCCGATTGATGGGCGCGAGCAGTCCCAGCCCCGCGCGCACCACCGGATGATAGCGGCGCCAGTTGATGCCGTGGGTTCCCACGTCGAGGTGTTGGCGGACGACGCCGCGGCCCAACTTCCGCTGGCGGATCACTGTCCTCGCCTTCAGCGCCACGATTGCCAGCCCCGCGAGGGCGGGAATGCTCGAGTGAGGGAAAGCAGCCAGCACGGCCACCGCGTGCAGCGCGCCCGCCAGCGTTGCCAGCGGGATCGTCGCCAGCGACATGGCCTTCTTGGCGTAGCTCTCACGCCGCGATGCCAGAAACCGGTTGTAGAACCACACCAGAATCGCCCCGGCGCAGACGCCGGATAGGAAGCCCTCCGCCAGGGCCATCGCGATCATGGGGCCGCGGGAAGGAAGGCGTGGCGATAGGCGGCAAAGAACGCGCGCAGCAGGGCGTGGGACTTCACGCCGGGCGATTCCTCCACGCCCGAGCTGAGATCAAATCCATAGGGCACCGGCCCGCCGCGAAGCCGCCCCACCACGTCCTCGATGTTGTCGGGGGTTAGGCCCCCCGCCAGCAGAACCCGGCGCCGCGCAAGGGCGGACTGCACATGGCGATGGTCAAAGGTCTTCCCCGTGCCGCCACTGCGCCCCTCCGTCTGGGCGTCGGCTACAATGGCGGCGTACCCGGCGTGTAGGCTGACCAGCCGCTTGCCGTCCGCCGCGTCGCGAATGCCGATCGCGGGAAGGATCGCGGCTCTCGGGAGGAACGAGGCGACGGCCTCGAAGTCGCCGTGGACCTGCACCGCGTCGAGTCGTAGCAATTCGCGCTCGCGGGCGATCGCATCGGGAGCCTCGTCGGTGTAGACGCCAATCGCGCGGACGCGGTCCCCGTGGCTGCGACGCAGCTCGATCAGGAGTTCAGCGGCCTCGGCGGGGGCGATTCGGCGCGGGCTTTTCGCCGTCAGGATCAGCCCGACGAAGGTTGCGCCGAGGTCGATGGCCAGGCGCGCGTCCTCCAGCCGCGTCAGGCCGCATATCTTCACATGGGGTGGCGTGGAGCCCTGGGGAAGGTTCGCGGGGCGGGGTAGGTCCTGCATGGATTGCCGTCCTGCTGGGGAATCTGTTGCCTTGGCGAGGGGTCCGGTTGAATAAACCACCCCATCGCGGGTAGATATTGCCCCATACCCCCAACGGACCCGCAAGGAACAAGACCCATGAAAAAAGTGCTCATCGGATGCGGCATCATCACCCTGCTTCTCGTCGTTCTGGTGATCGGGGGCTTCGTCTATACCGGAATCAAGATCAAGCAAGTAACGGACGGCTACAAGGTGGCCGCCGCCGATATCGAAAAGCTAGACACCACCTACCCGTTCGCGACACCCGCCGATGGCGCCCTGAGTCAGGAACGCCTCGATTCCTACTTTCAGGTCCGCGATGCAATGCTGGCTAAGGTTCAGGCCAACCCCACCGTCCAGAAGATCATCGATTCCAAGAACGGAAAGACGGCCAACATCGGCCTCGGGGAAATGCTGAAGCTCGGCACCAGTTTCGGGCGCGAACTCATGGAAGGCTTCGCCGCCGAGCTCGAAAAGCACAAGATGTCCCCCGCCGAGTTCTCCTTCAATACCGAGGCGATCTACGCATCCATCAACGAGGGTAAGAAGAAGGCGGACCCGATCCTCACCGAAATCTACGACAAGTTCGACATCGCGGTGGACAACATATCCACCGCCTTCAAGAACCAGCAGGGCAATCAGCAGCAGTTGAACGTCTCCTTTGGCAGCACTCTTTCCACCCTTGAAACCCAGGCGGCAGACGTGCTCGCCCGCAATATCGAGCTCGTCAAGCAGCACAAGGATCAGCTTCTGGACTTCCCCGAGGTTGCCTATGTGGAGTTGATTAACCTGCACGCCCGCGGCGCCGCCAGGACCACCATGACGCCGATGGATCCGATCCCAGTTGTTCCCGGGCCCACCCCCGGGATGGTCGAGCCCGTCCCTGCCACTCCCTAAAGCGGCGCATTGACACCGTATGGAGGGTGCCGGTCACATAAGGGCGCGTTCGCACTACGGCCCCCGCATGGCCGACAACCCACTGGTCGCCGCGGCCTATCCGCGCGGCGCGGCGACCCACCGCCCGTGTCCCCGTCATGGCCAGTTCGCCCCGGACTTATACCGGCGTCCTCCACGTCCACACCGTTCAGAGCGGTGGCTATGGCACTCTGGAGGAGGTCGTCGAGGCGGCGAAGAAGAACGAAGTGGATTTCGTGGTCCTCACCGACCACGGGACGCTTGGCTACGGACTTGAGAACCAGGAGGGCTGGCACGATGGCGTGCTGGTGCTCTGCGGAGAGGAGGTCAGCACGCCCACGGGGCATCTGCTCGCCTTCGAATCGCGCGAGGAGATTGGCAAGCGCGAAACGGTGGAGGAGGCGCTGGAAGAGATTCGCCGCCAGTGCGCCGTTTCTGTCTCGATCCACCATCAACTTCCCCGCGGCAAATCCCCCAATCCCAGAATCCCGCCGCCGCCCGTGCCCATGGAGCAGACCGATCTGCTGGAGATCTGGTCGTTCATGGACGAGTTCCTTTCCCGCACCAACTCCAAGTACGTCCTGCAGGCGGCGGCCCGCGCCGAGAAGATGCTGTTGGGGCCCAATCGCAAGCTGCTGTGGAAGTGGGACCGCGAGTTGGAGCGCCGCCGCCTTCCCATCGTTGGCGGGCTAAACGTTCACCAGCGCAAGGACCCGCTCCTGGACTGGAAGGTGCTCTTTCCCTACGATCTCGCGTTCCAGACGATCTGCACGTGCATCCACACCCAGGAACTGCCGACGGTATGGCTGCGTGCGCGAGACATGGTGTGGAGCGCCCTCCGCGAGGGCCGTTCCCACGTGGCCAACCGCGTGATTGCCTCGGAGAAGGGCTTCCAATTCGAGTTCGTTTCCGTCACCGGGCGCCGCCGCGCGATGGGCGAGGACGTGGCTTACACGCCGAACGGACGATTCCACATCTGCCTACCCCAGCCCGCCGAGGTGGTTCTCCGCCACAACGGCCAACCTCTCTTTTGGGGCACGAGTTCGGAGACCAGCTTCCCGGCCGCCGGTCCCGGTTCCTATCGCGTAGAGGTTTACCTTAACCGCAAGCTTTGGATCCTCAGCAACCCGATACGCCTCATTGACGAGGAAGGCGTCTTGCAGCCCACCGTCAGCGACGTCACTTGAGCGGAATTCCAGCCGAACAGCACTCCGATCGCGGGCAGGTGTACTGGTGGGCTCTGGCGCTTCTCGGGCTGGTCCGCCTCTCGTATTTTCGCCTGCCGCCCTTTGCCGACGAGACATACATCCTCGCCAACCTCGAGCACTTCGTCACCAACCGGACGATCATTCCCGTCAATTTCTACTACCCCCCGCTGATCGGCTACCTCGCCGTTCCGGCAGGCGGAATCGTGGCGTTGATCGGAGGTTTGCTGAGCGGGCTCGGCCCGACGGAGTGGGCGATTCTCGACAGCGCCGCCGGCGCCCGGGTGTTTGTCCTGGGGCCGCGCGCGGTGGTGCTGGGGCTCGCGCTTTGCACCATTGCAATCCTGTGGCGGATGGCGCCGCGAAGGGGCGGCGCGGCGGCGGGTCTTCTGGCGGTGGTGGTTTATGGCTTCTCTCCACACGCCGTACGCTATGCGGCTTACGTCATGCCCGACGTTGGCCTGATGCTGGGCGTGGCAGGGGCGACGTGGATGGCGCTGCGGTATCTGGAATCTCCCAGCCGGCGCCAGATGATCGCGGCAGGCGCATTCATCGGGCTGGCCGCGGCGTTTAAGTACAACGGGGCGCTCTGCTGCCTTGCCGTGATGGCGGCGGCGGCGCTCGGGGCGGGGGAACCGCGGCGGCGCTTCGCCGATCTGGTGGTCGCCGCGCTCGTTTCCATCGCCGTATTCCTGGTGCTCGCGCCAAGCTGGGTGCTGACGCCCGCGGCGTCCTATGCGGGGCTCAAGGAGGTCTCCCGCATCGTGGCCACGACGGCCCCAGGTTCCCACGTGGTGCCCGTGGTGGGCACGTTTGGCGTCCTGGTGAAAACAGACCCGGGATTCGCGGCGGCATTCCTGATGGGATTGATCGCGTTGGCTCTCCGCCGGACGCGGCGGCTCGCGGTGCTGATGATCGTCCCTGTGGTAAACTTCGCGATGGTTTCGCGTTGGGAACTTCAGCACGGCAACTACTTCTTCCCGGCGATGGCGGGCGTTTCGGCGTGCGTACCGGAGGCGCTGCGCGCGCTCAAGGACTCGGCGGCGCCGGGCATGAAATGGGTTTTGGCTTTGGCGGCGGTCCTCTTTTTGAGGCTCCAGTACACCGATCCGCTCCCATTGGGCGCCCTCAATGTTGACCGCATGAGCGCGTGGCTCGCGGAAAACCTCCCGCCCGACGCCGACGTTGTTCGCGCGGGGCTCTACACGGCAAAGATTTGGGATACGAAGGCGGTGGAGGAATTCCGCTCGGGGCGCGGGGCGCGGCTGTCGGAGGAAGGGAAGGCCCGATTCGAGAAGTGGCTCGCCACCCAGCCCCGCGCGGCGCGGTCCATCGGCCTGATGTCCGTGTACAGCGCGCGCGGGGAGGAAAGCCTCGCGAGCCAGTTTCCTCCCGGGCGGTGGCTGATCACGATCGAGGGGACGACGCAGGTTCCCTTCTGGTCCGATTCCAAGGATCCCCACTGGAGCGAGTGGGAGCGTGACATGCGCGTGTTCTACACGTCGATCCTTGCGGAGGAGGACGGCTGGCGGATCGCCATGCGGATTGGAGCGCCCTGGGACTCCCCCCAGTACGCCATCCAGCGGGAAGCACCGAATTCCTTTGTCCCCGCGCCGCCCGTCCCCTGACGCTCCTGCCCCATGCGGATCGAGATCAAGGGCCTCAAGAAAAGCTTCGGCAAACTGGTTGTCTTCGACGGGCTCGATCTCGTCGTGGAGCAGGGCGAGATTTGCATCATCATGGGCCGTTCAGGCACTGGCAAGAGCGTCCTGCTCAAGCATCTGGTCGGCCTCCTCAAGCCCGATGCGGGAACCATCCTGATCGATGGCGAGGATATTTCTGCCCTGACCGAGAAGGAATTGTACCCCGTCCGGCGCCGATTTGGGATGATCTTCCAGAACGGCGGAATGCTCCAGTCGCTGAGCGTGGGCGAGAATGTCGGGCTGCCTTTGCTCGAGGTGAAGGGCGCCGACAGCGCCGAGATCAAGAGCAAGGTTGCGGAGAGCCTGAAGCGCGTTGGCCTCGAGGGGCGCGAAGACCAGGCCGTCACCACAATCTCCGGCGGCCAGCAGAAGCGCGTGGCCATTGCCCGCGCCCTGGTGCAGGAGGCCGAGTGCATGCTCTTTGACGAGCCGACGGCTGGACTTGATCCCCCCATCAGCCAGACGGTGGACGATATTGTGAAGGAAGTGAACCAGGAGAGCGGCTGCACGATGATCGTTGTAACCCACGACCTGGTGAGCGCCTTCGGAATCGGCACGCGCCTGCACCTGCTTAACGAGGGGCGCATCGCCGCCTCGGGCACGCCCGAAGAACTGCGCAAGTCCGACAACCCGGTCGTCCGCGAATTCCTTGCGCGCGGCATGACGGTCTAGGCGCGCCCAAGAAATGTCAGATCGCCCACCGATTCTTTCCGCCCACAACCTGCGCAAGGTCTATCTCGAGCGCGCCATTCTGGAGGACGTCTCCTTTGCCGTGAACGAGGGCGACCGCATCGCTCTCATGGGTGCCAACGGCGCGGGAAAGTCCACGCTGCTTGGCATCATCGCCGGCAAGGTCCCCACCGATGGCGGAGACGTGCGCCGCCGCCGCGACCTGACGGTTTCCTATCTCGACCAGGAGGGCGGCCTCAACGACGCCAACACCGTCGGCGAGGCCATCGAGGCCGCGTTCGCCGATGTTCGCGCGATGGAGGCGGAAATCGACGGCATCCACGAGCGCCTGGAAACCGAGCACACCGGTCCCGTCGCCGACCGCCTGCTTCGCCGACAGGCGGAGATCGAGGAGCGCCTGGAACAGCGCGATGTCCACACGCTCGAATCGCGCAAGGCAGAGGCCGCGCGCGAACTCGGCGTGCCGCCCTACGACCGCATCGTGGGCGAACTTTCCGGCGGAGAGCGCCGCCGCGTGGCGCTCTGCCGCACGCTGCTCGAAGGCTCCGAACTCCTGCTCCTCGACGAACCGACCAACCACCTCGACGCGGAAACGCTCGATTGGCTGGAAGTGTGGCTCGCGGCATATCGCGGCACGGTGATCCTGGTGACGCACGACCGTTACTTCCTCGACAACGTGACGACGACGATGGTGGAGATTTGGCGCGGCCGCGCCCTCGTCTATCCCGGCAACTATTCCGACTACCTTGCCGCCAAGGAAATCGAAGCCGATCGCGACCGCCGGACCGAGGCGACGCGCCAGATTCTCCTCAGGCGGGAGCTCGAGTGGCTGCGCCGCCAGCCGCGCGCGCGCACCACCAAGTCCAAGTCGCGCATCGACCGCGCCCACGACCTGATCGCGAGCAAGCCCCTCGCCGCCGACGGATCCATGCAGATGCTGATCCCGCCGGGACCGCGCCTTGGGCGCACACTGGTCGAGGTGGACAAGGTCAGCTACACCATCGCGGGCCGCCGACTGATCGACAAGCTGGAGTTCACCCTCGGCCCCGGCGACCGCGTCGGCGTCGTGGGCCGCAACGGGCTCGGCAAGACCACGTTGCTGCGGCTTATCATGAAGACCTTGGAGCCCGACGAGGGCGAGGTCCGCCACGGCTCCACGATCAAGTTTGTCTATGCGGACCAGGCGCGCGCGAGCCTCGATCCCGAGAAGACTGTCCTGCAGGAAGTGGCAGGCGATATGGAGTGGGTGGAAATCGCCGGGCGCCGCATGAACTTCCGGAGCTGGCTGGCGCAGTTCCTCTTCGACGAGAACACCTCCGCGATGCCCATCAAGCTCCTCAGCGGCGGAGAACGCAACCGCGTCCAGCTCGCCAAGATGCTCCGCGAGGGCGGCAATGTCGTCGTCCTCGACGAGCCCACCAACGACCTCGACCTGCCGACGCTGCGCATTCTGGAGGAGTCGCTCGCCAATTTCGAGGGATGCGCCTTCATCGTCAGCCACGACCGCTACTTCCTCAACCGTGTCGCCACGCGCATCATCGGCTTTCACGGCGATGGGCGCATAGACATCGTGGAGGGAAACTACGATCACTATCGCGCCTACCTCGACCGCACCGCAACCGGCGCAGCGCCGTCGAAGTCCGCCGCCAAACCCGCGGCGGAGGAGCCGCGCAAGGCCGCACCCGTCGCGAAGCTCGGCTTCAAGGAACAGCGCGAATTCGACGGCATCGAGGCCGTTATCGCCGAGGCCGAGGCCGCCGCCGCCAAGATCGAGGCCAAGCTGGCGGATCCTGACACCTTCGCCAAGTCATCGAAGGCCCAGATCAAGGAACTCACCGACAAGCTTTCCGCCGCCAAAGCCGAGGTCGAACGCCTCTACGCCCGCTGGACGGAACTGGGAGAGCGGGCGCGGTAGGGTGGGGCAGGGTGTTGACGGCGCGGCGCAGCGCCACGGGCGTCGGAAATCCCGTTGAAGGATAGTGGGATATCCCACCACTCTCTCCTCATGAAAATCGTAAAGCTTCAGCCACGCAGAAGCACCAAGAAGTCCGCCCCTACCTTGGAGACGGCGTACGACGTGGTGGTCGATGCGAAGAAGCGGATCAGCCTGCGGGGCGCCAAAGCGAAGTATTACCATGTCAGGATGCTTTCCGACGGAAGCTACCTGTTGGAGCCCCGAGTGTTGGTGCCGCCCGCGGCCGTCTCCGTCCGCACGCTCAAGATGCTGGCGAGGTCGTCCGCGAACCTCAAGAAGGGGCGTGCCTCGGCGCCCATCGACCTCTCGGCACTTGCCGAGGACTGATCCCCCTTGGCCTCCAGAATCCGCATGGGCATGCCTGAGATGGACGCCGTCTGGAGCGGCCTGCGCAGCCGCCACCAGCGAGGGGACCTGGACCGGGACGAGGTAAAGTACTTCAAGAAACTGGTCAAGGCGCTTACTCTCTTGCAGGAGAATCCCCGGCACCCCAGCTTGGCCTCGCACGAAATCGACGATCTGACCCGCAAGCACAAGCGGACGATCTTTCAATCCCACCTGGAGAACAAGACGCCCGCCGCAGGGCGGCTGTTTTAGGCGCATGGCCTGCCAAGGGGGACATCACCGTGTTGGCGGTCGAGCAGCATCCCGAGGATCGGAAGCGGGGCGCCTACGAGCGCATCAAGTTGTCCAGCCCTCCTCCCTCCGATTTCCCCGCTCCACCCAAGGCGACAAAGCCGCACCCCGGGAGCAAGCAATAGGGCCATGGGATAGGCCCCACCCCCCTCATCCCCCTTGCCATTCCCGCTCCAGCCGGCAGACATGACGGGATTGCTTCCGGAGATGCTCACCCCATGGGGCTGCTGGCCTTTCTCGCTGTTTCATCCACTGTGCTGCTGGTGGCCTACCGGCTGATCGGTCGTTTTTTGGCGAGGAAGTTTGCGCTGGATGCCGGCGCCCAGACGCCCGCCCATCGCCATCGCGACGGGTTGGATTTCGAGCCCGCGCGGACGGCGTATCTGCTTCCCCAGCACCTCTCCGCCATCGCCGCGGCGGGTCCGGTGGTGGGGCCGATTCTGGCGGCGATCTATTTCGGGTGGGGACCGGCCTGGATCTGGATCATCGTGGGCGGAATCCTGATCGGCGGCATTCACGATTTCGCGGCGCTTGTTGGAAGCGTCCGCCACGGCGGGCGCACCATCGCCGAGATTGTCCGCCAGCACATGAACCCGCGCGCTCATCTGCTTTTCCTCGTCTTCGTGTGGCTCGCATTGGTGTACGTCATTATCGCGTTCACCGACGTGACGGCGGCGACGTTCGTCGCAAAGGCATCGGTTGAGGGCGGCGACGCACCGGGGCCCGCCGTGGCGTCGTCGTCGCTTCTCTACCTTGGACTGGCGCTGGCGATGGGCGCGACGTTGCGGTTTGCGGGGATGTCGCCGTTGAAGGCCAAGCTGATCTATCTGCCGCTGGTGCTGTTGGCAATTGTTGCGGGATCGTGGATTCCCCTCGATCTTGGCCCGCTCTTCGATGGCAAGGCCCAGGTCGCGTGGGGATTCATCCTGCTGGCGTATTGCTTCTTCGCGGCGCTGTCGCCGGTTTGGCTGCTGCTCCAGCCGAGGGGAGAACTCGGCGGCTACTTCCTCTACTTCGTGATGATCGTGGTTGTGGTCGGCGTGGCGGTGGGCGCCGTGGTGGGTGGGCAGCCGATCCAGCTTCCGTTCTTCAAGGGCTGGGAATCGGCCGCGGGCGCGCCTCTCTTTCCGATCCTGTTCATCACGGTGGCGTGCGGCGCATGCTCGGGCTTTCACAGCATCATCGCCAGCGGCACCACCAGCAAGCAGCTCGATAAGGAAACCGACGCCGTGCCGGTCGCCTACGGTTCCATGCTGCTGGAGTCGTTCTTCGCCTGCATCACGTTGGCCACGGTGATGATCCTGGCCAACCCCGCGGGGGCGCCGCCCTCGCTCTATGCGGGCGGAATCGCGACCTTTGCGCGCGGGATCGTTTCGGTGTTTTCGCCGGTGGTGGGCGAGCTGTCCAACGACCAGTTCTACGCGCTCTTCTACCAGTTTGCGCTGCTCTGCTTTGCTACGTTCGTCTTCGATACGCTGGACGCCTGCACGCGGCTCGCGCGCTATGTGCTGATGGAGGCCCTGCGTTGGACCACGCGCCCCCAGGCCATCGCGGCCACGCTGATCACGCTGGCTCTGCCGGCGATGGTGCTGCTGGTTCCGCCGGTCGTTGTGGCGGGAAAGCCGATGCCCTTGTGGCAGGTGTTCTGGGGGATCTTCGGCAGCAGCAACCAACTGCTCGCGGCGCTCTCGCTGCTCGCCCTCACGGTGTGGCTCGCGCGCAAGCGCATGGCGTGGTGGATCACGTTCTTCCCCACGGTGTTCATGATGTTCATGACGCTGTGGAGCCTCTTCCTGAACATCGGTCCCTACGTGAAACGCCTGCGCGGAACCGACGCCATCGAGCCCTTTGCCCACATGCAGTTCGCGATCACGGTGTCGCTCATCGTGCTGTCGGGCTGGCTGATCGTGGAGGCCCTGATCACCTGGCGCACGATGATCGGCGGTCCGCCGCGCGAGGCGGAGGTCGGCGGAGAAGAACCCGCCGTCGCGGTGTGATGCATCCAAGCGGGGGAGAGAAAAAAAGAGAACGGCATTCACCACTGAGCGCACAGAGGAAACCGAGAAACGGCGCCTGGGGTGACCGGTTGTATATCGAGCATATTGGTGGATGGAGGCATTGGATAGGCGAAGTTCATCGCGCTTTCTCCCACCATGCCGGAGTCCGACTGTATAGACATCTACACGCCGCTCCGGAGTGCCTCCGTGCTCTCCGTGTACCCCGTGGTTAATGCCTTCAATGCGCCTTCCGGCAGAGATAGATATCCTCGTCGGCCAGCAGGCCCATGCGCTCGACTTCGTCCTTCGGCATCTTGCGCACGTAGTCGTCCACCTCGACGGCAAAGCCCGCGGCCTCCAGCCGATCCTTGTAGTCGAGGCCGTAGGCGCGGACGTGGTCCTCCTGGCCAAACAGGCGCTGGCGTTCCTTCGGATCGGTGATGGTGATGTCCTCGTGCGTCGTGGGGCGCGTTCCCATTGGCACTTGAATGATGGCCCATCCGCCGGGCGCCATGACGCGGAACATCTCCGCCATCGCCGCGCGGTCGTCGGGGATGTGCTCCAGAACGTGATAGCAGAGCACCACGTCGAACGACGCATCGGCGAACTGCATCTTGGTGATGTCCGCGCGGACCATCGCGATGGGCGAGTAAAGATCGGCGCTTGTATAGACAAGATTCGGGAGCGGACGGAGCTTCTTCTGGAGCACGTACTCCGGCGCGAGGTGCAGCACGCGCAGCTTGTCCTTGAGGATGTTGGTGCGCTCCCTCAGGTAGAGCCAGAGCAGGCGATGCCGTTCATAGGATCGGCAGCGCGGGCAACGCGCCTGCTCCCGAATGCCGAAGTGGGGGAGGAACCTGCGGAAGTTCCCGCCACACACGGGGCAGTGGCGCCGCGAGCCCGCGTAGATCGGCCACGTCGCGCGCGCAAACGCGACATCCATCATCAGGTGGGCGCTCTCGGGAAACAGGCCCTTGATGCGGTGTTTCAGGTCGGCGCCCGCCATGGGGAATGGCTCAGTCTTCCTCGCCGGCGCTGTCGGCGGCGACGGTGGCAAAGAAGTCCAAGTCGCCCGCCTGCTCCTGCAATGCGGCGGCGGCCACGGCGGCGGTCGGTCGCGCGGGGCGGTTGCGTTGCTGCCCGGCAAGCTGGCCGCAGGCGCCGTCCACATCGAGCGCCTTTGACCATCGCACGCTGACGGAGTAGTTTGCGTCGCTCAGCACAGCGGCGAACGCGCGTATATCCGTTAACTCGGGGCGCCCATAGGGAAGCAGTGGGCTCGGGTTGAAGGGGATCAGGTTGATCTTGCACGGGATCGACCGCACCAGGTCGCGCAGCTTCGCCGCGTGGGACACCGTGTCGTTCACGCCCGCCAGCAGTACGTACTCGAAAGTCACGCGCTTGTTCTTGGCGAACTGGTACTCGCGGCAAACATCGAGAACATCGGAGAGCGGATACTTCTTAGTGATCGGCATGATGGCGGCGCGCTCTTCCTGGGAGGGCGCGTTGAGAGACAACGCGAGGCACGCGCCGACGCCCGACTCCGCGAGCTGGATCATGCCGGGAACAATGCCGCTGGTACTGACGGTAATACGCTTGGGCGAAAGGTCGATGCCCTCCACATGCGTCAGCACGCGGATCGACTGAATTACCGCGTCGGGATTCAGCAGCGGCTCGCCCATGCCCATGTACACCAGGTTGCGATAGTTGGCGCCGGGCTCCTGCTCCATCAGGTGGCGACGGGCAAAGATCACCTGATCCACGATCTCGTCCACGCGCATCTGGCGGAAGAAGCCGTTGAACCCCGTGACGCAGAACTTGCAGTCCACCGCGCAGCCGACTTGCGAACTCAGGCACTGGGTCCAGTATTCGCGCTTGGCGTCGGGCATGAGCACCGATTCCACGCGCTTGCCGTCATGCAGCTCGAAGAGGAACTTGAAGCTGCCGTCGGCCGACTGGCGCACGACGGGCGCGGGCGACACGCCGCCGAACGTGGTATTGACCTTCAGCCACTCGCGGAGCGGGACCGGCAGGTTCTTCATCTCGTCGATGGTGCGCGCCGCCTTGCGCTGGACCCAGTGAAAGAGCTGGCGCCCGCGATAGCGATCGAATCCCCCCGACGCGACGAGGCTCTCCACCTCCTCGATGGTCATGCCGCGCAGGGCGGGTAGTGGCTGGCAAGGGGGCGGAACGGACATGGCGCTGGCTGCTGGTCTCCGGCGGTATGAAGGCGGAAAGGAAAACCCCCGCGGAAACAAGGCTGTTTCCGCGGGGGCTTGTCGTGCAACGGGAGTTCGCGGCGGCGTCAGTTTGAGCCGATGCGAAGTTCGCTCATGAACGCGTTAAGGGGGTCTTCCGCGTCCTTGACCTCGGTAAGGGCGTTCTTGACGTTCTGCGTCAGAACCACCAATAGCACCTTTTCGCCAATTTCCGCCTTGGCGATGGTCAGATGCAGGCGCGCGGGGCCAAGCTGCCCCTCATAGGAACGCTCGGTGAAGTCGGCGCCGCCCACCTTGTAGGCGCTGGGACGGCCAACGGCGGGAAGGCCGCGGATCAGCGTCTCCTCCATGAGGGATGGTTTGTATTGGCCCAGCAGCGTGGCGATCGTCCTAGGCGGGATATCGTCGAGATAGAACGACACCATCTTTGCCTGCGTTGGGTTGAAGTAGTAGTAGTTGGGCCGCTTCTTCAACTGCGTGGCGAGGGACGAAAGCTCCATCACACGGTTCCATTCATAGGAGACCCAGCCCGCGGGCTTCGTGAAGAAGAATCCTTCCAGAGTGGAGCCCTGCTGAGCCGCCTCGGCGGTCTCGGTGGGGCTGGCCAATTTGGGTGTGAACTGATCGGTCGTCGCGTTGATCCACACCGTGCCGCCGATGAGGGGCATCAGCAGGACGAAGGCGCCCAGCACGGCGCGACCCATTCCCGGGGCCTTGACGAGCATGAGAATCGCGGAAATCACGAATGTCCATGCGATCCCCATGAATGCAAAACCCACCTGAGGCGGAAACAACGACACGCCCAGCAGATTGTCCACTTTGTCGGGCGTATAGGCGATCGTGTAGCCGATGCCCGAGAACGCCGCGAAATAGATCACCGAGAGGAAGATACCCAGACCACCGCCCCAGCTTGCGCCATAAAGCAGCAGGAATGCCCCGATCACCATGGGAGCGAGAAAAACCGTAGCCGGGCTGAACTCACCGGAAAGGGAGGCAACGAATCCAAACAGAGCGGCGAAGATAAGCCACGAGACGCCACACACGCGGCGTCCGGGAACGCCCGCCTCCTCGGAGATTACGGGAATCTGCGGGATAAAGCGCGGGTTCCCGTCCTCGTCAATTGCCGGGCCGCCCATGTCGCCATAGGACTGCGTCGCATAGTTGGGTCGGACTTCCGACGGGCCCTCCGCGATCGTTTCGCTGTCCGGCATCGGGGGCAGCGACAGTGGGGGAACGCCGATTCCACCGCGCGCCAGATCGGCGACCGTGGGAACCTTGTAGTCCTGAAGGCCAACCATCGGCACTCCCTCATCCAGGGCGGGCGGCGGCGGCATCGGCTCCGCGCTTTCAACCTTGCGCGGGCCAACGCTCAACTGCTGGGCGCTGGGATCGCTTCCGATCGTTGGCGACTGGGTGATTGGGCTGTCGGGGTCTGAAGGATTAACGGGCCTGCCGCCAGAAGTGGCCTGAACATGGGGGGTCTCCTGCCCCATGTCCTCCGGGCCGTATCCGGCTCCGACGACGAAACGATGGGATGACGGCGCGGCGTCCTGTCTGGAAGCTGGCGCTTCGTAGCCATGCCCTTGAACATCCTGGGGCGCCTCGCCATAGGCTTCCTGATAGGCCTGCGGATCATACTGCCCCTGCTGCTCGCCGCCGTAATAGCCCTCGTCGTATTGCGGGGCATTGGGGTCATAGCCAGCCTGCTCCTGCCCATAGGCGGGATCGTGGGCATAGTATTCCTGGGGCGCATTCGGGTCATACACCGCGTTGGGGTCGTGATACCCCTCGTCGGGGGCCACATATTCCTCGGGGTATCCCGGTATAGCGTCACCCGGTGGTGGGGGGAGCGGATCATCCTCCCGGTCTGGACGAGCACCCCCGCCGAGGCCACCGCGGTCGGGGTTGTGGAGCACCTGCTGGATTCCCAATCGAGCCTCCAAGGCCATGTGGCCCTCGGGTCGGAATTCGGCCCTCTTCAGGACCGGAACGGATTCAATTAACCCCGGCAAGCTATCCCCCTTCCCCCCGCCAGACAACCGAAAACAAGCGTTCCAAAGGCGATTCCTGCCTTGTGCGACCGCCTCCCCCGCTCGCTTGCGCTTGCGCGCCGGGCGCCCTTCGCGAAGTCTCCGGACCGGAAACACCTACCAACGCGCGGCATTTTATGATTCTCGACCTCCTCCTCGACCTCGAAAAGAACCCCTCTGCCGTCCCCTACGGCACGGAATCCTATAATCTGGACCGCTTCCGGGCCTGGCTTGAGAGCCTTGGCACCCCTCAGGCCGGGCAAGTATTCCTCCACATTGCCGGAACCAAGGGGAAGGGTTCCACGGCGGCCCTGTCAGAGGCGCTTCTCGGCGGCGCGGGAATTGCCACATGTATGTACTCGAGTCCTCATCTTGAGCATTTTGGCGAGCGGTTTCGCGTGGACGGCGTTCCATGGGACTTCGAGGAGTTCAAGGATCGCCTTCAGGCGTTCTATTCCTCCCTCGGCCCCGAACAGCGCCACGGGCTCGACACGCCGCACCGATTCCGCACGGTTTTCGAGACGCTTACGGCCCTGGCGCTGGTGGAATTCCGCGCCATCGCGGCGCGTCGCAGGGCCTCTGGCGATCAGCGCCCTGCCGTGGTGGTCTGGGAAACGGGTCTGGGTGGGCGGCTTGATTGCACCAACGTCGTCGATCCAGCCGTCACCACAATTACCGCCATCGGGATGGACCACATGAAGATCCTGGGCGAGACCATCGAGGAAATCGCCCGCGAAAAAGCCGGTATCATCAAGCCGGGCGTCCCCGTGGTGATTTCGCGTCAGGCTCCGGAGCACGAGGCCCGCGTCCTGCCGGTGCTGCTCGCCCGCGCTCAGGAGGTCGGCGCCCCCGTCGTCCGCGCGTGGGATCACAATCCCGTCCTGCATTCAACGCCGACGGACGAAGGCCAGCGCCTGCGCATCCGTTTTCCCGATGGCTCCCAGCACGACGCCGCGCTCCCCCTTCGCGGCCAGTTCCAGCGCGCCAATGTGGAGGCTGCGATCGCCTCCGCATGGTATGCCGCCCAGGCGGCGGGAATTCGCCCCTCTGCCGAGACAATGGCGGCGGGACTCGCCCGCGCCAACTGGCCCGGCCGACTGGAGATTCACCGCGACGCCGCGGGCCGGATGCTCGTGCTGGACGGCGCCCACTGCCCCCTCAGCGCCGCCGCCCTGGGAACCGAGCTGCGCGGCCTCTTTCCCGCGCGACGCGGCGGCCAATTCGTCCTGCTCTTTGCCATGCAGCGCGATAAGCAGCACCGCGAATTCCTCGTGTCGCTCCTCTCCCGCGTCCCGCCAGAGACCATCGCCGGGATCATCGCCTATCCCGTCGCGGGCCCGCGCGGGGCCGAACCGGCGGACCTCGCCCGGGTGGCCCAGCAGGCCGGATTCCCCGCCGCCTCCGCCGCCAGCCCCGAGGACGCCCTTCGCGACGCCCGCGCCACCGGCTGCCACATCGTTGCCGCGGGGACGCTCTATACCATCGGTGCGTTGCGCCGCCAGTGGCAGGCGGGCACCTGATGCACGGCGCCGACTTCGTGCTCGTCTCGCGGGAGGAAGTGGACGGCGCCAAACTCCGCCTAACCGTCCGCATCGTAGCCGCCGCCATGGAGCGCCCTTACCTCTACGACCCGGCCACCGACTCGGTCCAGCTCGTCGGCCCTCCCCTCCTAGTCGGCGGCCACGACATGACCTCGATCATCGGCAAGCGTGTGCGGGAGTGGTTGAGGAGCGAGGTGCTGGGGCGGGGCTAGCTATTCGAGTTCGAGCCGTCGCAGTTCAGGAATCGCGCGCGCGAGGGATGGGAGGGATGCGGGCGGTGATGGGGCATTGTGGCGCGTAAGGGCGTACAATTCTTCGGCAGCTCGCCGAGACAAACTTTCTGTCGCAAAATCGCGCGCTGCCGAGTTGCCAGCTACCCTGCGATCCGGGTCGCGTTTATAGTCATAGTCCTCATCGACATCAGTGGCGCACAAGCCATGAATCCAAGTCTCCGTGTGCCGCTTGGG
>JBBQYG010000046.1:0-26040 GCA_038208905.1 Candidatus Sumerlaeia bacterium | reverse complement strand
GGCGAGACGCCCAGGCTACGTTGGAATACGACAGGGCTTTCGAGAGTCACTTTAGAGCGGTTCTCGAAAGTCTTGTCGCGATGGAGGACGCCGTAAAAGAGTATCGTGGGCATCTTGCCCGCGCGTGGGGGCGACGGGGCTCGGGCGAGACGCCCAGGCTACGTTGGAATACGACAGGGCTTTCGAGAGTCACTTTAGAGCGGTTCTCGAAAGTCTTGTCGCGATGGAGGGCGCCGTAAAAGAGTATCGTGGGCATCTTGCCCGCGTGTGGGGGCGACGAGGCTCGGGCGAGACGCCCAAGCTACGTTGGAATACGACAGGACTTTCGAGAGTCACTCTAGATGACGGCGTTCCTATCGAGTACGATTCTCACGACTACTCCTCATCTCGAATACGGCGCCGATATGCCACACCATCCTCTGGCCAGTTGACTGTCCCTCGATACTTGTCTAGGTCGATGCCCCGGCTTGGTGCCTTCGGCCATGGCATAACCCCCCGGAGCGCCGCGAACCTCTTGTCCGGTTCGGTCACGGATTCGGTATTCTCCAATGCCGAGGGTGTGCAATCCACCTATACTTCGCTATGCTCCGGCAGATCCACCGGCTCCATTGGCCGAAAGACGCCGTTTTCATGGATGGCCTTGATGGTCTTCATCGTGTCGCCTCGATGGCAGGCCGCCGCGCGGGCGGGTGCGGCCAGCAGGCTTGTTGTGTTCCAGAGCCGGGGGCTCGGCAAGGGGAAGGCTCACACCCGCGATGGCGGCAGATGTACCGCGAAGTTGATGGGAGGGAACATAAGGACGCTGTGTGGCGCGCCCCGCATCGTTCTCCCTGCTTGCCATCGGCGCGAAAGTGTCCCATGCTTGGTTGCCGCTTGACTGCGACCACTGGACCCCGCGCCGCTTGCTTCCATTCCGTTCACTTCTTCGCCTCGCCTGCGCCGCCGCCTTGCTGGCGGTTGCGGCGGAATCGCGGGCGGGCCAGCCGCTCCCCGATTCCGAGGCGGCCTTGCTGGCGATGGTGGTCGCGGCCGATGCCAAGTCGGGCGACGTGGCACCTGTCGAGGAGTTGAAGCGCGACGTGGCGGCAAAGCTGGGGGAGATAGGAACGGCGGCTTCGCTCGCGTGGCTGGACGCCGCGGCTAAGCAGTCGCCCACGGTCACGGTGAAGGAACTGGGATGCCGCGCGTGGTTTGACCGCGCGGTGTATCCCTTCGATCAGGAAGCAGCCAAGGCGGCCTGGCACATTCGGCAGCGCGCGGCGCTCGACGTCTATACAGCGCGCGACGACCTTGGGTTTCTGGAGGAGGTCGCGGCGCTGGACAGCTCGGCTCCCGAAGTTTCCGCCGCGCTCGCGGCGATAGCGAAGTCCGGCACCGGGACGGCGGCGAAGGCGGCCGGAGATTTGACGGGCGGAGCGCCCAACGCTCCCCACGGCAACACGCGCAGCCTGCTGCTGGCGGAGGCGTGGGCGACGGCGGGTATTGCACCCAACGCACCGGAACTCGCGTTGCTGAGCGACGCGGGCGCCCTGTATCTGCTGAGGCTTTCCGAAAAGTTTCCCGCCGCCGAACGCGCGCGCCTCCTGGCCGCCGCGCGGTCACACGCGGGCATCGCCTCGGCGGCGGCATTCGCGGAGGGCCGTCCCGGCGGGCTGGCGGTTTCCGCATACCTGGCACGCGATGGCGCGACGGCGGCAGCGGTGTTGGCAAGCGACGGATCACCGGCGATGACGGCGGAACTGGCGGCGGCGCTCGGCGACGCGGCGACGGCTCGGCATGCGGCCCTGGCGCTGATGCTGCAAGCCACTGCGGAGGCACGAGCAGCGCTTGACGAAGCGGCGTCGAACGTGGCGCTGGACGAAGCGCTCCGTATAGACATCGAGGGGTGGCTCGGCCGATGAAGGCGCTCTCTGCAATCGTCATCGCAGCCGCGCTTTCCTCGATGGCGGGTGGGCAGACCGTAAACGCCATCACCAGTGGCGGGCTTGGCTATGCGGTGCCGATGCCGGTGAACTCGCTGACGCCGGTTGCGGGTTTTCGTTCCCAGTCCGCTCTTAACTCGCGGCACATGGCGCTGGCGCTGGAGAAGGATTTTATCACGATGCACGCCGTGGGCACTTCGATCCGCGGAACCAACATCGTCGCCTATCGGTTTGCCACCGCGGGAACCACCACGCCCGATGGCACAGCCAAAGGCGCCGCGATGCTGCAGGGGACGATCCACCCGCGCGAGTGGATCAGCCCGGAGGTCGTCACCGCCGTCTTCGAGCGACTCGCCGCGGGCGAGGATGCCACGGCGCGCTTTCTGGTGGATAATCTGGAGATCGTGATCCTTCCCATCGCGAATCCCGATGGCTTTGCGGTGACCCAGCTCTTCCCCGCGCAGACCGTCGGCGGCAGCGCCAGCGGCGGTGGCGGGGCGGATGGCCGGATGCGGCGAAAGAGCATGCTGAACGCCGACGATTTTCTCTCGACCACGGGCGACGCGTTCAACGGCGTGGATCTGAATCGCAATCACAGCTTCGGATTCGGCGGCGGTTCCGGAAGCACCACGGGCGAAACATATCGTGGCCCCTCCGCGGGGAGCGAGCCCGAGAGCCAGGCGCTCTATGCGGCCGCGGCGCTGCTGAACGAATCGCGATTGCGCTTCTATGTCGATGTGCACAGCCACCAGCAGGTGTATTACTCGATCACCGACGCGAGCGCCGCGCGCAGCGCCGCCGTCATCGATGCCTATGGCATCATGCGCTCCGTGACGATTGGCATTTCGGGGCGTATATACGGAAACCTCCCGACGCGCGTGGAGACGGAATCGATCGGCGCCACGGACGAGTACTTCGCCGGAACCTACCGGGCGATGTCCTATACGCTGGAGGCGCGCCCGCCGAGCGGCGAACTCTTCAACGGCTTTATTCTTCCCGATTCCCAGGTGGACGCGACGCGTCGCGAGCTTGAGCCCGCGATTGCCGCCGGCTTGTACTACTCGGCGGGGCCTGCGTCCGTCCGCGAGGTGCTGATCTACGACACGACGGATGGCCGATCGGAATCCTCTCCGCTCGTCTTCCGCCAGGCGCGAACAACACAGGTGGGCGGCGCCACGCGAATTCTGGTGACGATCGCAAACGGCCCGTTGCGCACCACGCGCAGGTACACCGCGGTGATTCGCTTCACCAAGCCGATGCGGGAACGCGACACGGGTTCTGGAATCCTGCGCGCGTTCCCCGGCGTTTCCACCACGGCGGCGCCGGGCATCTCGCTCGCCAACGTGGCAAATGGCGCGGTACCCGTGTTCGTGGTGGACGGCGGCGGCTCGATCTTTGGCTGGGATCGCTACGGGGGCGACACGGCGGTCGCTGATTTCGATCTGCGCCAGTCGGTCGTTCCCAACGGTGTCTATACACTGGAACTCTCCGGCACCGATCTCGCGGGCACCGCGCTTGATGCAGATCCCCGCACCGTCGCCGACTGGTCCGTGACCGGGTGGACAGGCTGGGACGCGGGCGGCGTCGATGCACTGACTGGCGTTCCGATCCTCAACGATACAACCAACGTGGGCGATGCCTGGCTCCTGCTGGGTTCCGCATTGCCGCCGCGATGATCTCTTTTCGGCGGCGATCCCCGGCGCTGGAACTGATGGACCAACCGGAACGCGTTTCGCGCGAGGAGATGGTCGGCGCGCTGACCGGGCTCCGCCGCGTCAACCGCTGGCTGGGCGGAATAGGGCCAACGGTCGCCGCTCTGGAACCCATCCTCCGGCGCGCGATGGCCGACCGGCCAGCTACATTGCGCCTCTGCGATGTAGGGTGCGGCGCAGGCGATGTCGCCATCGGCATCGTCAAGTCCGCTCGTCGTCGGCGCCTCCCCATTTGCATCGTCGCCGTGGAGCTCAACGGCGACCTCGCGGCGGAGGCCCGCCGCGCGACCGCGCGATTTCCGGAGATCATCGTCCTCCACGCCGACGCGCGCGATGTCCTCCGCTCCGCATCCTCGGGCCGCGGGCGCGCAACTTCGGGCGCGCCCTCGCGCGCCCCGCTTCCCGCCGTCGCCGAGCCGTTTCACGCCGTCTATTGCTCGCTCTTCCTCCACCACTTTCCCGCGGGCGAGGTGGTGGACTGGCTCTCCCTCATGGCGGGCGCGGCCACCCACGGCGTGGTGGTCAATGATCTCGAGCGCCACATCGCCGCGTGGCTCGGCATCAAGGCCATCGGCGGGCTCGTCACGCGCAACCGTGTCTTCCATCACGATGCGCCTCTGTCCGTGCGGCGCGCTTACACTCCCGCCGAATGGCGCTCGATGGTTGCGCGCGCGGGGCTGAAAGGCGCCCGCCTCCAGCGGCGCTGGGCGTGGCGCGTGTTGGTGTCCTGGGAACGCCGATCTCCCGATCGGCTGGCTCCACGACTAGCCAGCCGGTAGTCATCCTGGGCCCCGGAAACGGCGCCAATACGGAGATTGACGTGCCCATAACGCTGGCACGATCCTTGTACATAGTCAGGCAAAGCGATCCCAAAAGGAGCATGACGCGCCATGGCGAACTCTGAGGTCCCCCATGTGGTCTATCCCCGGGAGCGCCCGGCGAGAGGGTTCGCCCAGGCGGCCTTAGGCATGTTCGGCACGTTCATGCGAATGCTAAGAGATCCGCGCTACAGGTTTCCGACCCGCTTCAAGGTGCTTGGCGTGGTGGCGCTGATCTACGTGATTTCGCCGATCGACATTATCCCCGACTTTCTGCCGCTGATCGGCGTCGTGGACGATCTGGGTTTGGTGGCCTTGGTGCTTTCGATGCTATCGGGCGAGGTCCGCGCCTACGAGGATAAGGCCCGGCGGAACTTCCAATAGCCACGCTTACGGCCTCGTCTTCAGAAGCCGGGAATCGAAGGCGAAGGCCACCGGAATTCCGATCCTGAGGCGGGCGAAGTCAGGATGCGAGGGATTGATCAGGTAGTTGAACTCGCTCGGGACGATCACGCTGGGAAGCTTGAGAATCGCCGAGCGAGCCCGCCGCGCCCATGCGTCCCCAATTGATTTGGTGGCGGGTCCCGGAGGCTCGCCTCGCCAAGCCGGGGTCAGCCTGCCTACTGGCAACTCCTCCACCATGTCGTCGTCGAATTCCACGGCGATGGTGACATAGCGAATCGGCAGCATGGGGTCGATGTGGACCAGCATCTCCAGCGCGGCCAGGGATATCGCCGCGCTCGCATAGACGACCCCCACACCCCGGGAGTTCCAGCGCCCGCCGTGCATCCGGGCGCCCTCCCCGTCAAAGGCAGTCGCGGCATACTTCGCGCGCGTCAGCCGCCAAGCCTCCGGCATCAGGAATAGACTCCATGCTCGATGCGGCCAAGGAGGTCCTCCACCTCGCGCGCGCCCACTTCCGTGCGGGCATAGTTCAGGGGAACCTCCCCGCCGAGGCCCACCTGCGGCGCCTTCAGCCACGCGCGGGCGGCATCCTCCGATTCAAACACATCGATTGCCAGACCCATGAGCTGGGCATAGCGCAGCACGCGATCCGATTCGCCGGGGCTCAGCACGCCCCCCGCCTTGCGGCGATGCAACGTGGCCTTGGAGATCGCAAGCAGCGGGGCGAGACGATCCGCTGGCACGCCAAGGCTCTCCTGCAAATCCTCGAACTCGCTGACCGGTAGCCCTACCTCGATGGTGCGAATCAGCTCCGAGGGGTTGAGTTCCCCCACGAGGCCGGAATCGTCGAGGCGATAAATCATCGAGCGCACCGTGCCGCGAGCGGAATTCTGGCGGGCGTAGGCGCCATAGACCGGGGCTGCCTCGCTGACCACCATTGCCGGCTCATCCTCGATGATCTCGTATTGGCGGGGCTTCTTGGTGTTTTCGTCTTTTGGGGTCATGGCCAGACCTCCTTTGTCTCATCTGGATATACTTATCTATCCAAACGAGACGGGCCGTCAAGCCCTTTTCGCAGTCGGGTGCCGGTTCTGTCGATATCGCAGGGCGGGGCCGCCGCTACTTCCGACGCTCCCCCTGAAGCTCGGTCAGCCAGTGGACGATGTCCCGGGCGTGTCGTTCCCAGGTGTGCTCCGCGATGATTTTCCGCTGGAGGACGGCGGCGGGGCGGGTGAAGTCATCGGGGTCGGTGATGAATTCGCGGACCTTCTTCTCGAACGATCGGAAATCGTTGGGCCGGAACAGGAAGTGCGCCTCCTGGCCACAGAGCTCCTTAATTGGCTCGGTCGCGGGAAGGATCACGGGGCGCCCCACCGCGGCGGCCTCGAAGATCTTGGTGGGGGTGGATTGCGGCGCGGCGCCGGGGACCAACACCACGTTCATGGCAGCCATCCATCCAGTCATTTCGGCTTGGGGAACGCTGCCGGTAAAGTGAACAAGCCCCTGCTCCACCCAGCGAAGGAGTCGGCTGCGGTGTCGCTGGACCTTGAGGGCCGTGCCGCCGACGATCAGGAACCGGACGCCCTTCTCGCTTCGGCGGAGTACCTTCTCCGCAAGGTCCATGAACCAGTTGGGCCGGTGGTAGGAGTTCATTGAGCCAACGTAGCCCAGCACGATATCGCCGTCGGGCCACTGAAGCTCGTGCCGCCGGTGCTCGGGATCCACAGGAAGGCGAAAGCGCTTGGGATCGACCGCCATCGGAAACGCCCGGATGCGCTGGGGATCACAGCCAAGCGCATCGAGCTGGCGCGACATATAGCCCGAAATCGCGGCAGTCGCCATCGAGTTGCGGAGCAGGCTCAACTCCGCCTTCCATGCGAAGCTCGAAAGGTGCAGGCGCTGATTCTGCTCGTGTGAAAGGATCGAGTTCACTTCCAGCACCCGGGGGAGCTTGAACCGGTTGCTGAGCCATTCCCCCGCGGAGAAATACAGGGCCGAGCGCTCGTAGACCGCATCGGGCTGAAAATCATACACCACGCGCTTGAGGACCGACTTCGCCAAATGGTTGGCCAGCAGATAGCGCCCATCCGTGCCCAGCAACCGCGACGCCGGCCGCGGCAGCTTGACCAGCGGGAAATCCTCTTCCGGCCGCCTGTCGCCGGCGATGTCGGCACAGGCAAGACACACCTCGTGCCCCAACCCCCTGAACGCGCCGATCATCTCGCGCATATGCGTCGAGGCGCCCTTCCGGCCAAAGGCCGGGATACCCTGGTCTCCACAGAGGTACAGAATTCTCATCGGCGATTTCGGGGGCGCGGGGCCCGCGGGGGTCTCCTAAGAGGAATAGGGATGAGGGATAAAGCAGGGATAAGGATGAGGTATGAGGGATGAACAAGAAGGGGTGATGGATTGAATCGAGGGACGGCGCGCGTATACCATCCGCCCCCGCTCCCCTTTTCATCCCTCATCCCTCATCCTTATCCCTGCCGTCTCATTCCTGCTGTTCCTGATCAACTCGACCATATCCCGGACGGCGCGGTCGAGCCCTGTCATCAGGGCACGGCCCACTATGGCATGGCCGATGTTCAGTTCGTTCATAAACGGGAGGTGCGCCACCGGAATCGCGTTACGGTAGTTCAGCCCGTGGCCCGCGTTCACCACGATGCCATTGCCGTGGGCCTGAAGGCACGCCACCTCCAAGCGGTCGCACTCCCTCATGGCGAGAGCGCGTTCCCGGTCGAAGTGCCGGGCATACGTCCCCGTATGGAACTCCACATGCGTGGCCCCCGTTTCCACCGATGCAGAAACTTGCGCGGCATCCGGGTCGATAAAGTGGCTGACTTTGACACCCGCCTCTAGCAGCTTGCGCGTGGCGGAGGCCACGGCGACCCGGTTGCCGACGACATCAAGGCCGCCCTCGGTGGTTAGCTCCGCGCGCTTTTCCGGCACCAAGGTCACTTGGTCCGGGTGCAACTCGATGGCGATCTTGACCATTTCGTCGGTGCAGGCCATCTCCATGTTCAGCAGACCCTTGACCACGCGGCGCAGCGCAAAGGCGTCCTCGTCGCGGATGTGGCGGCGGTCCTCGCGGAGGTGAAACGTGATCCCCACGGCCCCCGCCAATTCGCAGATCACCGCCGCGTGAAGGGGGTCGGGCTCCGATTCGCCCCGCGCGTTGCGGACGGTGGCGACATGGTCGATGTTCACACAGAGGGTTGCCATGATGACTCCGGGGGGGATGAAGGGCGGAAGACGATTCGTCGGCGGGCGCTAACTGGTCGGCTGGTCATCCACCTTGAGCGCCGGCGATGGCGCGGGTTCGGGCGGCGCCGGGGTGGCGAGGTCGGTGAACAGGATGGTCACGCTGCGCGGGAGGGTCTCGATGCTCGGGATGCGCTCCGCGATCGCGTCGTCCTTGGGTCTCGCGACCAAGGCCACCTCGCGGCGCTCGCCAGAGCGCTCGCTCACGTCCAGAAAGCTGAACACGATGTCTCCGGGCCCGATGGCATTCACCGCGCTTGCGGGGCCCTGAAGAACCACGTCCACGCGGTCGGGCATGATCTGGGCCCTCAGCGTCGCCGTCACCGGCGTATAGACCACAGGCACATCGCGGACGACGCGGGTGATCGACTGCTCCACGATCTCGACCACGACGGTCCGGCGCGCCGGGTCGTTGGGGAGCAGGGTCACCCCCTCCGGCAAGTCAACTCCCACGGCCTCGCGGATCACACCCGAACGCCCCGCCACGTCCAGCGGAAGCGTCTGGATGACCAGCAGCGTCAGGCCCTGCTCGCGGTACTCGCGCTCGCGCTCCTCCGTCAGAACGGCGATGGTGTCGCCAAACTCCTCGATCTCCGCGCTCGATGGGTCATAGGTGAAGCCCTCCTTCGCCGTCCCTTGCAGGCGGGGGCGAATCTGGGCGGGGATATAGCGCAGCCGCGCCGTCCAGCTCACCTGAGGCACCAGGATCTCCACCACGCTGATGTTGTTCCGGCTCAGGTCCATCGCCGCCTGATTCAGCGGCACCACCATGTCCTTGGAAAGCGGCAGAAGTCCGTTCGCCTCCAGCTTGTCGCCCAGGGCGTCGCGGATCTGGCTAAAGGGGAAGCGAATCCGAAAATTCTCCGAACTCATCTTGTTTAGCTCGGTGGAGGGAAACGAAAATCGCACGGGAACCACCCGCCGCCCAAGCTCCATTTCGATGCGCGTGTCGACGGCCCCCATCGATTCCACCTGAACTTCCAGGGTGCTCTCGCTGCGCTGGATCATCTGCACAACCAGCCACACCCCCGTGCCACAGCACAGCGCGGCAAGGACCATCAAGAGCCGCTCCAGCCCGCTGCGTGGCGCCGACTGCCCGCTAAACATCGGACTCCTCCTGCGATTCGAAGAGCATCTTCAGCTTGGCGCGAAGCGAATCCGCCGTCTCGTTGCGCTCCAGCCGCCCCTCGTAGGCGATGGAGACGATCCCCGTCTCCTCGGAGCACATGATCGTCACGGCGTCGGTCTCCTCCGTCAGGCCGATCCCCGCGCGGTGGCGGGTCCCAAGGTCCTTGGAAAGGCGCGGGCTTTCCGACAGCGGGAACAGGCACGCCGCCGCCGCGATGCGATTGTTCCTGATGATTACCGCGCCATCGTGCAGCGGCGTCCCGAGCTGGAAGATCGTGCGCAGCAGCTCCGCGCTCACCTCCGAGTCGATGCTCGTGCCAACCTCGATATAGGGCTTTAGGCTGTTGCGGCGCTCGATGGCGATCAGCGCGCCCACCTTGCGCTCCGCCATGCGCATCACGGCCTTCACGATCTCGTCGGCCTCGAACTGGGTCGCCTGCAGGAACGGGCGGAAGAAGGACGTCTGGCCGAAGTCCGTCAGCGCCTTCTTCAACTCATTCTGGAAAAGGATCACGAAGGTAATGACGATCAGGGTCAGCGACTTCTCCAGCAGCGCCCGCGTCGCCGTCAGGTTTCCCATCGTGGAGACAATCCACAGGAGGACACCCGTGAGGATAACCGCCACCAGCCCGCGGAGCGCTGTAAAGGATCGCGACTCCCGCAGGAGGCTGAAGGCCGCCAGGAAAATGAGCGAAACGGCCAGGATATCGAGGGCGTCGTCGGCACCGATTCCGGCGAAGATGTTGAAAATGCGATCCATGCGCCCCCGAGGTTACGTCAGCTTCCCCGCATCCGCTCGATCACGCGTCCCATGCGGCGGACGCCCTCGCGCATCGGCTCGAAGTCCACATAGCTGTAGCACAGCCGCATCGTGTCCGTCGGCTTCGGCTCCTGTGTTTCGTCGCAGAAGCAATAGAAGCCGGGAACATAAAGGACTTTCTCCGCCGTGACGGCCTCGAAGAACGGCGAACCCGGATCGGTATTGATGCCGGGAAGCCGCGCCCACACATACAGGCCGCCCTTGGGATGCAGGATATCGATGTCCGAAGGCCAGAATTCCTCGATCGCGCGGACGAGTGCGTCGCGCTTCTGGAGGTAGCGGGCGCGGAAGCGGTCCGCCGCCACGTCATAGGCGCCCGACTTCAGCAACTCCGCCATGATGCGCTGGTTCATGTTGGAGGAACCGAAGTCCTGGTTCCCCTTCAGCCGGCACAGCTCGCGGTGGATCGCCGGGGGCATGTAGCTCCACCCAAGGCGCAGGCCCGGGGCGAAAGCCTTGCTGAACGTGCCTGAAAGAAAGATGAACTCGTTCTCGGGATCCAGCGACTTCATGTACGGCTCCGGTGTGCCCTGCAACGCCAGGTCGCGGTAACAGGCGTCCTCCAGCAGCAGGAACGACCCCTCGCGCTCGACCTCGCGGCGATAGATCTCGAACAGCCGCCCGCGCCGCTCCTGCGACATGTTGCAGCCCTTCGGATTGGAAAAATAGCTCATGATGTAGAGGATCTTGAGGCGCGCGCGCTGGCCCGACTCGCGCAGCTCCTCCAGCCGGCGCTCCAGCGCCTCGGGGATCATCCCCTCGTCGTCGGTCGTCACGCCCAGCACGCGAATCCCCGCCGAGCGCAGCACGTCCATGTACACGAAATAGGTCGGGTCCTCCACCAGCACGATGTCACCGGGATCCGCCATCACCTCGGTCACGGTATAGAGGGCCTGCTGGCCACCGTTGGAGATGCAGATCAACTCGGGATCCACGTTGGAAAGCCCCTGTGATTCAAGGGACTTGGCCACCTCCCGCCGAAGCTCCTTCAGCCCCGACGTGCCGCCATACTGGAGCGCCGACTTCCCCGACTCCGGCGTCGCGAAAACCTTGGCCACCGCTTCGCGCAGGAGATCCTCAGGCAGGACCTGCGTATCCACGAATCCCGCGGCCAGCGAAATGATCTTGGGATCGTCGATCGCCAGCTTCATCAGCCAGGAGATCGGCGAATCGGTGGTGCGGCGCGAACGCGCGCTGATCGGCATGGGGCTCGTCATGACGGACACGGGAATTCTCTCCAAAGGGCCCCCCGGGGGGGCGGGATCGCAGACTCCCCGGCGCCGCGGGCGGGCCGGTTCGGCTCAATAAACCGACCGTGTCAGGGGCGGCGGTCCTATGCCAACGAAAATCGGGGCGCCGGGTACCCGCCGCTTGGTGCAATCCAAGCGATTTCGTGGGTGGACAGTCCGAGCGGCGATCCGGAAGGGCCGAGGACGGGGTGGGCTTCTTGTCCGGGATCGCCCCACTCCCCCGTTCCAAACCGCATTTAGCACCCAATTTCCCCCCATCGTCCATCCCTTCACCCGATTGCCACGCATTTCCCCCCGACCCCCGGGGCGCGCCGTTCTTGACACCGTCTTTGCCGCCGGAGTTTCATGGCTTCAGGTATCTGGATAAGTCCCCCAAACGACCCCGGGGCCTTGCCGCTTGAGGTGAGGATCCCGCCATTGAGGCCATGGGCAAGTATTCGGAAGACGAACTGCACCGGCTGATCGAGAATCTCGACGCTCTCGACGTGCTCGAGTTCCTCGATTATCACCCCGAGTCCATCCAGCGCGATGGCGACACGGTGCACGCCTATTGCCCGCTCTGCCAGGACCTGACCGACCGCTTTCTGACGATCGACTTGAAGACGAAGTACTTCAAGTCGGAGCCGCCCCACATGCCGACCCAGATGGGGAACTTGCTGGATCTGGTGGCGCGGGCGCGCGCGACGAGTCTTGACCAGGCGGCGACCGATCTGGCGGAGGAGTTCGGCATCCACCTCGTCGGCGACACCGGCAGCAGCGACGGCGTGGTGCTGCTGACGGAGGCGGAGACGTTCCTCCGCGACGCGGAGGCCCCCGGTCCCGCCCGGCAGGTGAAGCTGTCGGAGGCGGAGAAGCGCTATCTCCGCATTCTGCGCACCGAGCCCGAAAATCGCGACGCCCTGCGCGGCATCCTGCGCATCCGCCTGATCGAGCGCAATCCGCTGACCCTGGCCCTCGCCGTCCGGCGGCTCGTGGAGATCGAAAAGCGCGAGCGCGACTACGCCGCCGCGGCGGAGGTTGCGCGCGAGTATCTGGGCGCCTCGCCGAACGACACAGCGATCCGCCGTGAGCTCGCCGAGATCCTCCGCCTTGGCGGCCGCCCAGACGAGTCCATCGCGGAGTGGCTGCGCTCCGCCGATATCGCCCTTGAGTCATCGCAGGAAAACGAGGCCATCGACGCCCTGCGCCGCGCCCGCTCCGTCAGCGGCGATCATCTGGGCGCCCACAAGCGGCTGGTGGACCTGATGCTCAAGCGCGGCCTGCGCGACGAGGCTCGCAAGGAAATCCAGACCCGCGTCGATTGGCTCAAGGCCAAGGGCCGCTATCAGGAGGCCAGCAAGGAAGCCGCCCGCAAGCTGCGCATCAACGGCGGCGACGACGACACCCGGATTCAGGTCATCGAGCTGGCGATCCTCGCCGGCCTCACCGCCGAGGACCTCAAGCACTGCCTCAACATGGTCGAGGAGATGACCACCGCCGGGCGTTTGGAAAAGGCCGCGGAGGCGCTGAGCTATCTGGTGGGGGAACGCCCGTCCGACACGGCGATCCTGGGACTTCTCATCCGCATTCAGACCAAGCTCGGCCAGGAGGAGGTCGCCACCGAACTCAGCTATCGGCTCTCCGACCTGTATTGCGAAAAGGGCGACCTTGCCGCGGCGACGGCGATCCTGAACGAGCGGCTCGACACGGGACCGCGGACCGGCCGCGCCGTGGACTCGCTGGCACAGGTCCGCGCGGCAGCGGGAAACACGGCGCAGGCCGTGGTGCTCCTGCGCGAGGCCATCGACCTCTATCTGGAAGAATTCGAGGAAGGCGCGGCCCTTGCCGCGGTGCAGAAAATCTGCGAGCTGGCGCCCACCGAGTGGGGCGACCGCGAGCGCGAGGTGGAACTCCTGTGGGCCACCGGGCGCGTGGAGGAATCCGAGGTGCGCATGGAGACCCTCCTCGCCGACCTGCGCGCGGCGGGGGAGTCCACGCGCCAGGAGCCGCTCTTGCGCGCCCATCTGGAGCGCGATCCCTCCCACCTCCCCTCGATCACCGCCCTCCACGCGCTGCTTGCATCGCGCGGCGACCTCCCTGGCTGCGCCGCGCTTCGCGCGGAGGCCCAGGCGACGCTCTCCGCGATCGGGCGCCAGGCCGAGTTGGAGCACTGGCTCGGCACACTGGTCGCCCGCGATTCCAACGACCTCGCCGTCCGCGAGGAACAGGCCCGGCTCCTCCTCCGCCTCGGGCGCCGCAACGATGCCCGCGTTGCCTTTCTGGAGCTGGCGTCCATGATGGCCAAGCACCGCGAGCACGCCCGCGCGGCGGCGCTCCTCGACGAGGTCGCCCACGAGTTCCCCACCGATCTCCCCGTGGTGGAGGCGCTCTGCGACGCGCTCCTCGCGTCGGGTGACATGGACAACTTCCTGATCGCCTCCGAGCACCAGATCGAACTCCTGATTGTCAGCGCCAACTTCAAGGGAGCCCTTTCCCGCGCGAACATGGTGGCGGAGCAGCGCCCCGGCCACACGCCGATCCTCAGGACGCTCTCCGACCTCTATGGCCGCCTCGCAAAGCCCGCCGAGCAGCGCGCCGTCCGCATGCGCCTCGCCCAGGCCCTCCGCGCGGAGAACAAGCCCGCCGAGGAGAAGGCCGTCCTCGCCGAAATCCTGAAGGTGGATCCTGCGAATTCCGACGCTCTGGAGCGCATGGCCGAAATGGCGGCGCTCGAGCGCAACGCCGGGGAGCTTCATCCGCTCTGCGAGCGCCTTGCCCAGGCCCTCTCCAAGAACCCCCAGCGCGCCATCGCCGCCATGCGCCGCGTGGCCGATGCGTGGCCTCAGGAGGTGGAAGCCCGCCTCCGCCTGGCAGAACTCCTCAAGGCCAGTGGAGATCCGGTCGCCTATGCTGCGGAATTGCAGGCCGCCATCGAGGTGCTGGAGGCGCGCCAGGAAAAGGACCGCCTGGTCGATCTCTATCGCGAACTGCTGGGCGCGACCCCCGACAACACCATCGCCCGCGGGCGCCTGGTGGAGCTGTACCGCGCGGCGGGCAAGACGCGCGACGCCGCGACACAGCTCCTCCTTCTCGCCAAGCACCACGAGGACGAGAAAGCCCCCGAGCGCGCCGAGGAAGTCTACGAGCAGATTCTGCAGGAGGAGCCCGACCACGAGGAGGCTCTCCGCGCATTCTCCACGATGCTCCGCGCCACGGGCAAGGTGGAGGCCGCGCGCCGCCGCTCCCGCCACTTGGCCGGGATGCTGGCCGAGCGTGGCCGCCGCGACGAGGCGCTGGAACTCATCCGCGGCCTCGCAGCGGAGGACCCCGGCAACATTGCCGTCCGCCGCTCCGCCGTGGATTTGCTGCGCCACGCCCAGCGCTTTGCCGACGCCGCGCGCGAGCTGAACGCCATCGCCGAGGTGCTGCGCGGGACCGGCGACTCCGCCGCCTCCCTTGCCGCGCTTCGCGAGGCCGCCGCCATCACCCCCGACGACCCCGAGCAGCGCCAGGTCCTGATCGAGGCACTCGACTCCGATGGGATGCATGCCGAAGCGAACGAGGAGCGCCTGGTCGTGGCCGAGGTTCTCTCCCGCGTTGGCCAGCCCCAGCGCGCCCACGCCGTGCTCGAGGAACTCCTGAAGGAACATCCCGGCAATCTGGCAGCGCGGCGGCTTCGCGCGTCCATCTACGACGGCATGGGAGACGAGAAGCGCGCGCTGGCCGAGTATCGCGAGATGCATCGATACCTCTCCTCCGGCACTGGTACCGGCACGCGCGGCGGCGTCCAGATGCTGGCGCCGCCACCGTCTTCCGCGTCGCGCCCGGCGGAGGAGGAAGAGGACACCTTTCCCGGGCTCTCCCTCATGCCCGAATACGTCTTCGACAACTACATCGTCGGCAGTAAGAACAACTTCGCCTACGCCACCGCCAAGGCCGTCGCCGACCTGCCGGGCAAGGCCCACAACCCGCTCTTCCTCTACTCGGAGGTCGGCCTCGGCAAGACCCACCTGCTCCACGCCATCGCCAACGCCCTCAAGGCCAAGCGCCCCAGCATCCGCATCTTCTACACCAGCACGGAATACTTCACCAGTGCCTTGATCGACGCGATACAGAACAACACCATCACCGCCTTCCGCAACCGCCACCGCCAGTCGGATGTGTTGCTGCTGGACGACGTGCAATTCCTGGCCGGCAAGGAGCGCAGCCAGGAGGAGTTCTTCCACATCTTCAACATCCTCCACCAGGACGGCCACCAGATCGTTGTGACCAGCGACCGCCCGCCCAAGGACATCGCCCACCTGGACATGCGCATCCGCTCGCGCTTTGGCCAGGGGGTGATCGTGGACATCCAGCCCCCCGACCTGGAGACGCGCATGGCGATCCTCCGCGCCGAGGCCCAGCGCCGCCGCATCGACGTCCCCAACGAGGCTGTCGCCGTCATCGCCGAGCGCGTGAACTGGAACGTGCGCGAACTCAAGGGCGCTTTCAACCAGCTCATGACCCAGCACGAACTCTGCAACGACGAACTGTCGGCGCGGACGGCGAACGCGCTGGTGGACAAGTACTTCGCGAACTAGCGTGGGAGCAGCTACAGAATCCCCATTTCCATCAACGCCATCGTCGCCAGCAGAATCGGCAGCAGGACGGGGATCGAGTACTTGACCACGTACTCGATGAAGGACGGCGTCTTTACCCCGAGGCCGTCGGCGATGTTCTTGACCATGAAGTTGGGCCCGTTGCCGATGTAGGTCATCGCGCCCCAGAACACCGACCCAAGCGATATTGCGAGCAACTGGGCGGCGGAGCCGGTGCCTGCCAGGAAGGTGGCGACGGCGTCGGGAGAATCGAGTTGGATCCCTTGCAGGCCGAGTGCCACGCTCAGGAACGTCAGGTAGGTTGGCGCATTGTCCAGCACGCTGGAGAGCGATCCGCTCGCCAGATAGAACTGCCAGGGTTCCGAGATGCCCAGCGCGGGCGCCTTTTCGCCCAGGTAGTGCAGTGCCGGCGCCATCGTGAGGAAGATTCCACCGAACAGGATCGCGACTTCCTTCAGCGGGCCAAAGCCGAATTGGTTCTCCTCCAGAATTCGGCGGTTGGCGAATCGATGCGATAGCCATGCGGCAGCGATCATCAGGGCGGCGGAGGCCACCATCACCACCTGGTTGTCGAGGGACCTGAATACGTCGGCCTTCTGGACAAGCATCAGGCCAAGGATGATGGCCAGAAATACGAACTGCTCGATGCCCCGGATCGAGATTCCCTCGTCGGACACCGTGTCTGGGGCGTGGGGGTGTCGTCGATCCACGAAAAAGAACACGATCAGGATCGCCGCCAGCGTAAACAGCCACGGCGCAAAGCCATGCTGCAGCATCCAGAAGAACGGCACGCCGTGCAGGTATCCCAGAAAGAGCGGCGGGTCGCCGATCGGCGTCAGCGCGCCGCCCACATTGCTGACGGTGAAAATGAAAAAGACGACCAGATATGGCCGCAGCCGATGCTTGTTGAAGCGCAGGAACGGGCGGATCAGCAGCATCGAGGCACCCGTTGTCCCGACGAAGCCCGCCAGCACCGACCCGAAGAGCAGAATCGCCACGTTGCCGAGCGCGGATGGCCGCCTATGCATCCGAATCAGCACTCCGCCGGACACCGTGAAGAGCGAGCCGATCAAGGCGATGAAGCTGAAATACTCCACCGCCGACGCCGTGAGCATCCGCGCGCCGCGGTGATCCTCCCGCAAGGCAACCAGCAGCCAGATGGCCACAACGGCGCCCAGCCCGATGGATATCTTGGGATAGTGGCGTTCCCAGAAACGGGCGAAGAACAGCGGCCCCGTGGCGATAAGGATCAGTAAACAGGCAAAGGGAACAACAACATAGAGCGGCATTACGGTCCCCGTTGATACCAAATGGCAAGGAAAGCCACCCAGCCCCGGCGGAGCAATGGGCATCGCCCCGGGCCAACCTAGCCGCCATCCGCGGCTTGACCTATCCCCCGCGCCTGCCACAGCATGCGACCCACTTCGGATTGGGGAAGAGGGCTCGCATGTTCAAGTCGTTGTTTCGTCAGCTCGCCGCGTTGGCCTTGGCGCTTTGCCTGTCGGGATTGGGCTCGGCCCAGCCGGTGCCGCCGCCGGACCTGGTGCCCCGGGAGTTCCGCGCCGCGTGGGTCGCCACGGTCTCCAACATCGACTGGCCCAGCAGCCGCAATCGCACCACGGCCCAGCAGCAGGCCGAGCTGATCGCGATCCTGGACACGCTGAAGAACGCGGGCCTGAACGCAGCCATCCTGCAGATTCGGCCGGAATGCGACGCGCTCTATCCCTCGACCATCGAGCCGTGGTCCCACTGGCTCACGGGTCAGCAGGGCCGCGCGCCCAATCCCATCTGGGACCCGTTGCAGTTCGCCATCGACGCGGCCCATGCGCGCAACATGGAGCTGCACGCGTGGATGAACCCCTATCGCGCGCGCAACCCCACCGCCTACACGATCCACTCCACCCATATTATCGCGGAGAGGCCCGACCTTGTCCGCGATTACGGCACCCGCAAGATCCTCGACCCGGGTGAGCCCGAGGTCCCCGCCTATCTCCTCTCCGTCGTCCGCGACGTGATCGAGCGCTACGATGTCGATGGCATCCATTTCGACGATTACTTTTATCCCTATCCCGAGACCGGCCTGACATTCCCAGACGAGGCCACGTACCAGACGTACCTCGACGGCGGCGGCTCGCTGAGCCTCGCCAACTGGCGCCGCAAGAATGTCAGCGACTTCATCCGCGACTGCCATGCGATGATCAAGGAGGTGAAGCCCGGCGTGAAGTTTGGGCTAAGCCCCTTTGGTATCTGGCGACCCGGCAACCCGCCGGGCGTCACGGGACTCGATGCCTACAACGCGATCTATGGGGATTCCAAGCTGTGGCTGAACAGCGGCTGGGTGGACTACTTCACGCCCCAGCTCTACTGGTCGATCTCGCCGCCCCAGCAGAGCTACACGGCGCTCCTCGACTGGTGGATCAGCCAGAATACCCGGGGCCGCCACATCTGGCCCGGCCTGGGGCTCTACCGCATTGGCCAAACCAGCTATGGCGGCGGGCTGGCGACCGAAATCACCGACCAGATCGCGGCGACGCGGCTCAGGCCGGGTGCCACGGGGAACGTGTTCTTCAGCATGAGCCAGCTATCGGACAACACCCTTGGCTCGCGAGGCCTGATCGCGGCGGAGTACGCAAGCCGCGCGCTGATCCCCGCCAGCACGTGGCTGGACAACGTCCCGCCCGCCGCGCCGACGCTTTCGACGACCGCCGGCGGAGGCGGGACGACGCTGGAGTGGAGCACCGCCGGCGCCGATCCGCTGTTTGCCTTTGTCGTCTATATTTATAGACAGGGCGCGTGGGAGTACCAGATCCTTCCCGCCACGGCGGGCAGCTTCCTGATCACGGGGGCGGCGCCGGAATTCGCGACGGTGACGGCGGTGGACCGGCTCGGCAACGAGAGCCTCCCCGGCGTGCCGCCGTTGGATGTGTGGATGGTGCGCTAGGCTGTGTTTGACAATTGCATTCGGCTTTGCGATGGCTGCGAACCTTCCTCCCGACGCGTCGCGATTCCCCAGCGATGAACCACATCGCCTCGTCACCGGCGCCATCGTCGTGACTCGTTCTCGCTCAACGGACCAGCTCGAAGCCATTTATCAAACACAGCCCAGGCGCGGGCGCTACTCGGCGCCGGGCGCGCGGATCACGGTGCTGGCGGGCACGCCCGGCGCCTCGTCGTCGGGGCTGGAGATGGGGCGAATGCCCTTCTTCATCGCCACGCGCCCGACCATGTGGCTGGCGATGGGGGCGGTCAGGAACTGGAACAGGATCGCCAGAAGCGCCTTGCCCATGTCCATCGGCGTCCCCATCAGCCCGGCGCATCCGATCAGCACAAACATGAAGCCAAAGGTGGTCCCCTTGCTGATCGCGTGCATGCGCGTATAGAGGTCCTTGAACTTCAGCACGCCGATGGTTCCCGTCAGCACGAAGAACAGACCCGCGAAGATCAGCGCGATGCACAGGATGGAGAGGGCGTCACTCAATGACATCGCCGCGCTCCAGGTACTTGCACACCGCCACTGTGCTCACAAAGCCCGCGATCGCAAGCAGCAGGATCGAGTCGAAGAAGAACGTGGTGCCAGAGCGGACATTCCACACCGCGATCAGGCACACCACGATCAGCGCGACGCCGTCTATACACATGACGCGGTCCAGGATGTGGGGCCCGTGAAGCACTCGGTACATGACAAGGACCAGCGACAGGCCCAGGATGGCCAGCGCGGCCAGTTGCAGGGGAAGGGTGAAGTATTCCATCGGGTTAGAGTCCCTTCCTGAGGAGGTCGATGGGGCGCCGAAGCGACGCCTCGGTGTCCTCGCCGGGATACATCGCGTGAACGATCAGCGTCTGGCGGTCCTCCGTGACGTCGATGCTCAGCGTGCCCGGCGTCAGGGTGATGCGCGAGGCGAGCATGGCGGTCTCGAAATCCGAGAGGTCATCCACCTTCACCTCCACCAGCCGCGGCCTATAGCGATCCCGCGGTGTCCAAACTTCCCATGCGATCACCAGGTTGGCCATGGTGAGATCCACGATGAAATCCCACGAGAAGGCAGCGAGGTTTGCCGCGATCCGGCCCATCCGGGCAGGACTGGCGATCCCGGGAAGCGAGAGCTTCTCGTGGCCCGGAAACTGGGGCATCGCCTTGATGATCGCCACGGCGATCACCGCGGCAAACAGGGCGTTCATCGGCGTGACCCCGGCGACCAGGACATACCCGACGACGAGGATGAGGAGGTAGAGGTAGCCCTTCATGGCTTCGATGCCTCCTCCGCCGCGCGCAGGGCCGCAAGCCCGCGATCGCCCAGCACCGCGAAGACATACTGCTCGCGGTCGATCATCTGCTCCGCCGTGGCGGTGGAAAGGCGCATGATTGGCCCGCTGAACACGGCCACGACGATCGACACAGCCACCAACGCGCCGGTGGCCACGATCACGCCGCGGTTGCCGTGCACGGGCGCGTTGGCCGGGCGTATGCGGTCGCGCCAGAAGGCATAGCGCCATATCTTCATCATGCTCATCAGCGTCAGGATGCTCGTCACCAGCGACACCACCACATAGAACGTGTGGCCGCGCACGAGGCCCTCCACCACCAGGGCGTACTTGCCATAGAAGCCGCTAAGCGGAGGAATCCCCGCGAGCGAAAGCGATGCGAAGAGAAAGATCACTGCGAGGCCGGGATACACCGCCACCAAGCCGCCGACCTTGCTTAGTTCCTGGCTTCCCTCGTTCACCTCGACCGCATCGGCGACCAGAAACATCGAGGCCTTCACGATGATCTGGTGGATGATAAAGAAGATGCCGGCGGCGAGGCCCAGCTTGGTGAAAATGCCGAGCGCAAAGATCATGTAGCCAATCTGGCTGATGATATGGAAGGAGAGGATGCGCTTCATCGTCATCTGGCTCAGCGCGCAGAGCACGCCCACCAGCATCGTCCCCGCGCCCACCGCCAGGATCAACGGCTGGAACCACCCCGCGAATGTCTCGGCGGCGGGGAACATCAGCGGGAACATCCTGTATAGACAATACACGCCCACCTTCGTCAGGATGCCGCTGAAATAGGCCACGATGCCGCGCGGCGCCTTGGGATAGGCGTCGGGCATCCAGAAGAAGAGTGGAAAAACCGCGGCCTTGGCGCCGAAGGTCAGGAACAGCATCGTGCCCAGTACCGTGGCGGCGGCGGGCTGGCCGGCCTGGGCGATCCGGACGGCCAAATCGGCCATGTTCAGCGCCCCGAACATGCCGTAGGCAAGCCCCGCCGACGCCAGGAAGAAGATGCTGGCGATCATGTTCAGTAACATGAACTTCAAGCCTTCGCGCGTTTGGCCGCGCCCGTTCTCGTGCGCCAGCAGGACGTAGCTCGAAAGCAGGATGATCTCGAAGCTGACAAACAAATTGAACAAATCGCCCGTGGTAAATGCCCAGTTCACGCCCGCGCCCAGAAGAAGGAAAAGCGGGTGCACGAGTGCCTTTTCCTGGGCGCGCGGCATGGCGCCCGCCGCCACAAACCACCACGACGCGGCAAAGGTGACCGCGGCCAGGCACAGCATCACGGCCCCCAGCAGATCCAGCGCGAAAACGATCCCGTATCCGCCGGGCCACATGCTGGCGCGGACGACCTGGATGCCGTCCCGCCACACGAGCGAGAGCAGGTACAGCGCCAGCGGAACCATCGCTGTCGCGATGGCGCCCGCCACGGTGCGCTGGGCGCCCAGCGACCCGCGCAGAAAAAGGCACGCCACGGCGCCCGCCATCGGCAGCAGGATTGGAGTCAGGATCAGATTCGTCACGCCTCGTCCTCCTCGCGCGGGCGCTCCGTCATCTCCATATCGTTCATCTCCTCGTTGCCGCGCATGATCAGCACCACCAGATACGCGGTAACGCCGAACCCGATCACGATCGCCGTCAGGATCAGCGCCTGCGGCACCGGGTCCGCATAGGCGGAAAGCGGCAGTTCCGCGGAGGGCACCAGGATCGGCGGCCTCTCCTCCGGCTTCCATCCGCCCATCGCGATCAGGAGCATGCTGGTCGCGTGCGTCAGCAACAGCGTGCCCAGCAACACCTCGAACACATGGCGCCGCATCATCAGATAGAAACCGCCGAAATAGAGCACAAAGACGAAGAGCGTGATGAGCAGTTCCATGGGCTATTCCTTCCCCAGCTTCTGGACCACGAGCATCGTGGCGCCCACCACCAGCAGGAACACGCCCAGGTCGAAGATTGCCGCCGTCGCAAACTCGCCCCCGCCCAGCAGCGGCAGGTGGAAATGCCAGTGGCCGCTGGTCAGGAACGGCAGGCCAAAGAGTTCCGGCACCACCACCGTCAGCAGGGCCACCAGCAGACCCACGCCGATCAGCCGCACAAAGTCGAAGCGCTCCAGATGCCGCGACCGCGTCCAGCTGACCGCGATCAGCACCATCGCGAGGCCAACGCTCACCATCAGGCCGGCGATGAATCCGCCGCCGGGCGCGTTGTGGCCCGCAAAGAAAAGCACCGCCGCGAAGATCAGCACAAAGCCCGGCGCCAGGCGGCCGATCTCCGACAGCAGGAGCGACGGCGACGGCCACGCGCGATAGGGCATTTCCAGTTGCCGGTGCGTCTCGGGATTCACGATATCGCTCACATGGCCCACATCGTCCAGGGCTCCCCCGCGCCAGTTGTCCGATCGGCGGCGCCGATTAACCGTCAACAGGCACAGGACGCCGATGGCGGAGATGCCAAGCACGATGATCTCGCCAAAGGTGTCGATCCCGCGAAAGTCCACCAGCGTCACGTTGACCACGTTGGTGCCGCCGCCCGACCGCATGTTGCTGGCGCCGGGATAGCCGATCGCGGCGGCTTCCTCGCTGGTCATCGCGGGGTATTTCGCATTGCCAAGATAGTAGTCTCGGACGGACGGCTGGCCCTCCAGCGTTGGCGCATGGCGCCACGGGCTTCCCATCGCGGAGTACGTCAGCGCGGCCATGACCAGCGCGCCCACCAGCGCAATCGCCCCCGCCGTCGGATCGAAGCGCAACTGACGCGGCTCGAAGCGCTGGGGCAGGCGGAACAGCACCATCAGCAGCACGATCAGAATAACCACTTCCACCAGGATCTGCGTCAGCGCCAAGTCCGGCGCGCGAAAGAACACAAAGAACATGGCGACAAAGAATCCAATCGGCGCCATCGCCAGCACGCGCACCAGCAGCACGCGATGCGTGGCCGCCACCCACAGGCACGGCAGCGTCAGCGCGATGGGGAGCGTCGCCATCCACAAGCCCGCCGGTATCGCGATCGCGCCCGGCAGGCCAAAGCCCGAATAGCCCATCGCCGCCACCACGATTCCGAACGCCGCCGCAAAAAAGACCGCGATGCTGCGCCGGAGCGACGGCGTCTGGCTCGTCCGCGCGGTCCACGCCGCCAGCGAGGGAATCGCTCGGTCGAAGATCGCCTCGTAGGCGTGCCGGAAAATCGCCGGGCTCCCCGCGCGCTCATAGGATTCCATGATGCGCTTCCCCGCCAGGAAGACGAGGACGCCCACGCCAAACAGGAACACCGCGGTCCAGAGCAACTTGTCGGCATGGTGGAAGAACGCCACGGTGAACCCGCTCTCGGTTCCATAGAAAGGCGCGTTCACCAGCGGCGATAGAAGGTCGCCCAGAAACGGTGACCAAAATCCAGCCACCAGGCACGCCAGCACCAGAATCCCTGGCGGAATAAGCAGTCCCGGACCGCCCTCGTGAACGCCGGCCGCATGGGCGTGCGACGCCGCGCCATCGGAGCCATCGTGGGCGTCGTCCTCCGCATCGCCTCGTTCCTCAATGCTGTAGATGTCATGCTCGTGGATGCTCGGATCGCGCGGCTTGCCAAAGAACGGGGAGACCGCCATGCGCAGCGAATAGGCAACCGTGAACAGGCTGGCGATGATTGCCACCGCGGGAAGCCCATAGGCCAGCAACGGGCTCGACGCGTGCAGCGACAGCGCCGTCTTCAGGAAGAGTTCCTTCGCAACGAAGCCAAACGTCAGCGGGAACCCCGCCATCGAGGCACACGCGACGATCGTCAGCACCGTGGTCACGGGCATGTACTTGCGCAGGCCGCCCAGACGCGTCCATTCCCGTGTGTGGGCGCCGTGGTCGATGACGCCCACGATCATGAACAGCGCGCCCTTGAACATCGCATGGCTCAGCACCAGCAGCAGGTCCATCGGCAACGGCTTATCGCCGCCCGCGCGGTCGAAACCGAAACCATAGTACGCGGTCAGCAGGCCAAGTTGGCTCACCGTGGAGTGCGCAAGCAACTGCTTCAGGTCGCGGCTCGTCATCGCCATGAACCCGCCCACCAGCATCGTGATCACGCCCGCCGATCCCACCAGGATCAGCCACAGTTCCCAGCTCCAATAGATCGGATACAGCCGCCCCAGCAGATAGATGCCCGCCTTGACCATCGTCGCCGCGTGCAGGAACGCCGACACCGGCGTGGGGGCCTCCATGGCGCCCGGCAGCCAGAAGTGAAAGGGGAACTGGGCGCTCTTGGTGAACGCCCCCAGCAGCACCAACATCAGGCACGCCACCGACGCCGGGTGGTTCAGCAGCAACTCGCGGTTCGCCCACAGGCTGTCCCAGTTCAGCGCCGTCGATGGATCGAAAACGTATCCCGGCGCCGACGCCGTGGAGAGGATCCAGAAGTACCCCGCGATCCCCGCCATCAGGCACAGCCCGCCAAGCCCCGTCACCACCAGGGCGCGCATAGCACCCTTGCGCGCCGATTCCTTGTGGTGCCAGTGGCCGATCAGGATGAACGAAGTGAGCGACGTGAGCTCCCAGAACACAAACATCAACAGGGCGTTGCGCGACATCACCACGCCAAGCATCGATCCCATGAACAGCATCATCGTGCCAAAAAACCGCCACGGCGAATCCGCCGGGTCCATATAGAAGCCGGCATAGACAAAGATCAGCAGCCCGATCCCAAGCACCATCCAGCAGAAGAACAGCGCCGGCCCATCGAGCCACAGCGAGAACGTCAGCCCGATCGACGGCATCCAATCCGCGTGGAAGTGATGGAATCGCTCGCCGGTGATTTCCTGCAACTCAAGCGATGGCGGAAGGAATGTCGCGACGCCCAGCAGCGCCAGGCACCCCAGCGTCACCATGACGGTGGCCTGGGCCGGAATCAGCGGGCTGAGCCTCTCGCGAGGCAGCAGCATCAGCAGCGCGGCGCCGAAGAATGGAAGCAGGAGGAGGAATGGAAGCATCCGGACGGTCTAAAGCGCGCGAGGGCCTTTCTGATGTGTTGCGAGTGGGCGCCATGCCGCATGACCCGGGCCGGTGTGGCGAGCGAAAACGGACAGGGCGGCGCGTATTGCAGCGCCCTACCCCTCCTCCTTCTCTCCGTCGGTATCGTTGGCCGCGTCGGGCCGGAAGACGCCGTGCTCCAGAAAGGTGTGGGCCAACTCGGCGGTGCGGCCGCGCAGGTAGATCGTGCGGTGGCTGGCGTTTACCTGGACGATGTCCTTCATCCCGCGGATGATGGATTCCTCCACGCCCACAATGCCATCGTTGTCGCCGGGGATGCGGAAGGGATTGGGGAGCCCGCGTGGGGTGCCGCTGCCGCCGACGAGGATGCCGAGCTCCGCCCCCGGGAGCAGCCCCGCCCGCCCGGCAACCCCCTTCGGGTTGCGGCGCAACTGGAGCCCCGCGGCGCCCCATACCAGCGGGAATACGGGGCCCAGCCAGCGGTGCAGCGTATCGGCCGTGTGGGAACCCGAGTTGGGCGGGCCGATCATCACCACGCGGCGAAGGCGCGGCATCGCCTCGTTGTTCATGGCCCACCTCAGGACGATGCCCCCCATGGAAAACGTGACGGCGTCGAATTCCCGGATGCCCAGCGCCTTGAGACGCAGCGCCACGCGATGGGCGCACTCGGGAATATCGTGGAGCGTGCTCTGGTAGGGGATCGTCCACACGCGGCGCCCGCGCCGGCGCAGCCTCCACATCAGCGGCCACAGCGTGTGCCGCGTCAGCAGGATGCCATGCAGCAGGATCACCGGCGGCAGGGCGTCGGCCCCGGGCGCCGGGGGCTTTCGGGCGGGCGCGGCCCGGCGGCGGCGCTGGATGGGCGCCTTGGCTTTGGCCTTTGCTTTCTTGAGCCATTCGGCGGAGGCCACGGGGCTCCT
>JBBQYG010000045.1:0-26597 GCA_038208905.1 Candidatus Sumerlaeia bacterium | reverse complement strand
ACTCGGAGAGCTCCGCCGCTGCGATGCGCTTCCACACGAGCACCGCAGCGAGGCCGAGGCTATCGAGGTTGGCCGCCTCGTGTGGAAACGTTTCCTTCAGCCGGACTGTGAAGAAGAGCTTCACCGATTCGCCGACGGCGGCGACCAAGTCTTCGTTGCGGAGGGGGTTCTCCGCGGTCCGTACGCTAGCGCTCAGTTTCTCCCAGATATGAGCGGCCGTGAGGTTGGCGCAGATGCCGCCGATGGTGCGGATGACCTCCACGGCGAGAACTGCGCCGATCGCGGCGCCCGCTGGAGGAACGATCATGGCGCCAGCAAAGCCCAACGTGAACAGTGACCCGGCGCACAGCCAAAGATTCGTGCTTCCGGGTATCTTCATGTTCCGATTCTCCCGGCGCGGTGTGAAGCCTTAATCGACCAATGTTACAACGCAAAGACGGGGATATTCAAGAGGACTTTTTCGCGCCTGAGGCCATAGGAGCAAAGGGAAGCGCAATCGACCGCCAACTCATCCACCCGTCGCAACTCGCAACTGCATGATAGGGAGCACATTAATTCTCAGTTTCTGTGGCGCGGACGCGGTGGCGAAGAAAAGGCGAAATACTGCTTGCGCCCCCGCCAGCCGTCGATCCAGCCTCCACCCATGCAGCACCCCAATCGTTGGAGGTCCCACCCATGAGCGTTGCCGCGTCGGTTGCCGAGCCACAGGAGATTCAGGGCGTTGCCCGGGGGCTGATCGCGCCTCCGCCGCTGTTTCCGGGTCAGGAGGCGTTGCTGCTGCGGTCCTGCGTACTGGCCGGCCAGTCAGCGGTTTTGTGTGCGCCGACGGGGGCGGGGAAGAGCCTGGTGGCGGAGTTGGCGCTGGCCCGGGCGGTGCAGGCGGGCGGGACGGCGATGTGGCTGACCACGACGCGGGCCCAGGCGCGGGAGGTGGCGGGGCGGCTCTCGGCGCTGCTGGGTCCGGCGGGGTTTCGGGTGATCGCCTCCACCCGGGACGACCGGACGGGGGATGTGGACATCCTTTCTGGCCGGGCCGATGTGGTGGTGACGGTTTACGAGAAGGCGAGGGCGTTGCTGTTGAGGTCTCCGGCGCTGCGCCGGGCGGCGCGGCTGGTGGTGGCCGACGAGGTCCACGTGTTGGAGGACGACGACCGGGGTCCCGCGGTGGGGTTGCTGTTTGCGCTCTGGCTGGCGGGGCCGTCGGCGCCCCAGGTGATCGCGCTCACGTCCTCCCCCGCCGCGGGCCGCGCCGCGGCGGCGGCGCTGGGCATTGCCCTGCACGAGGACACCACCCGGCCCGAGCCCCTGCGCCTGGGCGACCTGGATCCCGCGACCGGCGTCGTGCGGTGGAACGATCCCGAGTCGCGCGCCAGCGGGAGTCTGGACCTCGGCACGTGGTCCGCGGAGGCCCCCCTGGATGGGCTGCGCCGCGCAGTGACCATGCTGCCGCGCCCGGTGCTGATCTTTGCCGCCACCCGGGCAGAGGCCGCCCATGTGGCCCGCGCGCTGGCGGCCCCGGCTAGTGACCGGTCGCCCGATCAGGAGTTGTGGAACTATGAGGATGCTGCACTTGGAGAGCTTTTGGCCGCGCGCGTGGGGCTGCATACCGCCGCACTTTCCCGCGCCCAGCGCCTCCGCGTGGAATCGGCGCTGCGCGGTGGCGCGCTGGATGTCTGCGTCGCCACCAGCACCTTGGCGGAGGGCGTGAACCTGGGATGCCGCACGGTGCTGGTGCTCCCCGCGGCTGCCTCGCTGGCCACCCCCGCCGAGCTGGCGAACCTACTGGGCCGCGCAGGCCGCCCCGGCGCGGGGCCCGGCCTTGGCCTGGTTGTCCGCCCGGAGCCCGATTCGCCCCAGCCCATGCGCCCGGTCCCGACGCCCGATCCGGCGACGGCGCTGCGCCAGATTGCCTTTGCCCTCGCCTGGAATGGCGCCCTTCCCGCCGGGCGGATTGCGGAGCTGCTCCCGGGCCTGCGCCCGGAGGACCTTTCCCGCGCGATGGACATGGGGGCCTCCCACGGCCTGTGGCGGATGACGCCGGCGGGCGACGCGGCCCTTCTGCCGCCCGGGCGCATCGCCGCCCAGGGGACCGCCGACCCCGCCGCGGTGACGGGCTGGCGGACGATGCTGCGGCGCTTCCGCGCGGAGGGCGGCCAGGCCGCGCTCCTCCTCGTGGCGCTCGGCGGGGGCGCCACTTGCGAGTCGATCCCCCTCCACCGCCACGAGCGCCAATCGGCCCGTTGGCCAATTCAGCTAAGGGTGGAGCTCGCCCGCGATCCATCGCCCCTCGCCCGCTATCTCGGCGAGTTTCTGGAGGACGAGGCCAGCCTCCCCCGGCGGATCCACCAGGCGGCCAAGGGGGTTCTGATGCACCTGGCCGCCCGCCGGGGCGAATCGCTGGCCGCCATCGCGCGGGAGTTCCTCTCGCCGCCCGGCATCGCGGAGGAATTCCTCCTCCAGGCCGGCGCCGTTCTGTCGCAGTTTGGCGAGTTGGCGGCGGAAATGGAGTCTCCGGTAGCGGAGGAGTACCTGCGTGCGAGCGCGCCGGAGCGGCACGCGGAACCCCCGGCTGAACCCGCGGTTGCCCGCCCCACCCGCAACGGAGCGACGCCCGTGCCGCCGTGTGGGATCGCGCCTTGCCTGGTTTTTCTGGAGGGCTCGACGGGGCTTGTGCGGCTGCACGGGAACGAGGTCCGGCTGACGCGGAACCAGTACCGGCTGCTGGAGATCCTCGCCCGCAACGCCGGGAACGGACTCCCATATGAGCGGCTGGAGGCCTACGTCTGGCCCGACGCCCATGTGGAGCGCCAGCAGGTGTCCTATCACCGGCGCCAATTGCAGGAGCGCCTGCGCCGGGCGGCGGGTTCGCGGGCCGAGCCCCTCATCGAGACGCTCCAAACGTGGGGCCTTCGCCTGTGCCTGGACCGCGCCGAGATCGAGTTCCGGAAACCCCACGCCCACCTGGTGCTGGAGGGCCGCGCCCGCGTGATCCCAATCAATTCCATTGCAGGGGAAATCCGCGTCTAACTAACCTCTCGCCATTGGCCGGACCCATTTCCCCCATTCTGGATGTTCCATTGCTTCATAGCCGAGACCGTCGCGTTGCCGAATCGATTCGCCAGACCCTGTCCGACCTGTTTCAGAAGGACATTCAGGACCCGCGCCTCCCCCCGATCGTTACCTTTACCCATGTGGAGGTCGCCAAGGACCTCCGCACGGCCAAGGTGTTCTATAGCCACCTTCCAGACGACGACCGGTCGCTCACCAATATGGAAGCCCTGCTCCGAGACTCCGCCGGGTTCATCCGCTCGCGCATCGCCAAGGAGGTGAACCTCAAGTTCACCCCCACCCTGCACTTCCGCTATGACCCGTCCTCGGCAAACTACCAGCGGATCAACACCGTGCTGCACCGAATCACCGATAAAAAGCCCGACTCGGCGACGTGAAATCGCCTTGGCAACATCCTCGCTCTGCAAATAGGTAGACGCAGCAAGACGCGTTGCCGTCGCCATCGGCCCGGAGCTTGTGAAAAACTTCACGAAGTCACCCCAGCCAGAGGCGACATCCCGGAGGAAACAGCCGTGGAGTCGGACATTCAGGAGTACCTCAAGCCCCAGCTCGCCCAAGTGCGGCGCCACCTCGACACCGCGTTTCGCGTCGAGGGGACCCTCATGGGCGAGGTCGCGCGCTATGTGGGTGGCAGGAGCGGCAAGATGCTCCGCCCCGCCCTCGTCTCCCTGTCCGCACGAGCTTTCGGGTACGACGGCACCGGCGACCACGACACGTTGCTCGGCGCCGCGGTGGAACTCTTCCATCTGGCAACACTCCTCCATGACGACGTGATCGACAAGGCACCGCTCCGCCGCGGCCGCCCCACCGTCTGCGCCCGCTGGGGAGACGATGTCGCGATCCTCTTCGCCGACTACCTCTACGCCACGTCCTTCGATTTCGCGCTGGAGGTCCTCGACCCCGAGGTCGTCCGCGTCCTCTCCAAGACGACCCAGAAGATGGCCAGCGGAGAACTCTATCAGATCGAGAAGCGCGGCGAGTGGCTCTCCATCGAGGACTACTACAACATCATCCAGTCCAAGACGGCCCACCTCTTCAGCGCCTCCGCCGGCCTGGGCGCCATCATCGCCGGAGAAAAGGGGGAGAACGTCGAGCGCATGTTCCGCTTCGGGCTCAACTTCGGCATGGCGTTCCAGATCACCGACGATGCGCTCGACTACGAGGCGAGCGGCGAGGCCTGGGGCAAGCGCCTGGGCGGAGACCTCGAGGAGGGCAAGCAGACGCTCCCCCTGCTGCACGCGCTGCGCCACGGAACCCCCGAGGATCGCGCCGCGCTCGTCGCCGCGCTGAACAACGGGCGCGATTTCGAGACCGTCCACGCCATCGTGCGCCGGACGAACAGCATCGACTACTCGCTGGAACGCGCCGCCGAGTACACCCGCGCCGCCCAGGACGCCATCGCCGGCCTCCCCGACAGCGAGCCACTCGGCCACCTGCGCCGCCTCACCGAAACCGTCCTCGTCCGCCAGCACTGACGACGGGCCCTACTGACCCGCCGCCACCAGATCCGCCACGTCCACTACGCCGTCGCCGTTGCGATCGGTCTGAGGCGTTGAACCCTCGATTCCCAGAATCACCTCAAGCACTACCGCCGCCGGTGCGGGCGTCGCGGTTGCCGATGGCGACGCGCTCGCGGTGGGCGATAGCGACGCCGATGCAGTGGCCGTGATTGTGGGTTCCGTCGTGGCGGTTGGCGTCGCGGTGACCTCCGGGGTGGGCGTTTGCGTTTCGGTGGGAGGAGCGGTGGCCGTTTGCGTCGCGCTGGGCGGCAGCGACGGTGATGGCTCGATGGTAGAGGTCGGCGTGATCGAAATGGACTGAGTAGCCGATGGAGCCGTCGTCGCGGTCGGCTCAACGGTGGGCGTTGGCGTCTCCGTTGGCGGAACCGTGGCAGTCTGGGTCGGGCTCGGCGGAAGGGACGGTGAAGGCTCGATCGTGGCTGTCGGCGTCTCGCTGGGCGAAGTAGACGGCGTCGCAGTCTGCGGCGGTGTGTTCGTCGGCGCCTGCGTCGCGGTGGGAGCGGTGGTCGCTGTCGGTTCCACTGTAACGGAAGGCGTGGCGCTCGGCTGTATAGACGCGGTCGCCGTGATCGGCGGCGTGTTCGTCGGTGCCTGCGTGGCGGTGGGCGCTGTCGTCGCCGTCGGCTCGGCGGTGGGCGTTGGCGTCTCGCTCGGCTGTATAGACACGGTCGCTGTGATAGGCGGCGTGCTGGTGGGGGCCTGCGTCGCGGTGGGTGCGCTTGTCGCCGTTGGCTCCACGGTAACAGAGAGCGTCGCGGTCGGCGCGATGGAGGGAGTCGCCGTGATCGGCGGTGTCGCCGTCGGGGCCTGGGTCGCCGTGGCGGAGATGCTGGGCGATACCGAGGCGGAAATGCTCACGCTTGGCGACGCGGTGGCGCTGACCGAGGGAGTCGCGGTTGGCGAGACACTGGGCGAAGTGCTGGGTGAGATGCTCGGCGACACGCTGGGCGAGAGCGTCGGCGAAACGGATGGCGTTGGCGGCGGGTTGCTCACCACCACGTCGAAGCTACGCTGTATCTGCGCGCCGCAGTTGTCGGCTACTGTCACCGTCACGTTCGTCGTCGTGGCGGTGGATGCCGCCGTCGTTTGCACGGTGACAACGCCCGTCGTCGAATTGACGCTGATGGTGCCGCCCCCGGGGAGCGTCGTTGGATTCACGGTAACACTGGCGATATTGCTATTCGCATCGGCGGGCGCGGCCGCTGGGGTCACGATGATGGAGTTCGGCTTTGTCACCGGATTGCTCGCTGTATAGACACCCAGCGTCGGCGCCGAATTGTCCGCCACGTTCACCACAAAGGTATCCGTCGCCGTCAGCGCGCCGCCATCCGTCACGGTAACCGTGATGGTGTGGTTGCCGAGCGCGGTCGCGCAGGTCGCTGCGGCGCTGATGACGAGCACGTCCCCGCCGCTGTTGGAGAGCCCCACCGTGAGGCCAGCGGGCGCGCCGCTGGTGGAAAGCGTTAGGCTCCCCGCCGCCGTCTGTGCGTCGCTTACCGTTCCGATGTTCTGGTTCGGCGCGGCCGCCGTGTCGCGCGTCACGTTGACCGTTCCGCCGATGCTGATGGTTGGGTTCGTATTGCCGATGCTGATCGTATAGTCGAGGGCGCCGGGAATGATCTCCACCCTGGTGTTGCTGGAATAGCGGAACGCCAGCGTCTTGAGGACGCCCGCGGTGGCGCTCGTCGATGTCAGCGTGGAATTGTAGACGCGGTTTGTGGTGGCGCCATAGATGCTGTCGGTGCCGAAGAACGCCCCGGTGTTCGACAGATTGGACATCGTTCCGCCGCCGCCGATCACGAGCGGCGTGTGCGTCACGGCGGAAGCCGATGCGTGGACAATCTGCACGTTCTGCGATGCGGAGGTGATCTTCACGCCGCCCTGGCCGAGGCTCCCCGATCCCGTAATGTTTGTGTTCGTCGTCTGCGCGTTTTCCGTCGGCGCGGTGTCCGGCGGGTCGATGCTGATCCCCGTCGTCGCCACGTTCGCCATGACCGTCACGGGACTCGCCATCGAGGGGTCGGCCGTTCCTGTCGCGGATGCACTGCTAAAGAATCGCGGCTCGAATGTCGTGTCGATTGTGCCCAGGCTCGTCGCGTTTGCGGGGATCATTCCCAGCGAGTCGTCGAGCGGGAGACAGAAGACGATGTAGTTCCCCGGCGCCAGCATGTCGATCCGGTAGTCCTGGTTGGCCTGGCCCACCAGCATCCCCGTGAAGACGCCCGTCGTGTCGCCCGTGGCTTCGTTGACGACTCCCACAAAGATGCCGCCGTGGTCGGTGTCGGAGTCGATCGTGCCGCCGATGCTGCCGAGGCCCGTGGTCGATCCGTAGAGCGCCTGAATTCCCAACCGGTCGTCGAGCGAGGAGTCCGCCGACGTGGTGCCGTCGTTCCCGCCCGAGCCAATGGATGTGGCCGACGGAAACATCGTGGAGCCGCGCACGGGGGAGTGCTGGAGCCCGCTCATGTGGCCGGACTCGTGAACCATCACGTTCATCACGTCAAAGAGCCCGGCGGCGCCCGTCGTGGTCCACGAATGGTCGATACCGTTCATGAAGATGTCGGTCTGCGCGATGAACCCCGATCCGAAGACCGACGAAGAGGCAAACCCGAGCACCCCCGCTCCGCCCGGGAACGTGCCATCCGTATCCCACGCGATCGTGTTCTGGCTGTCGTTCAGGTCAAACGACAGCGCCGTGAGCCCGCCGTCCACATATGCCAGGTTCGCATTGGAAACGTTGGTCCAGCTTGTCATCGCGGAATCGACGACGGCCTCCCACTGGGCAAGGGAGACCCCCGCCGGCACCGCGGTGTTCACGAAGTAGGTCACCGTCGTCACGCCGCCCTGTCCCCACTTGCGCTCGTTGGGATTCCCGCCGCCGTCGTCGAAGAGCGTGTAGGCAAATGCCGGGGGACCGGCGGCGCAGAGCACCGCGACCAGCGCGAGGCGGAGGAGGTTGTGTATAGACACGCTCATTTCGCGCCTCCCGCCACGGGCTTGCGGATGGCGCGGAGCGACTTGCCGCTGGCCTTCGCCGCGGCGGAGAGCGCCTGCTCGAATTCCGCCTCTGTATAGACAGTCTTCGCGAAGAGCGGCTGCGCCGGGGCCGCCTTGTGGTTCACCACCGTCGCCGTTCCCGCCGCACGCTCAAACGAAACGGCGCCGGTCGCCTTGTCGCGCGTCACATAGTAGATCCCCTGGTGCAGCCCCGCCGGGGCATAGGTGCCCTTGCCCGTGGGGGACAGCATCACCGCCATCGTCGTCCCGATGGGATAGTCGATGAAGCCCTCGGGCATCGGCGCATAGAGTTCCGGCGAAAGCTGAACGCCGCCGGGATTCGTCAGCGTCAGCGACGTCGGCGCGTCCTCGCCCAGATACGCGGTGTCGATCGTCAGCGTATAGCGCGTCACGGGAACCCGCGCCGCGCCGTCCACGATCCAGCCCGGCTCCTTGGCGGTCACGGTGCCCTTCACCACATAGGTTGATGCCTTGACGGTATCATCGAAGCTCATCAGCGCGACGAGCGTCGCGTGGGCCGATGAGGCCCCGAGCACGAGCGCCATCAGCGCGCAGGCGATTAAATAGCACTTCCGGGACATTCGGACGACCTCCGGCGGTATGGGTGCAACGGGATGCAACGATCCCTGCTTGTTGTTGTTTTTTGTCGCGCTTCCCCGGCACAGAAGCAATCCCAAGTAGCCATTGTTGAGGTTGGAAATGGATTAGCCGGGTTTCCCCTACTCTTTCTCCACCACCACGGCCGTGCCATAGACCATCAGCTCGGCCACGCCCGAGGCGATCTCCGCCGATTGAAACCGCACGCCAATGATCGCGTTGGCGCCCATGCTGCGGGCGTCGCGCATCATCCGGTCAAGGGCCTGCTCGCGGGTTTGCGCAAAGACTTGGGTGTATTCGTGGACTTCTCCGCCCACGGCGTTCTTGAGTTGGGCCAGCAGGTCCTCGCCCAGATGCAGCGACCGCACGCTACACCCCTTGGCCAGGCCACAAAGCTTCACGACACGGTAGCCCGGAACAGACTCGGTGGTCGTCAGGATCATGTTACTTGCGGATCCTCCAATAGCGGTCGCGCGGCATCTCCAGCAGGCGCCCGCGCAGCGCCATCACGAAGAGAATCAACACCCCGATCCCCACCAGCACGATCCCCAGGCGCACGAAATCGTTCTCCGCATAGGTAAGGACCTTCGCAAATCCCGCCACGATCAGAAGCAACGCCCCCGCCATCGCCACGAACCAGCCAACGCTCTTTTGCAGGCGGCTGTCGATCTCCTCCCAATAGTGATCCCAAAAGGCCGGCTCGGGGCGGCGCACCTTCAGGACCTTCACCCCCTCCGTCACATCCTTCATGAAGTTGGCCTCCTCCAGCCACTCCGGATGCTCCTCCAGCAGGCGCTCGAAATCGCGCGCCTCCCGGGGCGACATCTCCCCGTCGAGGTAGGCCATCAGGCGCATCGGCACCGGCTGCTGCTGAGTCTTGCTCATCGTCCATGCTCCGGGCCTGGGGGGCCCTTTCGGAATCTACGCCCCGTCACAGGCGGATATTCAATCACGATGCTTCTCCATCAATTTTCCCAGCGCCTTGCGAGCGTGGAACAGGCGGCTCATCACCGTACCGATGGGAATGCGCAGCGCCCGCGCCATCTCCCCGTAGCTCATTTCCTCGAAGTGCTTCATCGCCAGGATTTCCTTGAACTCCGGCTTCAGCTCCTCCATCGCCGCGCGGACGAGCCGCGCCATCTGCTCCCGGTGCAGCCGCTCCCTCACATCCTCGCCCGCCGCCGCAAACTGCGCGTGATCCTCCTCCACCAACCGGTCCAGAGACGTCATCCGCCCCGACCCATGCCGACGCAGATGCGTCATGCACAGATTCCTGAGAATCCGATAGTACCACGGATAGAACGGCCGACCGATCCGGAACGTCCCCAACGCCCGGAACGCCTTCACAAACGCCTCCTGGGACATATCCCGGGCGTCCTCGTGATTCTGCACCAGGCTCAACGCCCCCGCAAACGCCCGCTCCTGATACGCCACCACAATCCGCCCATAGGCATCCCGGTCGCCCCGCTGGGCGATACCAAGGAGGCGAGTCTCCTCCTCCAGATCAAAAGGCAACGGCGCGGACACGGGGGACTTAGGAACGAAACGCTGGCGGATGGCAAGGAAAGGGATGGGAAACGGGAGGGATGAGAGATGAACTGCATCGGGGATTCCCCGTCTTGTCGCGGGAAAACTCCTTGCGTTTACCTGCGAGCCCCAGTTGAGCTTCCTCATAATAATTTTTGAAAGAAGGGCGCACAAGATGAGCGAGTCCAGAGCCCCGAATCAGCCGCAAAGTGTGGGTGGGAATGGCGACTCATCGCCGATCGATTCAATTCCGGGTCGCGGTTCAATTCTCGATCTTGGGACGGGTGCCTACATTTGGATGGTCGTTTGCGGAGTCGTGGGACTCGGCTGTTTTATTTATGGAATAAAGGAAAGCGATGACGTCCTCTTCTATGCCTCATTCGGGATTTGGGGGGCGATTCTGGTTCCCATCGTGTTTAGGATCAGCTATCGGGCGGTGGAGGTGGCCTTCTCGTCCCCGGCAGTAATAGCGATTTTATGTGTGCTGGTTGTTGTCGCCGGTCTGATGCTTCTGTTCAGAAACATGACAGCGGAGCTTCTTCACTCCCTCCTCGGCAACGAGCAATTTGTCCGGGTTTTGCTGGTCGGCATCCTCGTACTTGGTCTTCTTGGGTGCCTCGGTATTGTCGCGATTTCAGCGTCCCGATACGCGATAAGACACTTCGGCCATCTGGGCGAAAAGCTGAGGTTGTCCGCCGACCTTGACCATCAGGAGCAGGTCACGGGCCTCGAACTGGAGCAGCTCCGCCTCAGGCAGCAGATCGAACTAAAGAAGCTCGAGTTGGAACAGCAGCAGCTTATCCTGGCCCATAAGCAATTGGAGGTCAGCGATGCACAGCGCCGACTCCTTACTGCGGAAAGTGCTCTTGCCGCGGCCTCCCTACCACCGCCGGTAGCCGTGGCAACCCCGGTGACTGGTGCGCCTTCACCGGAACTGACCGATAGGGTTCAAGCGTGACCTCTGCCGACCAGAATAAGCCAGACGAAATTGTCGAAGCCTTCTTCGTCCTCGAGCTTCGCCCTCCAACCACAATGGGAGAAGTAGAGCGCTCCTACAAGCGCCTCGCGATGCTCTACCACCCAGACAAGAAGGGCGGCGACACGACTAGGTTCCAGGAAATCCAGACAGCCCGCGAAGTGCTTTCCCGCGAGGCGGAACGCCTTGAGCGGATCAGGCTGTATGTCGGCAGTAAGGATGCCTCGGCGCTTTCTGAATTGGGCCAGCTTCAAGGGGAACTCCACGAATACAAGCTGCGCATTCTGAACTTGAATCGCGAGAAGCGGGAAGTCGCCGATTCGGTAGGCAACTTTGCGTCGCGCCAGCGAGCGAAGACCCAACTGGCGCTCGCGCTCGCCTCTGTCTGCATGGTCGGGCTCGCGGCCGCCGGGGTACTCTTTGCGAGAGGGGTAGTGATTCTCGCGCCGGATCCGGTTACCGACGGCATTTTGGTCGAGCCGGGCTCGTTTCCGGTCCATGCGGAAGTCGGGGAAGTGAAGATACACTTCAAGCCAACAGAAACGAAGGACTCTCGCCTCATTCTTTCCAACGATGAGTTAGGCAATTCTGAACCCCAGATTGAGCTAGAGTCCGGGAGCAAAGTCACGGGTGGAAAGTTGGTGCTGCCATCGGGGGCAAAGCTCCGGCTTCGCAGCCCGGATATATCAGTGCTTGTTGGCAAAAAGGATACGGATATGCTGCGAAAGTATTTCGATAGTACTCATATTGCGCCAGACTGACCGAAAGGATGTCCAACCAAATGTCCCAGGAGCCCCCCATCGGTAAGCGGCGGCGAGTCGAAAGTGTTGGCGCCGAATCAACCGGCGTCGGAATCTCCATTCTGCTTCCATTCCTGCTCGTCGGCGCCTTTCTACTGGTTGCCGCCACCATTGCCTTGTATGCGGTTATGTCGGGGGGCAGTGGAGCTAATCAAGGTTCAACTCAATCAGCCCGAGCGGGGGTAGCCGCAAGCGAGTCCACCAAGCTCGACAAGACATTCGAGGAGACGGTGGGCCTTCTAGTTCCCATACTGAGGGTCACTGCGGAGGGGGAAGCTGTCGAAATATCACTGACTGGAAGCATTGGTTCAGGATTCCTTGTTTCCAAAACCGGGCACGTTCTCACCAATCATCATGTCATAGAATCCTACCGGGAATCATCGGCGAGAGAAGGCGAATATCGGGATGCGCTCAAGGCGGTACTTGGAATCGCGGATATCAAGGTGGAGGCGGTGGTACTTGTATTCATTGCCGGCAAGGAATATGACGCGCACTTGGTGAGGGGGATCTTCGATACGGAAATGGACTATGCCCTGCTACAAATCCGTCCGTCCGATCCCGGTGTAACTTTCCCGTACCTGCGGCTCCATCCAAATTCGAGGACTGACAAGCCGATGGCCACCCGCCTCGATCGAGTCATGGCGCTCGGATACCCGGGGGCCTCTTTCATAGAGTTTGAAAGTGACTCACTCGAAGCGATTACGCAAAAGGCCATCCGCGAGAATGCGACGAAGATGCGGGAAAAGCTGCCGCGAATCTACTTCGAGTACAATCTGACAAGCGGCGTGGTTTCCAGAATCACCCAGGAAGGCCCAAAAGGGGCCGAGGTGATCATGCACGACGCGGTCATTTCGGGCGGCAATTCAGGGGGTCCCCTGGTTGATCTCGAAGGAAATGTAATCGGCGTCAACACTTGGGCCATGGCAGAGTCTGGTATCACCCTCTCCGGCTATGGCTCGGCGGTATCCATCAAGAGCATTCTTCCACATATAGCCCGCTATCTGGAGGAATAATAGGGGGACGGGCGCTATCGCGGTGCCGCGCATTCATTTCCGAAAATTCCCCCCCATTTCACCCCCTCGCCCTGATCCCTTCCACTCCCGCAATCGGCCTCAGGATCGCGCGGGCGGGGACGACGCGGCCGGCCATGACTTCGACGATGGGGGCGCGGAGGGTGAGGAGGCAGATCTCGGGCGGGCAGAGGATGCGGATCTTGCCGCTGGAGATTCCGACGCCGCGCGAGACGTTGAGGGCGGAGTCCACGCCGACGCGGTAGAAGCCGCCGGTGTACTTGAGTCCAAACCGCGACGGCGCGACGATGGGGCCGAGGATCGGGGCGCAGACCTGGCCGCCGTGGTTGTGGCCGCTCAGGATCAGCGAGGCGCCGTGGCGCGCGGCGATGGGGGCGTTGTCGGGCGTGTGGCTCAGGACGATCACCGCGTCGCCGGGCTCGCGGCGGACGACCCGGCGCCAGTCGGGCCGGGAGCCGTCCCAGGGGGCATCGACTCCGGTGAAGACCAGGCGCCGCCCCTCGCGCTTGAGCACGCGGCGCTCCCCCCCGCCCAGCCATCGCAAGTGCGACATCGCAAGGCCGGAACGGATGCGCTCGGCCTTGGTCCAGTAGTCGTGGTTCCCCATCACATAGAACGTGCCGAGGGTGCCGCGAAAGCCGCGATGGTATTCGATGGAGCGCGTGATGTCGCGCCGCTTGTCCACGAAGTCGCCCGTGAACACCACGATGTCCGGCGCGAGCTGTTCCACCAGGTCGCGAACGCCAGCGAAGTAGTTCTCCATCTCCAGCCGCTCGCCGAAATGCACGTCGGAAACCTGGGCGATCGTCAGCCCGTCGAAGGCGGCGCCGAGGCCGCTCACGGCGACCTCGCGCTCCACCAGCAACAGGTCGCCCGTGGTTTCCAGCCCGCGGAAACCGCGCGGCAACCGCGACGGCACCGTGGGCATCACGGGCCGCGTGACTGTTTCCTCAAGGAGGTTTGCCGAGCGGTCGGGGATGAATCGCTCCTGAAGCCAGATCAGCGAGCGCGCCCCCCAGAACGCCAGCAGCGCCGTCTGTGCCACGAAGATGCCCCGCGAGGCGCCGTCCAGCGGACTCCACGCCAGCGACGCGCGCATCGCCTCGGTCTGCAACGCGAGCAACACGCCCAGCGCCGGCAGCGGAATGCTGACCGCGAACCATGCATAGTGAATCGGCAGCTTCCATCGCCCATCGGCAATGCACAGCAGCCACCGGTTGTACACGAACAGAAACAGATGCACCAGCGAGCCGCCGAACAGCAGGAGCGTCAGGATTGTCACCATCGGTCATGGCCTCCGGGGGGCGGGCATCGCAGGAATTGGGTCACAGGCGGGCGTGGAAAGCAATGGGGGTGCCCACTCCGCTCGGCGGCGCTTGACCTTGCGCCTCGTCCACCGCCGACAATGGCGCAAGGCCAACAACCCCATGCCGCTGAGTCACCACGCCCGGGAGCACCTCTCCCTCGCCGCCTATGCGGCGCGGTGGATGGCGCTTGTCCTTCCCGTCGCCGCCGCCATTGGGTCTGCCGTGGCGTTTTTCCTGTGGCTGTTGGACCGCGCCACCACCACCCGGTGGGAGAACCCGTGGCTGATCTGGCTTCTGCCCGTGGCGGGAATCGGGATCGTGATGGTGTATCATCGCTATGGCAACGGGAGCGAATCGGGGAACAACCTGATCATCGACCAAATCCACGAGCCCGGCGGGGGAGTGCCGCGGCGCATGGCCCCCCTGGTGCTGGCGGGCACGGTGGTCACCCACCTCTTTGGCGGTTCCGCCGGGCGCGAGGGCACCGCGGTCCAGATGGGCGGCGCCATCGCCCAGGCGTTTGTCGCGCCGTTTCGCCTCAACAAGGAGGACACCCGCACGCTGCTGATGTGCGGGGTCGCCGCCGGATTCGGTGCCGTCTTCGGGACGCCGCTGGCGGGGGCGGTCTTTGCGATCGAGGTCCTTGCACTTGGGCGCCTGCGCACAGACTCGCTGATTCCCGTCCTTGCGGCGGCGCTGGTGGGCGACTTCGCCTGCACGGCCTGGGGGATCGGCCACACACACTATGCCATCGCGGTGCCCGCGCTCTCACACGCGTTGCCCATCCTGCGCGTGGAGCCGCTCCTGCTGGCCAAGGTCGCGCTGGCCTCCGTCGCGTTTGGCCTGGCGAGTCTCCTGTTTGCGGAAGTCAGCCATGGCCTTACCGCGCTGTTCCGCCGGCTGATCGCGATCTATTGGCTACGCCCCGTGGCGGGCGCGGCGATATTGCTTGCCGCGACGTATATACTGGGAACGCGCGACTACCTTGGCCTGGGCGTGCGGACGCAGGACGGCACCGGCGTCTCCATCGTGAATGCCTTCGCGGCGGGCGGCGCCACCAACTGGAGCTGGCTGTGGAAGCTGCTCCTGACCGCCGTCACGATCGCGAGCGGATTCAAGGGTGGGGAGGTCACACCGCTCTTCTTCGTCGGCGCCACGCTCGGCAACGTGCTCGCGGTACACCTTGGCGCGCCCATCGACCTGATGGCGGGGATCGGCCTGATTGCCGTCTTTGCGGGGGCCACCAACACGCCGCTGGCCTGCACCATCATGGGCGTGGAGCTGTTCGGCTCCGCGTATCTCCCCTACTTCGCCGTGGGTTGCTTTCTCGCGTATCTGTTCAGCGGGCGATCGGGCATCTATTCCTCCCAGCGCGTCGGCGACGACACCATCGGCGGAATCCGCGAGAACCGCCGCCGGGCGTAGCGCGGAACCCACCACGGCACTTACCGGTTGCACGGGAAACCAACCCCCCGTTCACTGCCGCCCTCTTACCCCGCCAAGGTCTTCCGCCACATGCACGATCTGCCCCTCCTGACAACGCTCGCCGCCGGGTTTACCGCGGCATTGATATGCGGTCTCATCACCCAGCGCCTTGGGCTGTCGCCGATCGTTGGCTATCTGCTGGGCGGGCTCTTGATCGGGCCCCACACGCCGGGCTTTCGCGGCGACGTGAATCTGGCGACCCAGATGGCCGAAATCGGCGTGATGCTGCTGATGTTTGGCGTGGGTCTGCACTTCCACCTCAAGGAACTTCTCCAGGTCAAGAATATCGCCATCCCCGGCGCCCTGGTCCAGAGCACCGCCGCAACCATCTTTGGCCTGGCGGTAGCCCTGGCATTCGGGTGGGACGTGAAGGCGGGCCTCGTGATCGGCATGGCGTTGGCCGTGGCCAGCACCGTGGTTCTGATGCGTGTCCTGATGGACAACAACCAGCTCGACACGGTGCACGGCCACGTCGCGGTGGGTTGGCTTATCGTGGAGGACATTCTCACCGTTGTCCTGTTGGTGCTGATCCCCGCAATGGCGATAACCGGCGCCAGTGAATCAGGCGACGCCCACGGCGAGGCGGGCGGCAACATCTTCCTGGCGCTGGGTTGGGCCTTCCTCAAACTCGCCATTCTCGTTGCGCTGCTGCTTACCGTTGGCGCCCGGGTCATCCCGTGGATTCTGGTTCAGGTCGCGCGCCTGCGGTCGCGCGAACTGTTCACGCTTACCGTGCTTGTCTTCGCCGTCGGCGTCGCCACGTTTGCCTACACGGTCTTTGGCGTGTCGGTGGCGCTGGGCGCGTTCCTCGCCGGGATGGTGGTTGGCCAGTCGCCCGTCAGCCAGCAGGCCGCCGCCGACGCGCTCCCGCTGCGCGACGCCTTCGCCGTCATCTTCTTCGTCTCCGTCGGCATGCTGTTTGATCCGTGGTTCCTGATCCAGCAGCCGCTCCTCGTCCTCGCCGCGCTCGGCATCGTGCTACTCGTCAAGCCCCTGGCCGCGATGCTCATCGTGGGCGTCATGGGATACAGTCTGAAGACGGCGCTGACCGTTGCCATCGGCCTCGCGCAGATCGGCGAGTTCTCCTTCATCCTCGCCAACCTGGGTAGGGATCACAACCTCCTCCCCGAGGAGGGCATGAGCATGCTCGTTGCCTGCGCCATCATCTCCATCACCATCAACCCGCTCCTCTTCCGCAAGATCGATTCCATCGAGCGGCTGCTCCTCAACAATCCCATGTGGAAATTCATCAACCGCCGCGCCGCCACCATGCACCAGATGTCCAACGATACGGTCGCCACGCTCGTCTCGGAGAAGGAAGTCCCCCTCGCCCTCATCATCGGCTATGGCCCCGTTGGCCGCACGACGGACCGCCTGCTGCGCGCCGCCGGCATGGAGACCGTCGTCATCGACCTCAACATGGACACGGTGAAGGGGCTTCGCGAGATCAACCGCCTGAGCATCTTTGGCGACGCGACCAACAAGGAGGTTCTCCGCCAGGCCGGCGTCGCCAAGGCAAGCTACCTGGTGGTGACGCTCCCGCACTCACAGAACCGCGACCCGCTCATCAACGCCGCCAAGGACCTCAATCCGAAGCTCGTCATCCTCGTCCGCGCGCGCTATCTCAGCGAACTCGCGCCCCTTCGCCGGGCGGGAGCCACCGACGCCTGCGTCGAGGAAACCGAGGCCGCCATCGCCCTCGCGCGCCTTGCCCTCCGCCACCTGGGCGCCGACGAGGAGAAGGTGCAGCGGGAGGCCACGAGAATCCGCGCGGAGCTTGAGGGGACCGCGCTGGCATAGATGCATATAAATATATCCGGGTCGCGCGGCAATGTGGCATGTCGCGTCCCATTTCCCCAGGCCGCCGCGGGCGAATTGGGCCCGACGGGGTGGGCCCGCCTCACCGGAAGTACCCAGGCTCACCCCCCGGCGCCCGCATCCAGCAACGCCTTGATCTCCTCCCACTTCGTCTGGCCGTTAATCACCGTGACGCGGCCCATTTCCGTGCCGTCGGGGCCGACGCGGACGAGCGTGGGGAGCCGGGCGATACGGAACTTGTCGGCGAGGCGGTTGCCGTTGAGCTGGTTGGCGTCGATGCGCAGCAGCACGTTGCGGTTGAGGAGCTGGTGTACCTCGTCGGTGTTGGGGACGATGGTCTTGAGGTAGGCGTAGGGCTGGATGTTTGGCGTGTAGAAGAGCGCCAGGATCGGGCGCTTTTGCAGGCTGGCGCGGTTCCACACCTCCGCCGGATCGTTGAGCCACAGGACCGATTCGCCGGCCTCCACGGCGCTGGCGTTGGCGACGGCGACGCTCTCCACCTTCGTCGTCCACGGAGAGGCGGGGATCGGGGCCTCCGCGGGGCTCCACTGAATCGAGAGGTTGTCCGTCACCGCGGACGAATCGAACTTCGAGCTGGTCACCATGATCCCCGCATTCAGCTCGCGGTGCTTCCCCTGCTTGATCGGCGAGAACTTGGTCGGTATCCCATCCACGGCACAGACGATCTCGTCGCTGCCGGTGAAGATGATCTGAAACCGGTGCCAACCCGGGCGCCGAAAGAGCAGGCGGGACGCGGCCTCGTTCTGGAAGTCAACCGGCTCCGGGGTGTCGTCCACATACGAGTAGAAGAGGCGGTCCTCGGCCTCCAGATAGCCGAAGCGGTAGAATCTGTAGGTGGTCTTCTTCTCGTCGTTCAGAACCTGAGCCAGAAGCGACATGCTGGGCATCGGCTCTCCCTTGGCCTTGAAGTAGAAATCGGCCTGGAACAGCGCGCGCCCCGTGGTGCCCAGCGCGTCGCGGTTGAGCGAAACGGGACTGAAGACGCTGAGGTGCTGTTTCGTGGGGACGGGGGTGAACACGAGGCCGTAACGCCCAACCTCCAGCGCCGCGACCCCCTGATTCACGCTGGCGGGAACACCGGGTTGGCGAAGGTCGATCACGTTCACAGTGGCCAGATCCGCATAGTGCCCGCGCACCAGGCTCGGCGGCAACAGGCCGTCCTCGAAACTCTCCCAGCTATGCAGCCGATACTGGGCCCCCGCCGGCGCCCCCAGCCCGAGAATAACCCCCACCGCCATCAGCAGGATCATCAACCGGGGGTTTTTGGACCTAAAAACAGGGGACATTTCCCGCCTCATTCGGAGAATTTTCTCAGATTAGTCTTCAAACCGCCACTCGTGCAAGCACCATGACGTGGAAATCGGCAAAGTTGCCCGTTTTGGGGGGGGTAATTGCGGTCCTTGCCGGGGGACGATCGCTGGACCGATTTTCCGCGTTGCGCACTCCGCGCCGCCGGTGCCCTACCTCTTCCATGCATACGCCCCCGATCAACCTTGCCATCATCGGCTGCGGCCTTGCCGCGCGCGACCTCCACTGGCCCGCGCTGCGCCATCTAACCGACCAGTTCCGCATCGCCATCGTTTGCAATCATACGCCCGAGAAGGCCCGCTCCTTTGCCGACTTGGTCGGCGGCGGAGTCCCCTGGACTCAGGACTACCACGAGGCCATCGCGGAGCGCGGCGTCGATGCCGTGTCGATCATCCTCCCCGTGGAGCTGAACCTCCCCGTCACCGAGGCCGCCCTGCGCGCCGGCAAGCACGTCATCGTGGAGAAGCCCCTGGCCCTCGACGCCGCGGAGAGCGCCCGCATGGTCGCCTTGGCCCGGGAGTTCCCCACACGCGTGACCATGGTGGCGGAGAACTATCGATATCGCCCCACGCTCCGTCGCCTGGGCGAGATGCTGCGCGCCGGCGCCATCGGACGCGTCTATGCCTGCCAGTGGACCACCATGACCGACATGGCGCCGGAGACCTCCGCCTATGGCCGCACCCAATGGCGGCTCGACCACAAGTATGCCGGCGGCTACCTGACCGATGGCGGGGTCCACACCATCAACGGGATCCGGCTGCTCTTTGGCGAAATCGTGGAACTCCGCTCCCGCACGCTCTGCGTCAACCGCACCATCGGCGAAGTGGACACCCACTTCATGGAATTCGAAACCGAACGCGGCGTCACGGGCACCCTGACCCAAGCCTACAGCGCCCGCGGCTACGCCGAAAGCCGCCTCCTCGTCCTTGGCACCGAGGGCACCATCCGCCTGGAGGGAAACCGCATCGCCATCCACCGCCGCGGCATCGCGGTGGAGGAAATCGCCACGCCCGACGACGGCGGCTATCGCGGCCAATACGAAGCCTTCCACGCCGCCATTGCCCACGGCACCCCCACGGAGACATCCTTCCCCGAAGCGGCCCGCGACCTCGCCGTCATGCTCGCCGCGATGAAGTCCGCGGAGAGTGGGGAGAAGGTGGAGGTGTAGAGTTAGGGCTGGCGCAGGCGCTAAGGTGCGATGCCGATCATCACCAATGGGACCGCCGGGACGCCTCGACCATTCCGAATGACGTTGTAGAGCTCGCCTTCGAAGTATCCAGGGCCAGACGACATCTGTTCCTGCATTTCCTTCATCGGCAGTATCTCGATTCCCACATCGATCTGGTCACGAACGTAGAAGGCGAGGTGCTTGACAAAGAGATCATAGGCGACAAATGCGTACTTCCCGAACTGAACCTCTATGGCAATTCGGTCTTTCACAAAGTCCGTTTGATTGTAGCTGAGAATCGGTTTCGCTCCGGACTCTTCAATCTCCCGCTTCTGCTCGGCCTGCTCCTTTGTCATTGTTTGCCGGATCAGTTTTTCGTCCGCAGTAACCCAGTAGGTGACCCGACTTTCCTTCCAACCTTCTGTCCGAAGTCGGTTCTCAAACTCCCGATTCATTTCAATGGGGCTGTACTTCATCTGCCCCATCATTCGCAATTCCTTGCTGACCTTCGTCCGACACGCCTTGGCGTCGACCTCTTCGATGATGGCACAAATCTGCTCCCACGTCCCCGCGCGATGCACCAACAGGTATTCCAACCCATTGAGGTGCGAGTATGTCTTCACGATTCTCAGCGGCGGGCTCCATAGACCGGGGATACTTCCGCGAAAGTGAGCTGATCGCCAGTCGCCGCATCGTCCTCAGTGACCAGCGTTTTCCATGGGGCCGTGGTAAGGCTGGCACCGGCATTCTTGGGATCAAAAACTGGGGTGTTCATCGGCCGGACGGGAAGCGACCCATCGACCGCTTGCTGAATGCGCGCGAGTGCAATCCGGGCGTAGGAATCAACGAGCTCGGCACCGGCGGCCCTCCGGCCATTCCGTACGGCGGCCGCGAGCGTTGTTCCGACGCCGGCAAATGGATCCAAGACCATATCCCCCTTGGCGGTCATCGATAGTATTAATCTCTCAACCAGTTCCACTGGAAACTGGCACGGGTGATCCGTCTTCTCCACATGGTTGCTTTTTACATTCGGAATAACCCAGACATCGCCAGGATTCTTGCCCTTTGGATTGCAGGAGAACTCTCCAGCGCGCGGCCCCTTGAAATACTTCTTGCCGGGATACTTCTGGGGCACTCGAACAGGGTCCAGGTTGAAGAGATAGTCATCCGACTTCGTGAACCACATGATGGTTTCATACCGCCCGGAAAAACGGCGAGAGCAATGCAGGCCGTGCTCGAAGTGCCACACGATGCGATTGCGCATCTTGAGCCCGAGATCAGCGAAAATCGGGTAGAGCACCGCGTCGAGCGGGACGATGGAACCGGAATCCACGAAGTTGCCCACCTGCCAGCAAATGCTTCCATCGGCTCGCAGCACGCGCGTGCATTCGCGGATGACCTCCGCCTGCCACGCCAAATAGTCGGTTAGCTTGGATCGCTTCTCGTATTCCTTGCCCAGATTATAGGGCGGGGAAGTGACGATTAGTTGGACGCTCTCGGAGCCCGTGTCCCGCAACAGGTCCATGCAGTCGCCCCGATGCAACCGCGCCGGGGTATCTAAGCGACCGGCAGGATTATCGGGACTGGTTTTCTTAGGCATCGCGCTGAAGTGCTCCCTGTGCGTTGTTTCGCCTAATCATCGCATTGGGCGACTGCGAAGATCAAGTGGGAATGTCCCCAGCGCCTATTCGATTTCCTTCCGCACCCTCTTCAGCTTCGCCGCCAGCGAATCCGGATCCTCCGCGGGGTCCTCGGGCTCGTGGGCCGCGGCGCTGCCGAACTGGAGTGGCTCCACTTTCACTTTGCGGACGGGGCAGATGTCGTTGGCGCTGAGCGTGCACGCGGGCACCACCGGCAGCTCCAGCAGCAGCAGCTCGCGCAGCGCCTCCGCCGGATAGACAACCTCGCCGTTGTAGTAGAACGAATCGTCATCGACCGGCTCCGGGTTCTGCTCGCTCACCAGCAGACGTTCGTCCGCCATGAACGCGATCGTCACCGCCGCGCGTAGGGGGATCGCCACCGGCTCCAGGCACCGCGCGCACTCCGCCCGCGCGTTCGTCTCGATCGTGCCGTTCACCAGCACCGTCGTCCCCACCAGGCGCAGCGTCACCGACAGCCGCACGGGATCGGGGAACACGTACTCCGGATCGTCCTCCAGATCATACACCGACGGCGGGTCGCTCAACTCCACGCTCAGCGGGCCGTCCTTGAGGCGTTCCGTATCGAACTTCAGGCTGGAAGGGTTTGGGCTCATGGGCGGGATCGTTCTTCCGGTGCGGCGGGATCGTCAAGAGCAGGGAATCGGGAATCGGGAATCGGCAACTGGTTCCACCAGGCGGCTGGACAATCGAGAGCAGATGGGATATGTATCGACCCCCCCATTCCCCATTCCCCCCCTTGCCCCCCTCGGCGCCGGCGCGCCGGATCGTGCAATGACTACCGCGTCCCCCAATCGCCAGCCGGTGGCGATCGCCCTCGATGTGGGCGACGTGAGGATTGGCGTGGCGATCTCGCGGTCGGGGGTCATTGCGGAGCCGTTGCAAACCGTGGAGCGCCTTGGGCGGTCTCAGGTGTTGGACGCGCTGCAACGCATCGTGGAGGAGAGCGGGGCGACGCTCTGTGTGGTGGGGCTGCCGCTGCTGGAGGGCGGGGCCGAGGGCGAGCAGGCGGAGAAGACCCGCGCATTCGCGCGCTCGATGGCGCGGCGGTTTCCCGCGCTGAAAATCGAGTGGTGGGACGAGCGGCATTCCTCCGGCGCGGCCCGTGGCCATGCCGGGCGCCGCGCCGATGGCGACCGGGGCCTGATCGACCGCATCGCCGCCGCCGTGATCCTGCAGGAGTACCTGGACGACCAGTCGGAAAAAAAACGACACCAACAAGGAGACTCGGGAACATGATCACAGGAACGTGTGTCTATACAACGGCGGGGAAGGGCAGGGAGACGCAGGGAAAGGCGGGGGACGGCACGGTGTTTGTATGGCGATCTATCTGCATCGCTCTGGTGCTGATTCTTGCGGTGGGTTGCAAGACCGTTACCGGAAAGGGCGAGATCGTGGTGCCCGACCGCCCCACGGCCAAGGAGCAGGCCCAGGTGGCCAACCGCCAGTTCCAGGCCGCGGGAGAGACGATTGACCGCAAGTTGCGCAACGACGAATTCGAGAAGGCGGAGGCCGCGCTGGAGGCGGTCGTGAGGCGGTTCCCCAACGACCGCGTCTATACGCCGCCGTCGCACCTCGCCCTGGCCCAGTCGCGCATGGAGATGGAACGCTTTGCCGAAGCCGAGAGCGCCTTTGCCGAGGTCGTCCGCCTCTACCCCGAGGTCCCCGATGTCAACGCGGCGGCGCTCTATGGCCTGGCGCAGTCGCTGAAGAAGCAGAACAAGATCAGGCAGGAGAAGGAAGCGCTCCGCAAGTTCATCGACCTGTACGAGAGCAGCGGCGACAAGGCCATCGCAAGCCGCGTCGCCGCCGCCAAGCGCCAGTATGACGAAGTGCAGCGAAAGTAACCGGGCCCGCGCGCGCCGCGCGGCTAGCCCCACCCCAATCCCACCAAGGAGGCATCCGCCCATGGTATATACGCGCGCCGCATGGCGCCGGGCAACGCTGGCCGCCATCGCGCTGATGCTGGGCGCCGCGGCCATCGCACCCGCCAAGATCGACCTGGTCACGCTCCCCGGGCGCGACGAGACGGAACTCACGATCTACAATTCCCAGGACCTCACCCTCGTCCGCGAGACGCGAACGCTCAGCTTCGCGAAGGGGAAGAACGAGATCCAGTTCTCCTGGGCCAACACGCTCATCGATCCCACCAGCCTCCAGATCGATTTCCCCTCCGCAAAGGGCCTTGTCGTGCTCGATGCCGTCTATCCGTCCAACACCAGCCAGCTCGTGGTGTGGAACATCGAGGCCGACGAACCCACCAGCGCCCAGGCGGAGATCACCTACTTCGCCAGCGGCCTGAGCTGGTCCGCTGACTATGTGGTGAAGGCCAACGCGGCGGAGACCGAATTCTCCCTCCAGCAGTTCACCACCGTCCGCAACAACAGCGGAGAGGACTTCAACGACGCCGTGACGCGCGTGGTTGTCGGCGAGGTCAACCTTGTGGAGCTCATCGCCGAACTCGCCCGCCGCGGCATCAACGTTGGTCAGGAGGAAGCCTCCCGCATGGTACTCGCCGATGCCGTCATGGAGGCCGACAGGATGGATATGCGAAAGTCGCGCGCGATGAATGCGCCCGCCCCGTCGATAGCCGGTTTCTCCGGGATGCGCATGGAGGCCAAGGAGATCGTGAAGAAAGCCGTCAGCGAATACTTCCTCTTTGCCGTGGAGGGGAAGGAGGACATCGCCAGCGGGTGGGGAAAGGAACTCCCGAATCCCACCGTCACCGCGATCCCCTTCGACCTCAGCTACGAGCTCGACCCGCGCCGCTATGGCGATCAGGTTCTCAAGTTCTACAAGCTCCAGAATACCGAGAAGCACAAGCTCGGCAAGGAACCCCTTCCCGACGGCGGCTACTACGTCTATTCAGACGACGGCCGCGGCGGCATGCGGTTCGAGGGGAACACCAGCAGCAAATACGTCCCCGTCGGCGAGGATATCGAACTCAACCTCGGCAGCGATGGACTCGTCCTCTTCGAGGAAAAAATCCAAGGCGACGCGCGCGGCAACTTCGATTTCGATTCCAGCGGCAATGTGATCGGGTGGGACGTGACGCGGACGGTGACGCTGGAGATCAAGAATTCCCGCGAGCGCGAAATCCCCTTCAAGCTGACGCACTACATCGATGGCGACTGGGAATTCGCCAAGGTCAGCGACACCGGCTATGAGCGCGTCGATCAAACCTCCGTGCGCTGGAACCTCAAGGTTCCCGCCAGCGGGACGCTCAAGATCGAATACGACGCCGTGATTCACCAAGGCACGCGGTCAAAGGGCATCGCCCCCGCGCCGCCCGCCCCCATGCCGCGGCCCCGCCGCTGACCATCCACCGCGAAAGGAATCCAACCATGAAGAAGACACTCCTCGTGATGACTGTGGCGCTTGCAATGGGCGCGGTGGCAAACGCCCCCGCCCGCACCAAGCTCGTCACGCTCCCCGACCGCAGCAGCCTTGTCACCAGCCTCGAGAATCCCAACGCGACGCTCCTCTACGAAGAGCGCGAAATCCCCCTGCAACAGGGCGCCAACTCCATCGACTTCGCCTGGAACGGAGTGAACATCGACCAGAATTCCGTCCTGCTCGAACTCCTCACCAATCCCGGCGACGGAGACACCGCGACCAAGGTCATCTCCACCGCGTTTCCGCCCAACGAAAACGCCCTCACGTGGGAGGTCTTCTCCCCCGAGGCGCGCACGGAACGCATCCGCGTCAGCTACGTCCTCTATGGCGTCAGCAAGAGCACGTCCTATGAAATCCACGTGAACCAGAAGGAGACCGCCGGCGACTTTCGCCAGTACCTCCACCTATCCAACGCCAGCGGAGAGAACCTCGACGACACCGTGATCCGCGTCCCCCCGATGGACGACCTCTCGCGCTCCGTCGATTCCGGAGAGCACCGCCGCTTCGTCGCCGCGCGCAACAAGGAGCTTCCAATCCAGAAGCTCTACGTCGCGCGGCCAGGCTATGGCTCCTTTCTCGGCGAGGATGGCGAGGCCGTGGACCTGGTGTACGAGATCGCCAACAAGACCGAATCCGCCCTCGGCAAGTACAAGCTCCCCGGCGGAAAAATTCGCCTCTTCGGCGACGACGGCCTGGAGAGTTCCATCTTCCTCGGCGAGGACATGGTCTCGGACACACCCCCCGGCGAGAAGGCCGAGATCACCCTGGGCTCCGTCAAGAACGTGGTGCTCAAGCGGCGCCTCGTGAAGGACGAGCAGGAGAATATCCGCCGCAACACCGGCAACAGCGTCGTGCTCTTCGACCAGGTGCGCCAGCTCCGGTACGAAGTCGAGAACTTCAAGGATGAACCCGTCACCCTCAAGGTCCACGAGACCCTCTCCGGCGACTGGGAAGTCCGCGAAATCACCTCCGACGGCGTCACCACCGAGAAGAAATCCCTCGGCGAACTCGTCATCCTCGTCGAGCTCCCCGCCGCCACCAAGGGAAAGCCCGCCGACAAGAAAATCGTGGATGTCACCTTCCGCGTGAAGAACCGCTTTCCCGGCGAGCAGTAGAGTCGCGCGGGCGCCCGGCCCGCGCCGATGCAGACACGGTGGCGTGGGCGGGGCTCCCCCCACGCCGCCGTGGAGCGGCCTCCTACGATAGTGGCGTCGGCGTCACGCCCTCGACACCAGCCACGCGCCCGCGACGATGAGACTGCCGCCGACCCAGTGCTTCCAACTGAGGGACTCGCCGAGGAAGAGCGCGGCGAGGGCGATCGCGACGACGACGCTAAGCTTGTCGAGTGGCGCCACCTTGGACGCGTCGGCAAGCTGCAGCGCGCGGAAGTAGCAGAGCCACGACGCCCCCGTCGCGATGCCGGAGAGCACCAGGAACAGCCACGTCTTTCCCGTGATCGCCGCAAACGACCCCGTGCCGCGAAGGAGCGCGATCCCCCACGCGATGACGAGAATCACCGTCGTCCGGATCGCCGTCGCCAGGTTCGAATCGATATCACGCACGCCGACCTTTGCAAGGACCGCCGTCATCCCCGCAAACAACGCCGACAGAAGTGCCCACGCTTGCCAGCTCATGATGCATCCGATCTATTCACCGACGGATTGGCGAATCTACCGCCTTTCGACGGGACGCGGGCGAGACGCCCACGCCACCCTGACGTTCACCACGCAGACGTCAAGAACCATTCTACGATCGGTTAGAGCGGTTCTCGAAAGTCTTGTCGCGATGGAGGACGCCGTAAAAGAGTATCGTGGGCATCTTGCCCGCGTGTGGGGGCGACGAGGCTCGGGCGAGACGCCCAAGCTACGTTGGAATACGACAGGACTTTCGAGAGTCAC
>JBBQYG010000044.1:0-26969 GCA_038208905.1 Candidatus Sumerlaeia bacterium | reverse complement strand
GACCATCGGAGGGAAGCTCCGCTTCCGCGCCGTGAATCTCGCCACGAAGGAGGCCATCCCGGGCCTGGTGGGAAAACTGGTTCCCGGCGGGCCTTCCGCGAAGACGGACGTGAGCGGCGTGGCGATGTTCAATACAGTCGTGCCGGGGATCTATACCTTGGAACTGACTCATGCGGACTACTTGCCGAAGTCTGTGGAACTCGTCCGCGTAACGCGGAACAACTTAACGGAAATCGATCCGATCGAAGTGGATTCGGGCGCGATCTTGTTTGGAAAGGTGCTGGATGGAGTGGGCGACCCCGCGAAGAGCATCTTGGTGGAGGCCCGCGCGGCGCTCGGAACCGACTTTCGCCGCGTGACAACTGACGGCGGCGGGCGCTACTCGCTACGGGGCCTGATCCCCGGCGGGCAGATGGTATCCTATAGCGGGAAGCTCCACGAGCGGAGCGTCGCCAGTAGCCTCGACCTGCTCGTTTCGGCGACGCGCCCCACGGAGCAGGATGTTGCGCTGTGGGCGAACTCGAAGTTGATCGTGCAGCTCGCGGGGCCCAGCACGGTGCAGATTTCCCGGGCGCTCGTGGTGGCCTATCCGCTTCGCGGGACACGGGAACCGATGACAAACTCGCCGATCGCGATGACCAACGATTTCGGCTCGCGCTTCTCCGTAGAGAACCTGATCGAGGGCTACTACCTGATCTCCGTGACAGCGCCAACGGCGGATGGCAAGAAGGCCAACTGGGCCGGAGTTACGTCCGTGGTGGGGCGGGAAAACCAGATCGTGGTGAAGGCTGGGTCGATTACGCTGAAAGGGCTATTCCTGCGCAGCGACGAGAAGACGCCGGTCAAGAAGCAGGAGCTGACGCTGGAGCTACTCTCCGCCCCGCAGAGTGGCGTGGCAGCCTTCCGCGACTCGTGGAAGTGGACCGTAAAGGCAGACAACGAGGGTCGCTTTGCCATCGGGCACCTGACCCCGGGAACGTATTCGCTGGTGGCCCACAACGACGGGTTGAAGTCCGACATCCTGGAAGTCCTGACGCTTTCGGGCGACGGGACCGTCTATGAGCAGTCATTTATCTTCAAATAATCCGTTTGCGCTTTGCGGGGCCGGGGAAGCCACAATCGGCAAGTCGCTTTACAAGATGGGGCTTTGGCGCCCGCATCAAAGGGATGATCTCAATGGACGACGAGCAGCGGAGAAAGGTGCGGGCGCAGGAAAAGGCCTACTCGACCACGCTCCCATACCACCTTGGGGGAGGCTCGCAGCCCGCTGCCCGCCGACGCATCATGCCGAGCATCACCCTGATCGACGGCGGGCCGGAGCGATTCGTCCGCACGTTGATAGGCCCCGAGACCACGCTTGGCCGCGACGCGAACTGCGACGTGGTACTGGACAATCCCTCCGTCTCGCGCGTCCACGCCGTTCTCCGGTGGGACAACTGCTCGACGCCGTTCGATAGGCCGCGCTGCTCGATTCGCGATCTGGGGAGTCGCAACGGAGTTTATGTGAACCGCGTCCGGGTGCTGGACACCTTGGATCTCCAGCATCAGGACCAGATCGGAATTGGCGACATGATTTTCGGTTTCTATCTGCGGGACGATCAGGAAGTGGCCCAAATGGGGCCCGTGCCTCCGGTTTCCATCGGAAAGCGCAGCAGTATCCCGCGCCCGATGCGCGTTGTCCGCGCGGTGGACGTGCGCGCGACGATCTGCCTCCCCGACGAGACCAAGACACCGCTCCATTTTAGCGCCACGACCCAGGACCTGAGCCTTGACGGAATGAGCCTGACGACCGATGCGCTGAGCCGGGCGCTGTTCTCGAAAATGCTGAAGTTTCAGCGCTTGGCGGAACTCAAGCTCACCATCCCCGACGAGAGCCAGCCACTCACGCTGAACGGCAAGCTCGTGTGGATGCGCTTGGACAACGTCCGCCGCGGCGAGACCTGTACCATCGGCATCCAGTTCACGCAACTGACCCGCGAGACCCGCGAGGCGTTGCAGCGCCTGCTCTTTCGCAACGAGGATATTACCTCGGATTCAAGCCGGGGGTAAGGAAGGGGAATCGGGAACGGGGAATGGCATTCGCCGCTCGGACGGTCGTTTCCGGCAGCTTGAAAAATCAGCGGCTCCGCTTTTTCCCCATTCCCTATTCCCCATTCCCTTCTTTCAGCTGTTACTCCAGTGCTTCTGCAGGAACGGATGATTGCCGACGGGGTGGTGGGCGAGTCCGACGGCGTGCTCCAGGATCGTCACGGCGAAGTCGAGCGCGCCGCCCAGGACGGGCGTGATCAGCTTGCCGGTTTCGGCGCGCATCTGGTCGAGGGTCATGTCGTCGAGAAAGCGCTGGTCGTACTTGCGCAGGCAGTTTCCCGGCAGCAGGTATTGGTCATAGAACGGGTTGTGCTTGATCGTCTTGCCGATGTCGGACCCACAGAGAAGGCCCGTCACGTGGATCGTTTCGCCGAAGACGGTGTTGGTTGTCGGCAATACGTCGATGGTAAGGCCCTCGCAGGTCTGGCATAGTTCGATGATGCGGCGAAGGACCGGAGGACTGAGTGTCGAGGTGATAGCGGCGACGCGCCACTTGCGGTCGAGGCGGGGGGGAAGCGCGCGGCGCGCCTCGGCGAAGTCCTTGTAGAAGTGATAGACCATGCCGACGCCGTTTTCGAGCTGTGGCAGATCGGGATACTTGGAATAGCTGGGCGGGCGCAGGCCGGCGATTAGGTACCACTCGTCGGCGAGGAGCGCGATCGGCTCGCCGAATTTCTCCTCCAGCGCGCGAAGGCGCGGCTTCAGATCCTTCAGAAACTTGCGCGCATAGGCGGGCGTCACGGGCTTGAGGTCGGGGAGCCCATCGCGCCATTTGGTCAGGCCCATCGGCACGATGGCGATGCTCTGGACAGTGGGATGGTAGGAGACGAGAGTATCGAGTGTCTCCTGAAGCACGGCGCCGTCGTTGATCTCCGGGCAGAGCACGATCTGGGAGTGCATCTGGATGCGGTGGCGCTTGAAGAAGGCGAGCACCTCGCGGATGGGGCGGGCGCGCTTGAGGCCCAGGAGGAATCGGCGGATTTCCTCGTCCACCGCGTGGACGGATATATACAGCGGGGTCAGGCGCTGCTCGGCGATGCGCTCCAGGTCCGAGTCCTTCAGATTCGTCCCGGTTATGTAGGAGCCCTGCATGAAGCTAAGGCGATAATCCTCGTCCTTCACGTAGAGCGACTTGCGCATATTGTCGGGCAACTGGTGGACGAAGCAGAAGACGCAGTTGCAGCCACAGTTCTGGGTGGTGAACTGCTCGACTTCGATGCCAAGGGAGTCCTCCGGCGATTCCTTGGCGATGCGAACTTTGCGGGTCACGCCTGCCGCGTTCTTCATCGCGACCACAAGATCTTCGTCGGCGCCGTGAAAGTAGAGGTCCACCGTGTCGCGAACGCCGCGGCCGTTGATCTCGACCAGGGTCTCGCCGACTACAATGCCCGCCCGCTCCGCGAGCGAATCAGCCGCGACTTGTGACACGCGCACACCGGGTTCCATCTCAGCAACAGCGACGGAGGCCGGAATCGTGAGGCTCGGGTCGGCGCGAGCGAGGCGCTCGCGAAGGGTTGTTTGGCGTTTCTCAGTCAAGGGCGACCTTCATCAACGTGGTGTTTCCAGCCTCGTCCGTGGCGGCGACGGTGACGAATCCGCCGCGGCGGGCATCCTCGCCCTTCACGACGAAAGTGAACGTCTCGGAGAACTGGTCGCTGGACGAGTCCTCGGGAAAGACGCGAATAAAATCGCCAAAACCCGCGCGCCAAGCGGCGCCGGCGACGACGCTGGCAGCGTCCTCGGCGCGGAAGCGGACGGTGACCTGCTCATCTGAATCGCGCACGCTGGAGAGGAGAATCAGCGCGGGGGCCGAATTGTCCACGAGGAAGAGCCCGCTGGTGGCCTCGGCCTTGAGCGCCTCAGCCGGAGTGTTGGAGGAAAGGTCGCTTGCCACCACGCGCAAGCGATACTCGCCGTCGGGGATCTGGGTGGTGTCGAAAACGAGGCGCGGATCTGTGATCTCCTTCTCGAGGCGAGTCCACTCCTTCTCCCCCGCCTCTTGAAGATGGACATCGAACAGAAGAGTGTCGTTGTTCTGGTCCTGTGGAACCCATGTCGCTTCCAGGGCGCCGGGGTTGGAGTGGGGAAACGGCTCGATCTTCGCCACGATGGGCGGCGGACCGGGGGGACCGGGTGGCTTCTGCTTTGGCGCGCCAACCACGAGGTTGGTGAGCCCGGGGGCCTCGTTGGGGCGGGTGTAGAAGACGCGGACAAAGTCAACCTCGGGCGTCGCGGCGCGGAGCGAATCGGCGAGCGACAACTCGAGGCGATACTGGAAGAATCGCGCGGCGGGGCTCGCCGCGACGAACTCCCCGGAATTGAAATCGGTGGGCGTCGTCCAATCGTGCCATGTGTCGTCGGGCTTGGCGGTGTTGCCGCTGCGCGTGGCGATGGTGATGGCGCCGTCAGCCGCGTCGAGACGCGCGCGAATGCGCCCCCAGCGGACAGTTCCCTTGGCGTCGTGGACGCGAGATTCGAAGATGCCCTTCTGCAGGCCGGCACTGTCGAACGATAGCACCGCCGCGGCGGAACCGGTGCCCAGAAGAAACCCACCGTTCGCGGCGGGAGCGAGCCGCGCCAGCACGTCGTCGTCGGAGACGCCGGCAAGGTCGGCATCACCCTCGGGCGTCACGAGGATCAGATTTCCCGACAGCCCGGCGGCGACGATGATGGATCCATCGGGACGGGCGAAGAGATCGTGAATCGGAGACTCCATCGAGGTCCACCACTCGCGCGTCATGCCGTCTGGATAGACGCGGACGATGAAGCTCTCGGGTTTGGGCTTGGGACCCGCCTTCTGGACCTCGGCGGCGGGGGCGCGCTCAAGCGCCTTGTCGCCGGGCGAGCGCACGCCGTTGACTGCGGCCACGAAGGAGCCATCGGGGAGCACTGCGACGCGGCGCACTTCCTCCTGCTCGGGATCGACCAGGACGGTGACCTTTCCCTCCGGGGTGACGCGCAGCAGATAGCCCGGCCCCTGAGTCGTGGCGAGCAGATCGCCGGAGTTCGGAATCGGCGCGAGATCGAGAATGTTGAGCACCTCGGGCATCTTGCCCAGCGTCGCCGTGGTGCCATCGTCGGCGATGCGGACAATCTGGGGCTTGGAGCCAGTCGCCGCGTAGATTGCATCTCCCTGACGCACGAGATCCCAGACCACGGCGGCGCCGGTGGATGCGAAAACTGCGGGTTCCTTGCCGTCCTCGATGCGATAGACCTTTCCGCCGGGACTGGCGCCGACGAGGAGGCCCGCCTGCTCGTCGGAGAGAATCGCGTAGAGCGAGGACTCCTTGAACTTGTGGACGAGCGTGGGCTCGCCGCTCCCCGACTGGCGAAACAGCCGCCCCTCGTGGCCGGTGGCAATGTAGCGCGCGTCGCCGTGCTCGGCGATGTTCCACACGATGGCGGCGTCGGGCTGGGCCAGCAGCTCGCGGCGGAATGGCGGGCGCAGGATGCCCTTGGATGTGAGCGTTGCGGTGGTCAGGTCGCCGCCCGCGAAGTCGGCGACGGTATCGTCGAGGAAGACCTCCGTCTGGACGGCGCGGACGTCGGAGGCAAACACCCCCATCAGGATGGCAAAGAGCGCGATGAGCGGGTAGTGGCGATTCAAGTGGCAGTTCCTGTGGAGGTTTTGTTTCGGCGCGGTGCGTCTATGCATCTATACAGATCAGGGTTCCACGACATCGATGGCGATCACGGCGCCGCCGGCGACCATGGCGGGAAACTGGCGGCGGGTTTCGGAAAACAGCGTCCCCTTTGTCGCGCCGAGCTGCGTGGCCTGGCGAGCCGATGCGCGGGTGGCGCCAGCAACGCTGGCGGGCATGTCGGGGATCTTGTAGCCATCGATCACCATGTGGTCGCGTGGCGCCTGGAGGAGGATATACAAGTAGTCCGATGGAAACTTGGGTTCGAGCGAGCGGACCAGTTCGTCGAAGGATTCCACGCGCCCGAGCTCGGGCCGAAGCCTGCGCTCGGCTGCGAGGCGGCCCGGCCCGTCCACTACGGTGATCTCGTACTTCCCGGGGCGCAGATCGCGGGGGAGCTCCACGGCGAAGGGGATGAGTTCCGGCTCCTTGCGCCAACGAAGGAACTCCAGTTCGCCGCGGAATGTCTCTCCGGGCTTAAGCGTCGTCTTGTTCTTCACCACGCGGTTGAGCACGAGCAGCTTCTGCTCCTGGCCCACGGCAATGGAGAGGTCCAGGCGCTCGATCGCGATGGCCTTGAAGCGATTGCCGCTGAGGGCCTGAATCTCTCCCGCCATCGTCATGCCGCCAAAAAAGCTCGCGAAGCCGGCGTCGGAAATAAAGTCGCCGTTCTTGAGCACGCGCCCGTCCTGCAATGAGATCGAGAGATCGTAGCGAAGGTTCATCGCCCCATCCAGGCGCGCGGCGCGATCCATTGACTCCAGATAGCAGCTCATCAGCAGCATCGGCAGATAGTCGCGATTGTCCCACAGGCGGAAGTTGAACGTGCGGTCGGTTTCCGTTTCCGCGGCCTTGACAGAAATAGTGAGGGGGATCATGCGCGCCCGCGCCTTGAACGTGCCGCCCACGGCGGGGAGCCGATCCTGGCGCAGCGCGCCGATTGACTTGACCGCGTTGCCCATCTTGAACGGGCGAGAGAGCGACGGCACCACGGCGATGACCTCCGACAGGGACATCGGCATATCCACCGCTCCCGCGCCAAACATCGGATGGCCAAAGCCCACCAAGCGGTCCGCGCCCACATAGGTCGCGGTGCCCAGCGAGGCCATGTTCAGGTCGCCCTCGCACAGGTTCACGCTGAACGCGCTGCCGTTCTCCGGCTTGGCGTCGGCATAGGCGGGGTTCTCGCCGGAGCCCATCGATCCACCCGCCATGACGGGTTGATACGGCGTCCCCGCCAGCATCTGAGAAAGCGCGCGCATCACGTGGGGGCTGCGCGTTCCCGCGAGAATCGGCGAGGCGAGCGGCTCGAACGTGGCGCCGTCGCTGGCATCCAGTCCCATCGCCGCCAGCTCCGCCGGGGCCACCGTCACCGGGCGCATGCGATCCGGCAGGTTTGCCGCAAACGCCGCGCGCGCCTCCGGCCATTGGGAGAAATTCGCGGGGTACTCGTCGGGGGAGACCTTGGACTCCTCCGACACCAGGTCATAAACCTCCAGCATGTTCTCGATCGGGGTCACGCCACAGATGCCGCGCACGGAGAAGCCCCACCCATAGGCCAGCGCGCCCACCAGTTTGTCGTCGATAAAGATCGGGCTGCCGCTCATCCCCGCGATCACGCCGTGGCCTGTGATGATTGGGTGCGTCGCTTCCACGATGATCATGTCGCCATCGGCAAAGGCGTTCTTGATGACGCCGCGCACCTCTACGTCGAACCGCTCCGTGGCCACGCCCGAGAACACCGAGAGCCCATAGCCCTTCATCCCCCGCTTCAACTCGGAGGACTTCATGATCGGAACGTCGATCTCCGCCGCGGACACCGTCCGCCCCACGGAGACGAGGAGAAAAACTGCCGCCAGAACGGCGAGAACACGATTGCTGATCAAGGCCAACTCCCCCGGTGGGCTCCCCCCCGCGCGCCTGACGCCAGAGGGTCGGACAGTGGAAGGCGTGTGGGGGTGGAAGGCAAGGGGTTGTGGTGGTCTTGGCGGCTGGCATCGGGTCGGCGCTGAATGGCCGCCAGCCTCCCGTGTCGATTCCACTGGATGGCCAAGGCCTCCTGTGCACAATTCTTCACATCTCGCCGCCCGAGGCACTTGCCATGAGAACCAGCCTGCTCCACAAGGCATTCGAGCGACTTCAGGCCATCCCCTCTGACCAGCAGGACGCCATCGCCGCCCGGGGATGGCAGAACTTGATTCAGAGAAGCGGTAGGAGAACCAGTTTGCCTCGTCCCAGGCAGAGCTGTTGGCCCTCGCCGACGCGGCGCTTGCGGAGCACAGGCGGGGAGAGACTCAACCCTTGGATGATCTCTTGAAGTAAAGTCGCACACCACCCGAGCATTTCGTATCGCGCTGGCCGCTCTTCAGCCGGAAGTTCGCCGTCAGGCGGTAAAGGCGTACAGGCTGTGGGTTAGGAATAGTTCGCATCCGAGCCTGCGCTTTAAAAAGGTTCGAAGCGAGCGGCCCATTTGGTCGGGGCGAGTCTCCGAGGCTACCGGGCACTGGGAGTGATCGATGCCGGAGAAATCGTTTGGTTCTGGATAGGGATCCACGCCGACGATGATCGACTCATCGGCCGCTAGGTTCCCACCACCATCCCGCTTGCCCAACTTCCCCCCCGGGCCTTGAATTCGCCCGCTTTGCGGCGCGAGCCGCAGGGCCACTGCGGCGGAGGCTGATCGGGACACCCCATGAGCAATGTGATTCAGACGTTGAGGGAGCGCGGGCTCCTGCGCGATGTGACCGACCCGGCGCTGGAGGAGTTGGCGGGGCGCGGGCCGATCGCGGTGTATGTGGGGTTCGACCCGACGGCGGATTCGCTGCACATCGGCAACATGGTGGGCATCATGGTGCTGAAGCATTTCCAGTTGGCGGGGCACCGGGCCATCGCGCTGGCGGGCGGCGGGACGGGGATGATCGGCGACCCGAGCGGGAAGAGCACGGAGCGCAACCTGCTGACGCCGGAGCAGCTCGCGGTCAACTTGGCGGGGATCAAGTCTGATTTGAGCCGGTTTCTCGACTTCGGCGGCGCGAATGCAGCGCTGCTGCTGAACAACGCGGACTGGCTGGCGGGCTATGGCTTCATCGACTTCCTGCGCGACGTGGGGAAGCACTTCCGCATGGGCGACATGCTGGCCAAGGACAGCGTCCGCACGCGGCTGGATTCGGAGTCGGGAATGAGCTTCACGGAGTTCAGCTACATGCTGCTCCAAGCCTACGATTTCAAGCACCTATTCGAGAAGCAGGGATGCGTGCTCCAAAGCGGCGGGAGCGACCAGTGGGGGAACATCACGGCGGGGATTGAGTTGATCCGCCGGACGCTGGGGAAGCAGGCCTTCGGCATGACGACGCCGCTGCTGGTGGACGCGGCCGGGAACAAGATGGGCAAGAGCGCGGGTGGCGCGATCTGGCTGAACGGCGAGCGGCGCAGTCCCTATGAATTCTACCAGTTCTGGATCCAGCGAGAGGACTCCATGGTGGAGTCCTACCTGAAGATGATGACGCTGCTGCCGCTGGAGAAGATCGCGGCGACGATGGTTGAGCACGCGGCTGACGCATCCAGGCGCGTGGCCCAGCGCGCACTCGCCCACGCGGTGACGGCGATGGTCCACGGCGCGGCGGAGGCCGACAAGGCGCGCGATGCGTCGGAGGCGCTTTTTGGCGGGCGGCTGGAAAAACAGTCCGATGCGGAATTGCGCGGGTTGTTTCAGGACGTGCCGTCGGTGGAGATTCCGCGGGCCGATCTGGACGCGGGTCTGGCGATGGTGGATCTTGTGACGCGAGCCGGTCTGGCAGAGAGCAAGAAAGAGGCGAAGCGCCTTCTCTCCCAAGGCGGAGTCTATCTCAACAACAGCGATGTTCCCGTTGGGGAGGACGACCGCGTGGTGACCGCGGGGCATCTGGCCAGCGACACGATGCTGATCCTGCGCGCGGGGAAGAAGAAGTACTGCCTCGTGGGCTTTGTATAGACATCCACACGTGATCATCACCGTTACCCTCAACCCGGCGATGGACCTGACCCTGGAGGTTCCCGGGTGGGAATCCGGCGAGCTGAACCGCGCGACAGCCGTCCGCAAGTCGGTGGGCGGCAAGGGGATCAACGTCTCGCGGGTGCTGCGCGAACTGGGCGAGCCGACGGTGGCATTGACTGTGGTGGGAAGCGACACGGTGCAGGAGTTCCAGCGCCTGGCGCGGTCGGCCGGGTTCAGCATCGTGTATATCAACATGCCGGGAGAGATGCGGACGAATATCCAGATCATCGACCCGGCCTCGGCGAGGTCGCTGAAGGTGAACCAGCCGGGGACCCCGATGGAGGCGTCGCACCTGGAACATTTCCGGCTTCTCTACAAGCAACAGCTCCAGCGGGCGCGCATGGTGGCGCTCGGCGGGAGCCTTCCGCCCGGAAGCCCACCCAACACTTACGCGGCACTTGCCGCGATGGCAACGCAGCGCAACCGCCCGGTGCTGATCGACGCGGAAGGGCCAGCGCTGCTGGAGGCGCTGGCGGAGAATCCGCTGGTCGCGAAGCCGAACCGGCAAGAACTGGAGCACACGCTGGATACGACGCTCTCCACCACGGAAGAGATCGTCGCCGCCGCGCGGGAACTGGTGGCGCGCGGCGCCCGCTCCGCCGTGGTGACCGATGGGGCCGACATCGTGGTGGGGGTGTGGGAAAACGAGTGCTGGATCGCGACGCCCCCCCGGATCGAGGTGCAGGGTACCATGGGCGCGGGGGATTCCTTTGCGGCGGGACTCTTATTCGGCCTCGCCGCGAAGAAGAGCTTCCCCGAATCCCTCGCCCTCGGCGTCGCCGCTTCGGCGGCGACCTGCGCCACACCCCAGGGGCATATCGGCACGCGGGCCGAAGTGGAGGCGCTGTTGCCAAGGGTGGAAGTTCGCAGGCATAGGAAGGGAATGGGGAATCGGGAATGAAGACGGCGGAAAAGGCGGAAGGTGCTCCCCAGCGCGACCACCTTTTTTTTCCATTCCCCTTTCCCCGTTTCCCATTCTCCTCGTGGCTTCTGTCGGAACGAACTCAGGTAAAAGGATGACTCGATGCGCGTGCTCGTCACTGGCTGCAATGGTCTGATCGGCTCCGAGGCGGTGCTGTTCTATGACGCGCGCGGCGACGAGGTGTCGGGGATCGACAACAACATGCGCGCGGAGTTTTTCGGCGCGGCGGGCGACACGATCTGGAACCTGCGACGGTTGAGGGATCGCACGACGCGCTTCCAGCATCACGCGATCGACATCCGGGATCGCGGGCATGTGTTCGCGCACTTCGCCGAGTTCCAGCCCGAGCTTGTGATCCACTGCGCGGCGCAGCCCTCCCACGACAAGGCGCGGGAGATTCCGCTGCTGGACTTCGAGGTCAACGCGATGGGGACGCTGAACCTGCTGGAGGCGACGCGCCTCCACGCCCCCGGCGCGGTGTTCATCCACATGAGCACCAACAAGGTGTATGGAGACGCCCCCAACGAGGTTCCGCTGGCGGAGTTGGAAACGCGCTGGGACTACGCGCGGCCCGCGGATCGCGACGGCATCGCCGAATCGTGCCGCATCGACCAGTCCACGCATTCGATCATGGGGGCGTCGAAGCTCTCCGCCGACATCATGGCCCAGGAGTATGGCCGCTATTTCGGCCTGAAGGTGGGCATCTTCCGCGGCGGCTGCCTGACGGGGCCATCGCACAGCGGGGTGCAGCTTCACGGCTTCCTGAACTACCTCGTGCGCGTGGCGGTGCGTGGCGAGGAGTACACGATCTTTGGGTACAAGGGAAAGCAGGTCCGCGACAACATCCACAGTGCCGACGTGATCGGGGCCTTCGAGGCGTATCGATCAAGCCCGCGCCCGGGCGAGGTATACAATCTGGGCGGGGGGCGGGCAAACAGCGTGTCGATGCTGGAGGCAATCGCGCGCATCGGCGAGATCGTCGGCAAGCCGATCCGCCACACCTACTTCGATCGCAACCGAGTGGGCGATCACATCTGCTACATCAGCGACTTGACGAAATTCCGGCGGGACTATCCGGGCTGGCGGCTGGAGCGGAGCCTGGACTCGATCATCCAGGAGATGGCGCAGACAGAAATCGCGCGCGCTACTTGAGTCCCGTGCGGGCGATGCCCTCGATGAAGAATCGCTGAAGGAAAAAGAAGACGAGGACCACCGGGAGCACAGCGAAACAGCTCGCCGCCATCAGGATGTGGAACTCCGCGCCGGCGTCGTCGTTCAGGTTCTGCAACCCCACCATCAGCGTCCTCATACGCGGCGTGCTTGTCACGATCAACGGCCACAGGAGCGAGTTCCAGTTGTTCAGGAAGTCGAAGATTCCCGCCGTGACGAACACGGGGCGGCTAAGCGGAACCACCACCTGCCACAGATATCGGAATCGCGAGGCGCCGTCGATCCGCGCCGCGTCCCAGAGGTCCTCCGGGATCGTCATGAAAAACTGGCGCATCAGGAAGATCGTGAAGACGGAAGCCAGCCACGGCACCACCAGCGCGGCCCAGGTATCCAGCCAGCCGATGCTGGAGAGGATGAGGAAGTTTGGAATCAGGAGCACCTGGCCCGGCACCATCATCGTGGCGAGGACGATGTAGAAGAGATAGGTCTTTCCCCAGAAAACGAGCCGGGCAAACGCGAACGCCGCGAGCGCGGAGGTTATCAGCGTGCCGACGGTCGCCAGCAGGCTGCTGATGATCGAGACGGCGAAGTAGGTCTGAAAGTTGACTTGGCCGCGGCTCGATTCCTCGGGCCGATACCACGCGCGGCGGAAGTTCTTCAGGTCCAGGCTGATTACCGAATCTGTCTGGAAGAGCGCGGGATCGGAGAGAAACACGAAATCCGGGTCGGGGATTTCCTTCGTCACGCTGAAGTCGGATTCCTGCACGCGGCGAAAGACCATGTTGTCATAGGGTACGACGCGGACCTGTTCGCCGGTGCGTTGCGCCGTGCCGAGGGGAACCACGCGGATCATCTCGCCGGTCTTGGGATCAGGGGCTTTGGTCGCGATGCGTGACGGAGTCCAGACGGGCGGAAACGCGGCGGCGGTCTGGCCATCCTTGAACGCCGTGACGATCATCCAATAGAACGGCAGCAGCATCACGACGGCGCCGAACAGGAGCACCTCGTACTTGAGGAACGCTCCCGCGATGCTCCCCCGCTTCTGGGTCGGCGAATCGCTGGCGCGACTTGTCGAGGAGAGGTAGAGCACCACGATCGCCGCGAAGTTGGCGAGGATCACCAGCGCCACCACCGCCTGAAGCAGCGGGTTGCCGCCCGTTGCCGGAGCTTGTGCGAGGATCAGGGCGCCCATCAGTGGCCGTACTCCACGCGCTTGCCCAGGAGCCGATTCTGGAACAGCGTGAGCGCGAGAATAATGAGCGTGAGGATATACGCGACGGCGGCGGCATAGCTGAGCTTCCACTCGCCGGTAAAGCCCTGTTCATAAAGGTACATCACCATCGGGGTGGTGGTGTTGTCGGGCCCCCCGGTGGGCGTCATCATGAACTGGGGGATGAACACCTTGAAGGCGCCAATCATCGAAATGGTGAGGATGAAGAACGTGACGGGGCTCAGGAGCGGGAAGGTGATCGCCCGGAACTTCTGCAACGGGCCCGCGCCGTCGATGGAGGCCGCCTCATAGAGGCTGCGGTCGATGTTCTGGAGTCCTGCCAGGATGATCACCATCGCATAGCCCACGTCTCGCCACACGCTTGTCGCAATCACGCAGGCCAGCGAGAGGGAAGGCCCCTTGACCAGATTGTCGATTCCCAGAGGCATGCGGCCGACTTGAATGCCGAGGGGATTGAGAAGGAAAAGCTCCCAGATGCCGCGGGGTTCCGCGAGCCAGTTGAGGCGGTAGGCGGATTCCATGCCGAGGATATCGAGAGAAATCACTTCGAGGAGCCAGTTGCCAATTCCGTACTCGCGGTCGAAGAGGTACTTGAACACGATCGACACGGCGACCCAGGTGGTGATGTAGGGCAGAAAGAAGATCGTCCGGAAGATGCCGCGCCCCTTCATGCGTCCGTTCAGCGTCATCGCAATCAGCATCGCGAGAGTGATCGTGACGGGGACCGCATAGAGGGCGTAGTTCACCGTATTCCAGAGCGACTGATGAAATTCCGAACTGCGGAGGGCGTCGGTGTACTGGCGAACGCCCACGAACGCCATCTGGTCCATGGGCTTGAGCGCCGTGATGTTGCCGAAGCTCATCAGCAGCGAAATGATGATGGGCAGGAACCAGAAGGTACAGAGAATCGCGAGGGCGGGGGCAAGATACAGCCATGCCTCGATCGACTCCGTGGCTTTTCGTTTCTCGGCGGAGGTCATCGTGGAGCGCGGGGCACGTCGCGTGTGGGCTGGCTGACGCAGGTAGTTGTGGAGGGGCGGGAACCTTGGCGCAAGCTGGTTCTCCCGGGGCGATTCGATTCAGGGCGGGGCGAGCGCGTCGAGCTCGGCGCAGGTGACGAAGCGCCCGGAACCGCCGGGGCGCCCCTCGATCCAAACGCCCAGGGCCGAGACGGGCGCTGCCAGGACGAAGTCGATGGTTTGGAACGGCTGCCCGGCGTCCTGCTGTTCGCTAATGGCGAGCGTGCCCTCGGTCTGGCGCCACTCTCCATCGATGAGCAATCGGACCGCGAGGACCGGATCGAACCAGCCGCCTGTGGACGTGTGGTCGCCCTCGATAAACCGAACCGTGTGGACCGCGATGGGCCGGTCGTAGGAGACGGCGATCCATTCGATGTCACCCTTGATCGGGGCGGCCTGGGTCGAAAAGGCGCGATGCCGCGAGTCGTCGTCCTCGCGTCCGGAGAAGTCGAGTTCCGCGCCGTCGGCGACGAGGCTGGCAGTGGCCAGCCCGCTGGAACTGAATGCACTGACGGTGCCACCTGCGGCGACGACGCGATTGTTGGCGCTGCGGAGGTAATCGCGATAGGTCGGGTTCAGGAAGAGTGGGTTGCCGCCGCGTGGCGGAGGAAGCACGAGGGTGCCACTGTCTATACGCCCGCCCGCGGCAACGATCACTTGGTCCACCATCGGCATCATGCGGGCGGCCATGAGCGTGAAGGTGTCCTGCGCCGCGGCGTCGCCGGGGAGATAGTCCGGAAGGGAGTCGCGCGTGCGGTAGATGTCGAATCGGTCGGAGAAGCCGCGTCCGCCGAACTGCGCGCGCAGGCCCTCGTACCCGAGCGTAAGCGCCACCACTCCGCCCATGGTGGCGGTGGGATTGTCGGAGTCCCAGCCGCTCAGCGCTCCAATGCGGATCGTGCGCGGGTAGTCGCCCTCTCCATAGAGCAGCGCCATGATGCCCGTGGCGAAGTTGACGGAGGATTCGAACTCTCCGCGATAGCGGAATCCGTTGCCTGCCGCGTCGCGATGATAGCGGATGTATATGCGGTCGCGCGTGCGCTCCCAGTCCTCGCGGTCGGGATTGGCAAGATAGTCCGCGCGCACGAAATCCACGATGTCGGCAGTCTTGGAGGAGTCGGGAATGAAGGCCCGCGCGTGATCGACGAGCGCCAGGACCTTCTCCCTGCCACTCATGCCGCGATCAACCATCGGCGCATGGGAGTAGAGCAGAACGTGGAACTGCGCGGCGTGGGTTGCGTATCCCGCGGATGACGTGCGGATGGGGAGGTCGCTGATGCGCAGGGCCTGTTCCGGCATGCCGGGGGCGAGCGCGCCAAGGACCTCCGTGACAAGTTGCGCATCAATCATCAGGTAGTCGGAATTGGCCACCCCCATCCCCGTGGCTGGAGGCGCGATGCCGCGATTCATCAGGTTTCTGGCCCGCTGGTTCGAGACCCAGATCTCGCGGTTGATGTGGGATATCCATCCGCCTCGCAATTGCTGGGCGGTCAGGAAGGGCGTGCCGTGCTGATTGATGAGGTGGAGGAGGACGTACTCGATGTCGGTGTCGTCGTCGGCGAGCCAGGGGTCCTGATCGAGGACGAACTCGATTTTTCCGCGCGCGGTGGATCCGCCCCATGATGCGTCGGTGGGAAACGGCGGATTGTTGAACTGGATTTCCGTGCGAAGGCCCGTCCAGTTGGCGATGGCCTTGCCCAGCCACATGGCGCGCAGGCGATCCTGGTAGTCGGCGCGGTCAATGGCAGGACCCGCGGCAAGGGCGCCGATGACCACCCAGCCGAAGTACGGTGCCACGGTGGAGTTGGGATCGCGCTTCATGGGTCGATGCTTTCCGTCGGCTCCCGAAGCTGTCAACGCCGGGTTATCGGGCGCGGCCCAGGGCAAAGAGCAGCGACTGATGCGGGCCAAGCCGGAACGGCCGCGCAGCCCCGAATGGACCGAGGTCCTCGCGCGACCACAGGTCGCGGATGGGGCCCAGGGAGGACATGGGGATATGCTCCGCCTCGATGATCGGCTCCTCGTCGAATGGCCCCCGATTGAAGATCGCCATCGCCACGAGACCTCCAACCAGTGGCCGCGTCCAAACCTCGGTGAAACCGCGCACGAGCAGGAGTCGGCCCTGGACCCCAAGGGCGTCCTGATTCAAGTCGATGACCTCGGTGTTGCTAAGCAGGTTGAAAGTGAATTCGTCGAGTCGCGTCAAGTCGCAGCCAAGCAGCATCGGTGCCGCCAGCATGGCCCAAAGGGTGACATGGGTGACCTGTTCGTTGCGCGTCAGGCGCGTGACGCGAGGCGAGTCGCCCCAGCCCACTGTGCCGACGACCAGCATGTCGGGATCGTTCCAGCGCCCCGGCTTGGCGCGGTCGGCGAGGGGCTCCTGGTTGAAGGCGATGCCGGCGACGCTCCCCCAGGAATCCACGATGTCAGGCGTCGTCCGCCACAGGTGGGCGTGGGCTTCGGTGGCCCAGTTCCAAGGCTCGAAGTTTCCCTCGGTGCAGATGGCGAAAACGATGTCCCGCCCGCTCTGGCGAAGCGCATCGCCCATGATCAAATAGGGCTTCTTGTGGGCGGCGAGTGTGTCCTCGGGGCAGACTTCGCTGTAGGTGCAGTAGTCGTACTTGAGGTAGTCGTAGCCCCACTCCGCGTAGCGGCGGGCGTCGGCGACCTCGTGGCCGAGACTTCCCTCGAACCCGGCGCACGTCTTGGGTCCGGGCGAGGAGTAGATTCCGGCGCGAAGCCCGAGGGCGTGAATATCGTCGGCGACAGCCTTCATGTCGGGGAAGGCGGAGTGTCCGTGGATGCGCCCCTCGGGATCGCGGGCGCCCTGCCAACCGTCGTCTAGATTGATATATTGATATCCAAAATCGGCGAGCCCGGAATCGACCATCGCGCGGGCGGCGTCGCGGACCTTGGCCGCGTCCAGATTCTTTCCCCAGCAGTTCCACGAATTCCATCCCATCGGCGGCGTCAGCGCGAGCTTGCCCGTGCCGACCCTGAATCGCATCGGGCGCTCGGCGCGTCCAGCATGTCCGGTGACTTCCAGCAATGCGTCGAACTCGCCGGCGCGCCCAGCCCTTCCGCAGATGATTCCTGTTTGCGGGTCGATGGAAAGGCCATCGGGGAGGCCACGCGCCGCATAAGTCAACGGGCCAAGCCCGGATGCGGGAACGCGGTAGAGGAAATCGCGCCACGGCGTGAGCCCGACGACGCGCGGCCCGTGAATTCCACAGGCGTTGCGGTCGGTGGTGGCGATGCGGGGGTCGGGGTGGATGATCTCCTCGATGGCGGGCCGCCCGACGGCGCCCTCCGCTATCTCGAACGCCGCGTCCACAAGGTCCACGTGGGCCATGTCCATGCCGCCGACTTCGTGGACGATGATGACGAGTTCGCGGGCGCCCGCGAGATCAACGGCGGCCGTCGCCACCGGTTCGCCTCCGCGGAATTTCGGCGATGTATAGACAGAGCTCCGGTCCACCAGCGCCTCGACGCGCGCGGCTCCGGCGGCGCCCACCTCGCTGTCGATGCCAAACCCGAATGCGAAGCGCGAGGCGCAGCCGTCGAGCCGGATCTTGAACTCCGCGATGGCGTGGGTGCCGACGCCGCGCTGGTATTCCCGCCCGGCCACGGTCAGGGGATTGCCGCCCACACTCTTGCGGGGCATGGCAACTCCCCACCCCTGGCGCACGACGCCGAGTTCCAGCTCATCCAGCCACACCATTGCCATGCGGGTTCTCTCCCCAAAAGGCGCGAGGCACAGTCCGATGACTGTGCCTCGCGGGTGCAACTGGGAATGGCGCGCCCGTTACTCGAACATCTGCCAGTTCTGGGCGGAGGAGGGGAGGACGGCGACGACTTCGATGACGAGCGACGGGGCGAGCTGGGACGTGCCGTAGGTTGTATTGCCAACGCCCTCGCTCATGATGAGCTGGGGCGCATTAGTGACGGACTCGGCGGGCCCCATGCTGCCGGCGGCGAGGTCGAACGTGGAAGTGACGACCCAGCTACTGACGCCGCTGGTGAGATCGGCAACCAGTTCGGCCTGAACCGTCGGATCGGCGACATTGAGCGCGAGCGTGACTGGGAAGGCATCCGTCATCGCGCCGGGAACATAAGGAGCGGTGATCGTCCCAGCTGTGGAAGTACCCCAGGAGGTGGCGCCGACCACGGTGTCCTGAACATTCACATCGGTGACCAGATCACGGGGGAATGGGTCGCGGCTGCGCGTGGAGACCGTAGACGGCGGAATGATCCATCCTCCCTGGAAACGACCGCTCTCCGCAGGGGGCTGGGGGGTGAATACGGGAGCCCAGGAGGCTGTCCAGGACGCCTCAGTGTGGACGGCGCCGAATCCGGCCGCGAACACCTGGATGGCCTCGGGGACGCCGAAAGTGTTGTTCGAGCCAAATGCCCAGTCGGCTTCCTTCTCGTCGTAGTAAACGATGGTGGCGCTGGTCACTTGCAGCGTTTCGCCAATGAGAGCGGGGGGAAGGGCCACGTTCCACTGAATGACGGCGACACCGTCGCGCACTTCGAACTCGGTGAAGCTCGGGTCGTTGGTGATAAACAGCGGCGCGATAGCGCGCGTCGCCGGGGTGGCGTTGAACGGATAGTGCCAGCAATCGTTCTTGATCGTGCCCGTAACGGTTGCGGCGGCGATCGGAGAGGAGAGAGTTGCCACAACGACAAGGGCAAGGAATGACACGGGGTGCTTCGGCGACATGGGAACTTCCTTTCTGCAATAGGTGGCGCGATGGCCGTTTTGTTAGTAGTCTGGCGTGGGCATGACGATCTTGCCGCCGCGGCGGAAGATGTCACCGTCGCTGATGGTTCCATTCGTGGGGTCATAGACGAAGTCGGCATAGCGACCCGTGCGAACGCGGTTTTCGGTGAAGGCGTAGTACGGGTAGCCGATCACGCCGTCGGGACCACCGCTCGCGAGGGACCACTGCATCTGCGCGGGATCGTTGGGATCCGATCCACCGAACCCCGCGGACGCAACGCCGGTATTGTAGCAGTACATGTCAATCCGGTCCGTCAGTACGAGAGCTCCGCGCCACTGGCTTTCGCGTCTCGAGAACGGATCGGCGGGGAGCGATGCCTGATAGGCAATCGGCGAGGTGAGGTGACGGAGGCGATCCTCGAAACTCGGGGCGAACGTCCCCGCCGTGGGCGGGTATCGATTCCAGTCCACCACGTAGAATTCAAGGGCGGTGGTCAGCGTCCGCAGATCGGATTTCACGCGGGAGACCTTGCTGCGCGTCTGGGCCTCCAGGAAATTGGGAACGGCGATCGCGGCGAGGACGGCGATAATTGCCACAACGATCAGGAGCTCGATCAGTGTGAATCCCGTTTTCCGTCTCTCTCGGACAAGCGACATGCTATTCGGCCCCGGGTCGCGCCATCGCGCTGGTGATGATCCTGCTTCCACGCCTCTACGGGTGTGAGAGTGGGGATTCTGGCGGGGCGGGTCAAATGAAAATTAGGCATATCAAACAGAAATTCGCCTAGTGCCAGACTATGCTCCCAACCGCTACGGAGTATCGAATTTCGGGCCAGTTTATGGGGAGAGGGCGACCCATTCGTCGTGGACTTCGCGGGCGAGAGCGGCGATCATCGGCTTAGCCTCGTCAGCCGCCTCGATGCCGTCGGTCAGGATGGTCAGGTAGTAGGTTCCCTCTGGAGCATAGACGATGGCGGTGTCGTGGAAGATGCGGGTGATGGACCCGGTCTTGTGCCCGACGCGGACGCCCTCGGGAAGCTGCGCGGGAATCATGTCGTTGAACTCCTGCGCCAGGAGGATGCGCTTCATCTCCGCCGTGGCTTCGGGTGTCCCGGCCCGGCCTTCCTCGATGGATTGGAGCAGGGCGTTCAGGTCGTCGGGCGTGACGCGGTTTGAGAGTCCGGCCTGATAGGCTTCCTCGTCCATGACGCCGCGCAGGACAAAGCTCCGCGTTGCGCCGAGGCGGCGAAAAGTGGCGGTGACCTTCTGGGCGGTGAGAAGTTGGATCAGCAGGTTGGTCGCCAGGTTGTCGCTGACGACCATCATCTGCTCCGTGAGGAAGAGGATGGTGGCTCCCTTGCCGACGTATTCCATGACGGCCTTGCTGCCCCCGCATTCATACGGCGAGCCGTCGATCATGCTGGCGAATGTGGTGGACACCGGAATGGTGTCGCCCACGGCAAAGCGACCCTCCCCCGCCTGCCGAAAGACCTCGGCCATGACGGGGACCTTCATGGTGCTGGCGGCGTGAAACAACTCGTCGCCGCGGTGAGAGACTGCGATGTCCATCGCGGGGTCTCGGAAAGCGAAGCCGATGCGGCAGTTGTGCTTCTGCTCCTGCGCCGCCACGCGGGCGGCGATCCTCTCGCTGAAGGACTCCAGCCGTGATGCCATCGTCGCCTCCGGTTCGATATGGGGCCTTGCCGCGCAACCGCCGAGCACCAGCCCCCCAAGTACCAAGAGGCTCAAGCTCAAGCGGCGGAGCACAACCGTTCCCCATTCGCGATTCTGGATTCCCCCTCTATACATGCCGCCACCCCGCTGGCCTGCGCGTGTCGCTTTCGAGGCACTCCTTGCAGAGCAGCGTCTCAAGTTCCCAGATCATCGCCCTCTGCGACGTGAAGGAGACGCGGATGACATCGCCCGCCTCCACGGGAAGGGGGTCCTCGATATTGTCGCCCACCACGATGGCGGGGCCGCGCGTGACGTGGATCTCGACGACGGAGCTTTCCGCGAGCACGAGATGGTTGGTGGCCTCCGTCGAGTTGTTGAACGCGAGACCGATCCCCACCCGGAAAATCGAGTTGGTGATGGAGCGATAGTAGGCGGAGGAGCCAAACGGCGTGGCGAGGACAACGCCGTCGCCGACGACCTCTCCACTGTAGGGAAGTCCGTCGATGATGAGCCGGTAGCGCACGGCGGAAACCGCGCGCGCGTTGTGGAAGACGATGTCGTTGATGGCGAGAATTTTACGCCCGCGTGCCTCGGCGGAGATGCGCGTCAGCAGCGAGACGGCCTGGTTCCCCGCGAAGACCCGCTCAAGCACCGCGTCCTTGGTATGGCGCGGGCACTTGATGTACTGGCTGTCGCGGCGAAGCGGAAGCTTGGGAAGGTTGGGGTAGTCGCGGTCGGCTCCGAGGAGGGAGCCGTCTCCGCCGTAGCTCAGCACGAAGTCGGCGTGGGCGGGGTTGGCGACGACTTCGAATCCGTGGGCGCGGACTTCCTCGTGCATGGCCTCCGACCCGCGCCCCACCACAAGCACCCGCCGCGCCGCGGAAACGGTCCTGTGCTTCTCGGCGGCTGGCGGGGTCGCTTGCATGGCGGCTCCTGGGTCAGAGCTTGGTGACGACGAGAAAGAACAGCGAGACGATGGCAAGCACAAGCCCGATGGCAAATGACGCGTTCATTGCGGTGGATGCGACTCGGGCGCGGCGGTCGAGTTCTGTGTCCGGTCCCTTGTCTTCTTCTGTCGTTGTCATGGACTAGCCTTTCTTGGGCTTGGCGCGGGCGGGCTTCTTGACGGGCGCGGGCTTCGTTGCCTTCGCGGGGGGCTTGGCCGCTGGCTTCTTTTTCGGCGCGGTCTTGGCCGCTGGCTTCGCGGCTGGCTCGGCTTTCTTGACGATGGGTTTCTTGGCCGGAGCCGGCTTTGCGGCGGGCCGGGGTTTGGTTGGTGCTGGCGCGGGGGGGGCGGGAACCGGCGCGGGCTTGGCGACTTGAGCGACGGGCTTTGCCGCAACCGGCATCTTCGCAGGAACACGGGCCGGACGCTTCTTACGCGCGGGGGTCGCTTCCTTTGCCGCTGCGGGTGCTCCCGGTGCCTTGGCGGGCTCGAGCGCGGGGGCGAGGACTTCCTTGATGGTTTCGAGCTGCTTTTCGATTTCGTCGAGGACGGAGTCGAGGATCGCGGCCACGGGCTTCTTGGGAAGCGCGAGCGTCAGCTTGGGGCGTTCCGCGGGAGGAAGCGACGTGGCGGGGGCTGGCTTCGCAACGGGGACCGGATACTTTGCGACGGGCACCGGTTGGGGAGCCTTTGCGGCGGGCGGCGGGGCTGTCGGCTGCTGGATGGCGACCGGAGTCTCCTCCTGCTCGAAATCGCCTTCGTCGTCGTCTCCGTCCAGCAATGGCTCACCGGCGACGGGTGCGCCTTCGACCACAGGGCTGCCGTCGCGATTGCGTCGGCGTCCACGGCCACCACGGCGGCCGCGGCGGGTGCGCTTGCGGGGTTGATCGCCGGCCTGTTCCTCGGCGGGAGCAACGGCGGCTGCTGGTGTATCCAGCACTTCCGCAAGATCGTCGTCCGTGGATTCATCGGTGGGTGACGGGGGTGGTAGTTCGGAGCTTGGGCGGGTAAGCGCGGCGAGCGAAAAGGCTGCGCGCGCGGGGGGCGCCGCGACGGGGGGCTTCGAAGCAGCAGCGGGTTGATGCCTGGGCGGGGCGACGGGCGCGGGCTTTTGGGCGGGCGCAGCCTGCGGCGTGGCTGGCACGGCCTCGCGGTCGCGGTCTGCGCCACGTCCACCGCGGCGACGGCGGCCGCGGCGCGAGGGGCGCTCGGCTTCTGGCGCCTCGGCGGGCACGGGAGTATCGGTGGCGACAGGAGCAGCGGGCGCGACGTCGTAGGCGAGTTCAATGGGCTCGTACTCAGACTCCTCGTCCGAAGCGGGTTCGATGACGCGGGGCGGGTCGCCGATGCGGAGCCGGTGCTCCGATTCGACGCGCTCGCGGGGCACCATCAGCGCGCCCGCCTGGGCGGTGCGGATCGGGGTGACGTGGAAGTCCTCGACGTGGATTTCGGGGTCGGGGCGAAAGATCGCCGTGACCTTGTGCTGGGACAGGAGCTGGTCGAAGAAGACCCGGAACCGCGACGTGAGGCCGTCGATCAGGCGCTGGTGGGCGGTGATGACAACGGTGTTGACGGAGCTGTCCTGGGCGATGACGCGGCGTATGTCATACTTCACGCGGCGGAAAATCTCGTCGGGCTGGCGGACCATTCCGGTGCCCTTGCAATAGGGGCATTCGTCGTGGATGAGGCTCTGGAGGCTCATGCGCTGGCGCTTGCGCGTCAGGACCATCAGGCCGAAGTCGCCGATGCGTCCGATAGCGGTCTTGGCACGATCATGCTTGATGTGATTGCGGAGCTCCTCGGAGACGCGCTCCTGATGGGCGCGGGAGAGCATGTCGATGAAGTCCACCACAATGATGCCGCCGATGTCGCGCAGGCGGATTTGCTTCGCGACGGCCTCGGCGGCTTCCATGTTGGTCTTCAGGCTGGTCTTTTCCTGGTCCTTCTTTCCGATGAAGCGGCCCGTGTTGACATCGATGGCGGTCAGGGCCTCGTTCTCGTCGATGATCAGGTAGCCGCCGCTCTTGAGCCAGTACTTGGGGGCCATGGACTTTTCGATCTGCTTGTCCACGCCGTGCTGCTCGAAGATGTTTTCCCATCCCTCGTAAGCCTTCACGCGATCAATTTTGTCGGGCATCACATCGGCGAGGGCGCGGCGGACGCTTTCCACGTCATCCGCAGTGTCGCAGAGGACCTCCTCGAAATCGGAGGGGAAGGCGTCGCGGACCAGGCGCTCGACGAGGTCGTGGTCGTTGAGGAGGAGCCCGGGGCCCTTCAACGCCTTGTAGCGCGTGAGGATCGTATCCCAAGAGCGCAGAAGGTTCTCCGCGTCGCGGTGGATGGCCTCCTCGGGCTGGTCGATGCCAGCGGTGCGGACGATGAAGGAGTAGTCGTCGGTGCGCAGGCCGGAGAGGAGCTTCTTGAGACGGAAGCGGTCCTGACCGATGGCAATCTTGCGGGAGACGCCGCCTTCCTGACTGGGGAAGGGAAGCATGACAAGGTAGCGGCCAGCGATGGAGATGTTAGCGGTGACGCGGGGCGCCTTGCCGCCGATCTCGTCCTTCACGACTTGGACCACGATGTAGTCGCCCTTCTTGACGGGGGCGGCGGCTTGCGGCGCGTTGGGGTCTTGGCGGGGGCGGCGGCCACGCTGCTCGATACGACCGGGAATGACTTCCTGAGCGGCGCCACAGATGGCTTCGAGCTGGTTCTCTTCGCCGAGGACGAGGGACTCGGGACGGATGTCCATGAAGTGGAGGAACATGTTCCGCTCCAAGCCCACGTCGATGAAGGCGGCCTGAAGACCGGGGACGACGTCCTGAACTTTTCCGCGATAGACGTTGTTTACGATCGTCTGGTCGTCAAATTTTTCCGTGTGAAGCTCGACGAGTTCCTGATTTTCCAGAAAAGCGACGCGAACTTCGCACTCCTCGCGATTGATGAGGATGCGACAGGACATGATGTGTTGTAGGCCTTTGGGGAGACCCCGCGGTTCCGAGAGCCGGGGCGCTTCGGCCTCTGGCGCCGGGGGCGCGGAGGGGAGCTGCCATCTGCTGGCGGGGGCGGGGAGTCTCTGTGGTGTTAGTCGGATTCAAGATCGGGCTGCGACCGTGGAACGAAGCCACATGGGGGATTGTGAAGTCATCCAACCGGGACCCGCCAATGCCAAAAAACGGCGCGGGCTGCGACCGATTTAGGGGAGTCAACGGGGGCGGCGGCGCGTCTGCAATGGCAAAGTCGAAGCTTCGCCAATAATTCACCGTGCCCTGCGTTGACGGTTCGCCCGGGAACGAAGTCCCGCCAGGATATCCGCCTCGTCGTTGTCGCCGGTTTCGAACTCGTAAAGCCCACGGGACACGAGCGATTGGGGGGAATAGAATTCCCGAATGACCACGCCGGGCATGTCGATCCGCCAAAGGCGACGTTCCAACACGTAGGTACCCTCGGGGACGGCGAAGGACTCGATGGTGCCCGGGCCGTGCAGGAATTTGAGCCAAGGCTCGCGGTTTTCGGATATCTCGGAGCCGGCGTGGAGGCAGAATTCGGACCGGACCTGATTGAATCCGGTCTTGAAGGTAAGGACGGCGTGCCCCGGTGCCGGGGGCTGCATCGTCTGCCCGCGCGGGCGCAGGGCGGTGCGGCCCATCTTGCCCGAATCGGCGTCGGCACCGAGGACAAGGCGAGGGACGGAAGGCATCATGGCGAGGACGGCGGGGTCGGGAGTCGGTGCCGGAGTGGGGGGCACCGGCGTTGGCGGCAGACGCCAGGCGGAGGTGTCGGGAATGAGGAGTACCGGCCCGGCGGGATCGAAGCGCGGGGCCGCGACGACGAATCCACCGCGCCCGGGGCCGGTGACGAAGACGTCGCCCAGACGTAGTCCGGAGGTGGTTGGGGCGTCCTGGGCCGGGACCGAGGCGGCAAGGCACGCGAGCGTCCACATAATCCCTTGCGACCGGCGAGGAATGGCCACATTCTTGGGAGACAAGTGAACTTTTGACCGAATGCCAGGAGTCGACATGGATGACGTGACCCTTGATGATCTGCTGAAGGAAGGCGCACAAGCCAGTGCATCGGACGTCTATCTGGCGGCGGGTGCAATCCCTGCGATGGCTGTCGAGGGAATGCTGAGGCCATTGGCCGTGGCTGCGGGTCAGCGACTGAGCGCGGATGACATGCTCCGGCTCGCCAAGTCCGCCACGACGGAAAAGCAGTGGAAGGAACTCGAGGACACGCTGGAGTGCAATCTGGCTTACATGACCCAGAGCGCCGGCCGCTTCCGCGTGAACATCTTCTGGCAGCGCGGCTCGGTGGCGATGGTCTGCCGGCGAGTGGTGATGAATATCCCCACGATGCGTTCGCTTGGCCTGCCGACAGTGTTCCGCAAGATCGCTCTGGAGGAACGCGGCATCGTCCTCGTCACCGGGTCCACGGGATCGGGCAAGTCCACGACTCTGGCGTCGATCCTGGACTACCGCAACCACATCCGAAGCGGCCACATCGTGACCATCGAGGATCCGGTGGAGTTCATCTACCGGCATCGTCGCTCGATCGTGACACAGCGCGAGGTCGGCATCGACACGCTAAGTTTCCACGAGGCCCTCAAGAACACCCTTCGCCAGGCGCCGCAGGTCATCTGCATCGGCGAAATGCGCGATTCCAACACGGTGCAGTTTGCCATGCACGCGGCGGAAACGGGTCACTTGGTCTTCGCGACGCTGCACTCCACCAACACGGTGCTGGCGATCGAGCGCATCCTGCACTTCTATCCGGGCGAGATGAAGGAGCAGATCGAGAAGCAGCTCGCACTCAATATCCGCGCCATCATCGGCCAGCGGCTGGTGCCACGCATTGGCGGCGGGCGCTGTGCGGCGATCGAGGTGTTGATGGCGACGCCACGCATTGTGGACCTGATTTCGAAGGGTTCCCTCGGCGAGATCAAGGTAGCCCTCGCGGCGGAGAATCAGGACGGCATCCTGAGCTTCGACAAGTCGCTGTATCGCCTCGTCAAGCAGCGCAAGGTTTCGATGGAAGACTCGATCCAGATGGCTGAGTCCGCCAACGATCTTGCCATCAAGTTCAAGGGCATCGGCATCGCGCCGGGCTCCTCATGGGAGGACGTGAGCGATCCGTGGGAGAAGATTCCCAACGACTTCGATCCGCCGGAGGATTCGCTGTTCAGCAAGAAGATCCGCGAGGGCACCGCGGGTACGTACACCAACGAGGGCGCACCGCCCTTGCAGACACGCCAGGACGGCAATTTGGCCGCGCAGAGAACATCCGCCGAGGTACGGCTGCCGAAGTTTGGAGAAGCTGGCTCGGCCCCGATTCCGCCGGCGGGCCAGCAACCGTCAGGCCCACCGCCCGCCCAGCGCCCGCCGATGAGGCCGCCGGGACCGGGCGGACCGCCGCCACCGGGATACCGGCCGCCACCGCCGGGCCAGCGCCCCGGGCCACCCGGTACGCCGGGGGCTCCCCAGCAGCGCCCTCCGGGACCACCTCTGCAGCCGGGTCAGGGCCCCATG
>JBBQYG010000043.1:0-27283 GCA_038208905.1 Candidatus Sumerlaeia bacterium | reverse complement strand
ACAATGGCGTCGCCCACCACCAGCAGGCGCTGCTTACGGAATCGGTCGATGTATTGGGCGAGGGGCATGTTTTCCGCCGTGGGAGTTTGACGGATCATCGCGGCGGATAGGCGGTGGGGAGCAAGGGCGGAAGCGGGGGGCCGGGAGGGCAGAACCGACATCTGCCGCGTATCCGACTTCGGGGAAGTACGTGTTTTCTCAGGGTGTGTCGCCGCCTGCTTCGCTGTGGGTGTGGCAGAAATCATACAAGGCGCCGACTCGAAGTGTCCCCAGCCCGCTTCAGCGGGCCACTTGTTGCCCCCGGATTTATCCGGGGGTGCCGACCAAGTAATAATTCCAAGCGCGTTTTAGCGTGCTTCCTGAATGGGCCCACTCGTCCCCATCACCGACTTCCCGCCGGAGAAAGCACGCTAAAGCGCGCTCTCAACAGTTGCAGATCCGTTCCCACCCGGATGAATCTGGGTGCAAGGAAAAGCGCGCCACTGCCTTTCCCCAAGGTTTGCTCGCGCACGATGGCTTTGGCTCCAAATCGCGGTGGCAACCTACGCCCTTCGCCAGTCGATCCCCGCGACCCGCCCTTCATGATTGCCCGTCTCCACCCCCCCGCTCCATCCTGCGCACGTCTCGATCCCGCGCCCAAGGACATCCCATGTCTCCGACTCGTCGCCTTTTCCTATCCGTATTGATTGCGGCGGCGTTCCTTGCCGGGGGGTGCCGGGCGGTATCGGTAACACCATTGGCAGGGGGCGGGCAGCCGCCGCATTCGTCGATCGGGAATAGTGCACGCACCCGGGCGCTGGTGATGCCGTTCCGTGACGCGCGGGTTCGCGGAGCTAATGCCAACGAGGCCTTTGCCATCAGCCAGATCCCCGTGCTGGGGCTGGCGAGTTTCTTCGTCGCCGACCGCCGCACCGAATTCCCCGAGTCGGCGTTTGCCTGGGGGGAGCGGTTCCTCTTTGCGGGGGAAACGGGCCTCTCTGGCGGGCTGGCGGAATCGGTCGAACGCGCCGCCGCCAGGCAGCTTCTGGAGCAAGGCGTGGCCGATGGCGTGGATCTGTGGCGCGACCTTTCGCCGGGGACAGACGTGCGGCGGTACGATCTGGTGGTGCGTGGTGAATTGTCCGGCGCGAGCACGCGGCAGTACCGCTATTCCTATGGCCTAAACTTGTTCGGCATCGCCGATCTGGGCCAGATTCCCGCCCTGCTGGGGCTGCCACGCGGCCGGATTGCGGGGAAGATCGACTATGCGATCGTGGCAACGGAACGCGTGGGTGGGCGCGTGGTTCACCAAAGCAACTCGGATGAAAGGGAATCTTCCGTCACCTATGGGTACTACTATGGCAATAGTTCCGACGGATTGCCGCCCTATGCCCGGGTTTTCGAGAAGCTAATGGAAAGATAGCTCTGGCTGGCGACGTTTTGCTTGCCAGCGGGCGGTTTCCGCCCCAAGTTTACCCTCATTCCCCGTGATGGGCGGGCAGGGATTCCCATACGAATCGGTCGGGAAAGGTAACGAGTAACGTGAAGACATTGCTGACGGTTGCAGGGGCCTGCGCGACGATGATCGCGGCGGCGGGGGCGGTTGCCCTTCCCGTTTACCAAAGCGGCTTTGAATCAAACGAGGGCTTCGCGGCGGGGGCCTTCCCCACCAACCTTCCCAACTGGACGGTGGAGAATCCCCCCGTCAACGTCGTGAGCGGCAGCGGCGCACAGGCCAGCAGCCAGTTCGTCCAGCTCGGCTCCGGCGCCATCCTCGACTTTAGCCTCACCGCCCAGGAAACCTCCCGCGCGGGCAAGACCGTGTGGGTGGAGGGCTACTTCCGCGGCGCCGGCAGCAGCGTCACGCTCGCCAACGCCAACTACCCCGTCACCGAGGCCTCCGCCATCGTCCACTTCGGCCAGACAAACGGCATCGAAGTGTGGGACGGCACCAAGGCGGCGGGCGCGGAGCCCACCAGCCTTGGCATTTCGCTCGTCTCCAACAACTGGTACAAGGTCACGCTCCAGCTCGATTTCGACGCCAAGAGCTGGGAAATCTGGGTCAACAACACCAAGCGCAACACGGCCCCGCTCGGCTTCCGCGACTCCACGGTCAACGGCCTGAACGGGTTCAAGAACTTGGCTCAGGGCGGCGCCGACTTCGACGGATTCCGCATCGTGCGCAGGTTCCTCGGCGACTCCAACGGCGACGGCGCCTTGGACGCAGCCGATCTTGTCCGCATCATCGAGTACATCGCCAACGCCCCCACGGCCGACCCCATCGCCATGGGGAATTCCAATCTGGTGGGATCCACGTCCACCATCGACGCGGCTGACCTTTCGGCCCTCAAGGCCCTGTTGCTAGACATCGGTACCTGATCGGGCATGCGGATGACTGATCGGCGGTAAGTACAAACCCTTTTGACATCCGCTGCCGGTGGAGTAATCTTTCTCCACCGGCAGCGTTGTGTCGCAGTATCCCCTCCCACAGGGGGAAGCATCTGAAGACCCCATCCGACCCGTTCCCCCCCGGGAACCACGGCAGAGCTAACCACCCATGCACGAAGACGCGCGCATCATCGGCATCGACCTAGGGACCACAAACTCCGTCGTCGCCATTATCGAGGGCGACGAGCCGGTCGTGATCCCCAACCAGGAAGGCTCCAACAAGACTCCCAGCGTGGTCGCCTTCCTGGACGACAACGAGTGCATCGTCGGCGAGATTGCGCGGCGCCAGGCAGCCACCAATCCCCTGCGCACGATCAGCAGCATCAAGCGCATCATGGGAATGGACTTCGAGCAGGCCGAGGAGCGCGGCGGCCAGCTCCCCTTCAACATCGTCGATCACGAAGGCAAGCTCCTCATCGACATCAACGGCTTCGGCTACAGCCCGGAGCAGATCAGCGCCCTCGTCCTCAAGAAGCTCAAGGAATCCGCCGAAGCCTACCTTGGCCAGGAAGTCCGCCAAGCCGTTATCACCGTGCCCGCCAACTTCGACGACAGCCAGCGCACCGCCACGATGGAGGCCGCCCGCCTTGCCGGCCTGGAAGTCCTGCGCCTCCTCAACGAGCCCACCGCCGCGGCCCTCGCCTATGGCATCGGCAAGAGCACCAGCGAGGACGAGGTGATCGCCGTTTACGACTTCGGCGGCGGCACCTTCGACGTGACGATTCTGGAAATTTCCGACAAGACCTTCGAGGTACTCTGCTCCACCGGGGACACCCAGCTTGGCGGAGACGATCTGGACAACGTGATTGTCCACCTGATCGTGGAGGAATTCGAGGAGCAGCATGGCGTCGATCTGACCAAGGACCCCGTGACCCTTCGCCGCCTGAAAGAGGTGGCCGAGAAGGCCAAGTGCGAGTTGAGCACCACCTCCTCCACGATGATCACGCTCCCCTTCATCGCCTATCGCAACAGCCAGCCGCTTCACCTTGAGCGCCAAATTTCACGCGCCGAGTTCGAGGAACTGATCGACAGCTTCGTGACGCGCACCATCCGCTGCTGCAAGCGCGCCATCGAGGACGCCCACATCTCCAAGAAGGACGTGGACAAGGTCATCCTCGTCGGCGGATCCACGCGCATCCCCCTCGTCCAGGACGCGGTGGAGGACTTCTTCGGGCTCCAGCCCTTCAAGGGCATCAACCCCGACGAAGTGGTGGCCCTGGGCGCGGCGACGCAGGCCGGCGTCTTCAGCGGCAATATTCAGGAGGTCACGCTCCTGGACGTGTCGCCCCACTCGCTCGGCATCGAGGTCAAGGACGGCAAATTCTCCCGCATCATCGAGAAGAATGCCACCATCCCCATCAAGGCCGCCAAGAATTTCACAACCACCGAGGAGGCGCAGACCTTCGTCAACGTTCACATCCTCCAGGGCGAGAGCGCGGAGGCCTCCGAAAACCGCAGCCTCGGCAAGTTCACGCTGGCCGACATTCCCGCCGCCCCCAAGGGATCCGCGCGCATCCGCGTCACCTTCTTCGTCAACGCAGACGGCGTGATGGAAATCTCCGCGGAGGAACTCGCCTCCGGCGCTGCCAAGACGCTGAAGATCGTCCACAGCGAGCTGGACGAGGCGGAAAAGAAATCCCGCAAGAAGGCGCGCGCGCGCCGCGGTCGCTCCACCACCAAGGGCGGCGCCCCCGCGCCAACCGGTGGCGGTCGCAAGCTGTCCTCGCCGCCGGGCCAAATGCCTCAGGAACTCAAGAAGGACGACTCCTCCTCGGTCAGGAGCAACAAGGCCGATTCCAGCGTACGGCCCCGCACCCCCGACAACTTCGCCGTCCTCGGCGACGCCACCCCCGGCAACGCGCCTACAATGCCGGTTTCCCCGGCGAGCCACAAGAGTTCGGAGGTCGTCCCCCTCGCCCACAAGGCACCCCAGCCGCAGCCCTCCACGGAGCACATCCCCCGCCCCTCCGACAGCGACGTAAGGTCGCTTCCCTCCCCGCGGCGCTATGGATCGCCTGGGTCCGGCCTCAGTCCCATCCCGCCGGAAAGCGTCACCAACCCCAAGACCGACATGCACAAGGCGGCTACCCCGCCGATGCCCCCCGCGGATCCCCCCCGCCGGGACGACTTCACCTCCACCTATGAGTCGCAGTCCAGCAAGAGCGACACACAGGAGATGCACATGGAGTCGCCGGAAACCAGGGAGGTGGACCTCCGTGGCCTCGGCGATCTTGGCGAGGACGTTGACTGGCCCGGCGTCGTGGATTCCGCTCTGGACTACGCCGCCGACAACGACGCCTCCGAGGACGCAAAGGAACTCTACGCCAAGGCCATCGCCGCGCTTTCCGCCGAGCCCTGGCTCACCGATGGCCGCTTCCCGGTCCTCCGCGCCCGCGCCCTGCTGCTCATCGCCTCGGGCGAGTCGGAGCGTGCCCGCGCCGCCCTCAAGATCCTCGTTGGCAACTATGGCGCAAAGCGCAAGGAAGACGTCTCCTCCCTCTTCGACATGGCGCTTGCCAACCTCCCCGATCCAGCCTCGCTCCGCCGCGACCGCTCCGCCCTGCGCGAAGCCGCCGGCGACCTGGAGGGCGCCTGCGACGACCTCGATGCCGCCACCAAGCTCGACCCGTCGGACAAGGACAGCGCCGAGCTCGAGCGTCTGTACAAGATCCGCGTCTCAAAGTCCGCCGACATGGGCGCCCGCTTCAAGCTCGTGAAGATCTACCTCAAGGCCAACCGCGTGGACGAGGCCATCGAACTCCTCCAGGAGCTCCAGACCAGTCAGGCCTACGAGACCCGCGCCCTCAAGATCCTTGGCCTTTGCCACTGGCAGAAGAACCTGCACTTCCTCGCCTGGCAGAAATTCAAGCAGCTCAAGCAGAACGAGGAAATCCGCGACATCCTCTATCGCCTCGCCACCGACATGGAGAACACCGGCCAGCTCAACAACTCCCTCACCGTGTACGAGCACCTGGCCGCCGAAGGCGAGGACTACCGCGACATCGCCGCCAAGATCAAGAAGCTGCGCTATCGCATCAAGATGCAGCAGGACGAAACCGACCACTCCAAGGCCGCGATCCTCTCCGATCCCCGGTTCGTCATCATCGAGGAAATCAACCGCGGCTCCATGGGTATCATCTACAAGGCCCGCGACAAGACGCTTGAGGAAGTCGTCGCCCTCAAGGTGCTCAACGATTACCTGTGCTCCGACCCGGGCGCCGTCGAGCGCTTCAAGCGCGAGGCCCGCGCGGCGAAGAAACTCAGCCACCCGTACATCGTCCGCATCCACGACATGTTCGAGAGCGGATCCAAGCGCTTCATCTCGATGGAGTACATCGAGGGCACCGACCTCAAGCGCGTCCTCGCCGAGCGCACCTCCTTTCAGGAGGACCAGCTCGTCTATTTCTTCCTCCAGATCTGCGACGCCCTCGCCTATGCCCACAAACTAAACATCATCCACCGCGACATCAAGCCCGCCAACATCATGATCACCAAGCAGAACAGCGTGAAGGTGACCGATTTCGGCATCGCCAAGATCCTCAAGGGCGACGATTCCACCAAGAGCGGCACAGCCATCATCGGCACGCCGCTCTACATGGCCCCCGAGCAGATCACCGGCGAGGGCGTTGACGCCCGCACCGACATCTACTCCCTGGGCATCATGATGTACGAGCTGACCAGCGGCCACCCGCCCTTCTACCTCGGCAACATCGAATACCACCATATCCACACCGCGCCGCCGCCGCTCCCCGACCGCGTCTCGCCGGCCCTCCAGGCCGTCATCATGAAGTGCGTCGCCAAGAACGCCGGGGACCGCTTCCAGTCCGTGGATGAAATCTTCGACGCGTTGAACGTGCAGAAGCGGCCGTAGGCAACGTGCCCCCTGCCGGGCCTGTAATGTCTATTCCGAGATGCCCCGGGCCGAGCCCGGGGCATCTCGTTTTTCGGTCGCGGGGCTGGTGACGCTTGTCACCGACGCGCTCTTTTTCCTGTTCCACCCTGCCGCCGCTTGTGGATGCTCCTTTCTTGGGAGCAAGCCATGCGGGTTTTGCTGTTACTCGATTCCTTCCGGGAGGATGTTCCCGGGCTGCATCTGTACCGCCTCTGCCTGAGGTGGTCGCCGATGCGCGAGTTGCAGTTGAGCGTGGCCGCGTTTGGCGAGGACGGCCCCCTCTCGGAGCGGCTCCGCGAGATGGGCATCGGCACCACCTTGATCCCCGCCGACGCATCGCGCTCGCCGCGTCGTCTGCGGGAGGCCGCGGAGCGCTTCCTCTCCCGCTCGGATCGGGCGGACCTGCTCCAGGCCCACGGCACGTTTCCCAATTTGGCGGCGCGCTGGTTTCAGGGCGGGCGGGCCAACATACCCTTGGTGTCGGTCATTTACGATACCTGCGACTTCGCCTCGATCCCGATCCTGCGGCGGACGTGGCAGGCACTCTGCGAGCGTCGCACCCGCCGCCGCGTCGCCGCGTTCGTCGCCGTTTCCGCCGCCACCCGCGCGTCCCTCGCGCCCCGCGGCCTTGATCCCGCGCGAATGCGTGTCATCCCCACGGGGGTGGACGCCGTGGGGTTGTTCCCGCTCTCCGAGAAGAACAAGCAGCGCTATCGCCTTCTCCTCGGTATCGAGGCCGACATTCCCGCGATCGTTTCGGCTTCGGACTTCACAGAGGGGAGCGGCGTGCTGGATCTCCTCGATGCGATGGCACAGGTCCACCGCCGCGTTCCCGCCGCAAGGCTCTTCATCGTGGGCGAAGGACCCCTGCGCGAGCACGCGGGAGAGATCGTCGCCGCGCGCGGCCTAGCCGAATCCGTCCGCTTCATCGGCCACGTGTCGGAGGTGATGCCCAAGCTTTTCAGCACCGCCGACGTCGTCGTGTATCCCAGCCGCGCCAACCGCTGCACGCTGACGGTGCCCGATGCGCTGGCGACCGGCGCCGCCGTGGTGGCGACGGCCACGGGCAACGTGCCCGAGGTCGCGATCGACGGCAAGACGGCGCTGCTGGTGCCGCCCGCCGATCCAGCGGCGATGGCGGCGGCCATCTTGCGACTGGTGGAAAACGCCGATCTCCGCCGCGACATCGCCGAGGCGGCGCGGGATTCCGCCCGCGGTTCCCACGAGATCGGCGCCATCGCCGAAGCCTACATCGACCTTTGGCGCGATCTGGCCCCCGATGCCGAATGGCGCGGCACCGACACTGTGCCCATTGAAGACATGGAAGACTTCAAGCGCGAAAGCGCGGGTAAGTTTCCCACTCATTGAGACTCCCTGCAAACCAAATATCTCTTCGTGGTTGTCCAAGATTCGCTCTTGGCCCACCCTCGCCACCGCGATCGCGAATCCCTCTTTGTTGCAGGGGATTGTAGCCTCCTGAATCGCCTCGCCCGGCGCCATGGACAATCACACCTCGAAAATTCCTTTTGCACTTCGCCCCCCGGAATCGACCCAATCGCTTTTCCATCCGGGCCGAGGAGTCAGTCACCGTGAACTACAAGCAGCTTCAGGCGCTCATCTACGTCGCCCGGCACCGCACCTTCAAGAAGGCCGCCGAGGCGCTCTACTTCGAGTCGCCCACGGAGGAATATGTCACCCCGGAATCGATCCAGTACCGCATCAAGCAACTCGAGGCGGAGATCAACGTGTCGCTCTATCGCAAGCGGCAGGGAAGCTCCACCGTCCTGCTCACGCGCGAGGGACTGATCTTCCTCAAGGAGGCCATCGAGGTCTTTCAGCGCATGCGCGAGTGGCGGGGGATGTTCTTCGACGGCAAGGGCGGCAATGTGACCTTCGCCGCGACCCAGACCGTGCTGATCCACCGCCTTGTGGATCCCATCAAGCTGTATAGACAGAAGAATCCCACGGTGTCCCTCACGGCGCTCAACGCGCCCGCCGAGGTGGTGGAGACAATGGTGGGCGAGGGCACCATCGACTTTGGCATCTCCACCCGCCGCCCCGACGTCCCCGAGCTGGAGTACGTCCTCTGGAAGAAGAGCCGCATGGTCATGATCGCCCCGCCGGGGCACCCGCTGGCCAAGCGGCGGGAGATTTCCATGAAGGACCTGGAGAACGAGCCGCTCATTCTTCTGGAACCAGATGTGCGCGGCGACCGCGATCTGGTGGACGAGGCCCTGGGCCGCGCGGGAATCAAGAAGCCCAACATCGTCATGGAAACGAGCAATTCGGAGGTCATCTCCGCCTACGTGGAGGCCGGAGTCGGAGTTGGCATCGTCGCGGAGACCGCGACCCTGCGCCAGCGCCGCCGGCTGGTGGCGGTTGAGATCAAGGACCTCGTGAAGAAGAGCGAGGTCGGTCTCCTCGTCCGCGAAGGGCAGTACCTGCCGCCGCGCGTGCGCAATTTCATCGCACTCCTCGATCCGATCTTCGAGGAATGGCTCAAGACCAAGGAAGCCTTGGGCATGGAGTCCACGGAAGACCTGATACCGGAGTCCCTCGCGACCGATCTCGCCAAGCAAGTCGGCCTCCCCAAGGGAAAGAAGAGGAAGGAATCATGCTGAATCGCTGCCTGTCGATCGCGCTGACACTTGCGATGCTGACGGGATGCGCCACCGCGCCCCGCAACGGCCATCTGGTGATCGCGGGCGGAAACCCCGGCCCCCACGACGATGCGATCTATGGCCGCGTGATGGAGCTGGCCGGACCCGGCGCGCCGATCGGCGTCCTTCTGACCGCCAGCGGGATTCCCGAGGAGTCGGGTCCCGAGCACTTGGCCGATTTCAACGAGCGCGGCGGCACCGCCACGCTGATCGACATCCCGATGGACAGCGTCGCCGATGCCTCCGATCCCGCGAAGGCGGCCCAGATCGAGGCGAAGCGCGCCATCTTCTTTGTCGGCGGAGACCAGTCGCGCATCATCCGCGCCTTCCGTCCCGACACCGGCGACACCGTTGCATATACGGCGCTGTGGCGCGTGCTGGATCGCGGCGGCGTCATCTCCGGCAGTTCCGCCGGCGCCGCCATGATGTGCGACCCGTGCATCCGCGGAGGCCCGAGCGAAGAGGCCCTTCTCAACGGGCTCTCCACCGATCTCGAGGAGGGCTTCCGCGTGGACAGAGGCATGGGCTTCTTTCCCTACGGCACCGTCGATCAGCACTTCCTCGTCCGCGGGCGGCTCGGTCGCCTGGTGGCCGCGATGGAGATCACCGGAGAGAAGCGCGGCTTCGGCGTGGAGGAGGCCCGCGCCATGTCCGTCGACCTCGCCACGCACGCCATCGAGGCCATCGGCCCGCGCTCGGTGCTGATCGTCGAGACGAACCGCGCGCGCCGCGACGGCCTGCGACGCACGGGGATCGAGGTTTCGCTCCTCGGCGACGGCGACCGCATCCACGGGAACTCCGGCAAGATTGATCCCGTGGCGGGAAAGTCGATCCGCGCGGGCGGCAGTGGAACACTCGCGGAAACACGCCAGCCCGCGTGGGAGGAGTGTGCCATCTCCGAGGCCATGATCGCGCTGGCGGCTTCGGCGGATGAAAGCGTCACGCTCTCCAGCGAGGCCTTCGACCTCGTCTTCAGCAAGACAAACCGCACGCAGATATACGGCACCGCATCCGAGTCATGGACGGATGACCCGACGATCATCCGCATGAAGCTAGACATCCTGCCGCGCGCGCCAGGATGAAACCGAGTCGGATTTCACTTCCCGCCTACTTCTCTCTGTTCTCTGTGGTGACTTCTTTTTTCTGCCGTTTCGCCGGCAACTCATCTTGCGTGATCGCAAAGAACGCGACGCTGCCATCCTGCGACAGGTACTCCAGCGCGAATCCGTACTCCCGCTCGCGGCGCATCCAGTCGAATCGCCCGCGCAGCAGCGTCGTGGCCTGCTCCGCCGACATCCCATCGGCGACGCGGGCGAAATCCAGGTAGCGCGGCGTAATCGCCAGCGTGCGGAAGCCCCGCTGCCAGGCGTAATCGAGCAGCTCGCCGCGCGACCGCGCCTCGGCGCCCTCGCGGTCGAGGCTCAGCCCCGTCGCAGACAGCGCGGGAAATCCGAGTGTATATCCAAGGATTCCGTCCTCCATCTCGAGCATTCGCGGCGGCGCGTCGCCGAAATGGGCGACAATCGATTCGCGGCTCTCCCACAGTGACGCCGCATAGGGGTAGTTCGTGGGCTCTCGCCAGATCGTTAGCATGAAGACTACGGCCTCCAACGCGCAGACGCCAAGCACTGCGGGCGCGGTCGCGGGCCGGAATCCCGGCGCCCATCGCCCGAGCGCGCGCTCCACGAGCCAAAGCGCGCCAAGAAAGACGATCACTTGGGAAATCGGATAATACCAGTAGTCCGTGTGAATCACATGCACGAAGCACAGGTCGTATCCATGCCGCAGGACCACGGAGAGGTGGCAGACAACCAGCGCCCTTCCCCACATGGTAGCGCGTGCGTCCCGCCCGCGCCACTGTATAGCAAGATATACAATCAACCATGCAAGCGCGAACAGCAACGGAATCACCAGCTGCGCCGTCCGCTTCCGGTAGTCCGCGCGCAGGATTTCCGGCTGCGCGAAGTAGTTGATCGCGCGCCCGAGGGTGCCAGGATTCAGATCGGGGAACGTCGTCTTGGCCGCGCCGCTGACGGGTAGAGCGCTCCCCGCGTAACCCACGTTCACCAACAGATAGGCGCCCACAATGGCCGCCGTGACCGCGGTGGTGATCGCGAGCGACCGGAACTCCGCCCGGCTCCTCATGGCGCCCGGCAGCGCGACAATCCCCAGCGCCAGTGGCACGAAAATCAGATCGAGGCGACTCAGCACCAGCAGCCCCAGCGTCGTGCCCATGGCTGTCGCGCCAAGGCGGAATGGCCCCCGGCAGAGAAGGACCAGCAGCACGGCGAAGAGCGCCATGCCGAGCGCGCTCTCCATCCCGTTGGCCTGCATCCACAGCGTCGCCTGGGAACCCGCGTCGCGATAGGCCATCGCCGTATAGACACCGGCCGGCAGCGCGGGAAGCAGGAATGCCGCGCGCGGGCAATGCCGCGAAGCAACCCACGCCACGACGGCGAGCGCCACCGACGCCAGCAGCAGTGTCGCGAAGAACGCGCCCAGCAGCGCGGCCTCCAGATATCCGTCGCCGAAAGCCCACGCCAGCGGGAACGCGGCGATCTCGGTGAGTTGCCAGAGCGGGTGGAACCCGTTGGTTGGCGTCTCGCCATCATAGGTGATCGCGCCGTGGCGCCACGCATTGCGCGCGATCAGCAGATAGTAGTAGGCGTCGCCCGCTAGGTAGTGGAGGTGCCGCCACTTTCCGCCGGACAGATAGTCGAATAGCACGGGCAAAAAGGACGTGGCGAACGTCGCCGCGGCGACGAGTCGCGGCGTCCCCCCCGCGGATTCGGCGTCACCATCCGCCATGCGTCTTCAGCCCCGCCATCACGTCGTCGAAGCGGGGATCCTTCAGTCGATCGGCGATCTTGTAGATACGCCGGTCCAGCGCGCCGCGCGTCTCCGCCAGCACGGTGATATGGCCCACCTTGCGCCCGGCGCGGGGCTTCTTTCCATAGTCGTGAAGGTATGTGTCGGGCTCCTTCGCCACCTCGCCCAGGTCGGGAATCTCTCCGATCAGGTTGATCATCGCGGAGAAATCCATCGCCTTGGTTGGCTCCAGCGGCAGGCCCGCCACCGCGCGCAGATGATTCTCGAACTGGCTCGTCGCGGCACCCTCGATGGACCAATGCCCGCTGTTGTGGACGCGCGGCGCCATCTCGTTGGCCATGAGCTGGCGTCCCGCCTGGAAAAACTCGATCGCCAGCACGCCCACGTAATTCATCTTCTCCATCACGCGGCGCGCATACTCCTCCGCCAGCGCCTGCAAGTCGGGGGAAAGCGCCGGCGCCGGCGCGTAGGTGAGGCGCAGGATGCCATCGCGGTGATGGTTCTCCACCAGCGGATAGTGCAGCGTGTTCCCCTTCGCATCGCGCGCGGAGACCAGCGACACCTCGCGGTCGAAGTCCACGAAACCCTCGAGAAAGAGCGGCAATCCGTTCAGTTCCTTCCACGCCGCCTCGGCCTGCTCCGGCGTGCGGATCACGCGCTGGCCCTTGCCGTCGTATCCGAATCGCCGCGTCTTCAGCACGGCGGGATAGCCGATCCGGCGGAGGCCCTCGTCGTATTCGTCGCGGAAGAAGAACGTCGCATAGGGCGCCGTGGGAATTCCGCACGCCGCGAAGAGGTCCTTCTCGAATTGCCGGTCGCCCGCCACGCGCAGGCACTCCGCCGATGGCGCCGTGGGCACGCGCTGGGCGAGCCAGCGCACGCTCTCCATGCGGACGTTCTCGAACTCGAATGTGATGAAGTCCAGCCCGCGCGCAAACTGCTCCAGCGCGTCGATGTCCTCGTAGGCCGCACACACGTGTTCGCCCAGGCCGCGCGCGGCGATATCCGACGCGGGGTCCATGAAGCGGAACTCCATGCCGATCTTCTGGCCCGCCTGGGCCAGCATCATGCCCAGCTGCCCGGCCCCCAGGATCCCGATCTTCATTTTGCCTTCTTGGCCTTGGTTGGTTTCTTTGCCGACGTTGATCGCCCCGGCGTTGGCGTGTCCATCACGCGACGCGTCTGGGCGGCGCGGTACTCGCGCACCGCCTCGCGGAACTTCGCCGTCTTGGTCCCCAGGATCGCCGTCGCCAGCAGCGCCGCGTTCACCGCCCCCGCGCGCCCGATCGCCAACGTCCCCACGGGAATCCCCGCGGGCATCTGGACGATCGACAGCAGCGAATCCATCCCGCCAAGCGCGTGCGACTGCACCGGCACGCCGAGCACCGGCAGCGGCGTCTTGGACGCGCACATGCCCGGCAGGTGGGCCGCGCCGCCGGCGCCCGCGATGATCACCTCCAGGCCGCGCTCCTCCGCGCTCTCCGCATACTCGAAGAGCTTGTCGGGAGTCCGGTGGGCGCTGACGATGGCCACCTCGTAGGGAACGCCGAGCGACTTCAGCGTTTCCGCCGCGTGCTCCATCGTTTCCCAATCCGACTCCGACCCCATGATGATGCCAACCAGTGGCTCGGGCATCGCCGGTGCCTCCCCGCGGGGCTGATTTTCCGCGTCCGGGCGGAAGACTGCGAGATTGCCGCCCCCCGGCTGACGCCTCAAAGGGAAAGTGCTCGCCGGGCGCTTCGGCTTCAGGACGATTCCGTACCTCCCCCGTGGGTCAGGACGAGGGCCATTCCCGTCAGACGAGAAGCGGACCGGCGAGGCGAGGGAGGCGCACTGTTGTGCGTTGACCGAGCCGACACCGGGCCGGCGACGAAGTATCACGGGAACGGAACCGTCCTGGCTTCTGCTTCCCCTTGCACGCATCGCCCGGCGTGGACAGCCTGAAACCCTTGCAATCCGGGCCCGATGACCGGGCCGATGGGGATGGTTTAACTTCATGGCATCACGGGCACCTCACCGCTTCGGTTGGCTTCGGCTGGCCGCCGCCGCGCTTCTCGTCCTCCCGCTTCACGTTGCTTCGGCACCGTCACAGGACGTTGATCCCTTTGTGGAGCCCGCGGCTACCCCGCCCCCGGAAACCGATCCGTTTGGTGGCACGCCATCGACCGAACCGGGCAAGAATCCCTTCGACCTTCCGCCCACGGCGGTCCCCACGCCGATCCCAGGCTCCGATCCCTTCAGCGCGACGCCCGCCCCCGGCCAGGGCTCCAATCCCTTCGACCTCCCGGCCGCCAAGCCGGCCAATCCTTTCGACGATACCGCCACAATCCCCGCCGCCGCGCCCACCACCGCCCCGCCGACCGCCCCCACCGCCGCACAGGGCGAGATCAAGGCCCTGATGGTCCTTTCCACCGAGGCCGGCTTTCAGTCCGTCGAGCAGATTCAGCAACTGGCAAAGGACTGCCGCGATGCCGGGTTCACACGCGTCTATATCGAGGCACGGACGGCCTTTGGCGTCGCCTTTGACTCCCGCATCGAGAAGCCGATGCAGTTCATCAACCCCACGTTCCCCAACCCTGTCGCCGAACTGCGTCGCGCGCTCCCGCCCGGCACCGAGATCTTCGCTGTCGTCTCGCTCCTACCCTCCTACAGCGCCCTCGTGGGCAGTCGGCCCGCCGCCACCCATATCTTCGGAAACCAGCCCGACTTCATCGCCCAGAGCGTCACCGGCGCCATCGTCGCCCCCGACAACCGTATCCATCTGGACCCGGGCAATCCCGACGCCGTTTTCTATCTGAGGGGGGTGCTGGAGGAAATCGACAGCGTGCTGGCACCCGATGGCTATCTGTTTACCGGCGTCGGCTATCCTGGGGCAGAATGGGGCTACAGCCCCGTGGCCGTCTCCCGATTTCGCGGAGTTGTCGGCGGCCAGGGGAACCCCCTTCCCGACGATCCCACCTGGTCGTCGTGGCGTCGCGCCCGCGTGTCGGACCTAATCGGCGACGTCCGCGACACGATCCAGCGCGCCCGCCCCGGGACCCGCGTTGGGGTGATGGTCGGCACCGGTGGCGCAGCCCCGCCCGCCACTTGGGAGCAGTGGATCGATTCCCCGTCCTACTCCAGACACATGACCGACTGGCTTTCATGGTGTCAAGATTCCAGGCTTGATGAATTGACCATTGAAATCAGCGAACGAATCAGCGCCCAAGGCAATATTCTGGATGAGTGGGTGGCGTTCCTGAACAAAAACAAGGGGCCCGCCGCCGGCCTGATATCCGTCTCCGGGGGCCAGAACTTCCTTCAAGGCCTCAGCCACCAGTTTAGCACCACCCGTTCGCGCGGCTTGGGAACCATCCTCAGCCACTACGCACAACCGGTCCGGGGCTCCTCGCGCGGGTTTTATTCGAGCTTGCCCAACACGATATTCTCCGGCGCCTCGGGTCGCCCCGTCCCAGGCGAGCCTCTGAAGGGCGAGCGCGAATCCCGCCAGTTTGGCCCCATGGACCCCCCCCCGCCAGAGGCGCCCAGCACTAAATCCACCCCTGTCGTGGTCACCAATCCGCTTGAGAACCGCCCGCTCAAGTTTTCCACACCCACCCCAGTTCCCACGCTGGTCCAGGAACGCGCCGTTGTTCCCGAGGCCATCACGCGCAAGGTGTACCTGAAATCGGGCATGATGATGGAGGCCGTCGTGACCGAGATCACCGACACGTCAATCACTCTGGAGCCAACGGGCTCCGGCGCCGTGGTCATTTCCCGGTCCGCAGTGGCCCGGATCGAGCCGCCGTTGTGAGCCAGCCCGGAGCGGAGGAGCTGGACGCCCACTGGATGCGGCGGGCCTTGGGCTGGGCCCGCCTCTCCGCCCTTCGCGGAGAGGTTCCCATCGGCGCCGTCGTCGTGCGCGATGGCGTCTTGCTGGGCGGCGCCCACGATGGAAAGGAAACCTTCGACGATCCCACGGCCCATGCCGAGGTGCTGGCGCTCCGCGAGGCCGCCGCCCGCCAGGGCGACTGGCGCCTGGACGGCGCCACGCTCTATGTGACGCTGGAGCCCTGCCCCATGTGCGCGGGCGCTCTGCTACAGGGCCGTATCGCCCGCCTCGTCTATGGCGCCGCCAATCCGCGTTGGGGCGCCTGTGGTGCCGACCTGAACCTGCTGGAGAACAGCCGATTCAACCACCAGGTCGAGGTTGTGGCCGGGGTGCTGGAGGCCGATTGCGCGGAACTGCTGAAGGAAACCTTCCGGCGGTACCGGGTGGAAAAGACAAAGGGCGCCGCCGTGCCGTGATCCCCCCGCTTGCCACCGTTCTTTTTTTTCCCCGCTTCCCCTTCTTGACATGGTGCCCTCCTCGGAGGGATGACCGCTGAAAAGTGCCATCCACACCCCGCGGGGTCGCGGCGGCGGAGCGGTCGTGACGGCAACTCCCATCCCCTTTGTTCATCTTGGCGCGCGCAGCGAACTGAGCCTGGGCGAGTCCATCGCCCGGGTGGACGAGCTTTGCTGGGAGGCGGCGCGCGACGAGCAAGGCTACCTTGCGCTGACCGACGTCAACTCGCTGGGCCGCGCGCCGGCCTTTGCGGCAGCGGCGGCGCGGGCAGGGTTGAGGCCTCTCTTCGGCGCCGAGATCGGGGTACTCCCCTGCGGCGAAGCCGTCTATCGCGGCACCACCTATCGCGCGCGCCTGCTGGTGGAGTCCGAACGCGGCTGGCGCACCCTGGCCAAGCTGGTCAACCGCGGCCGTTCGGCGGAAACCCCCACGCGCCCGCCCCATGTGACTTTTGCGGACCTTTTCGAGGATCCCCGCGGCCTTGTCTATCTCCTCGGCGGAGAGCGCGGCGAGATCACGCGCCTCATCCGCGACGGCGAGATCGAAAAGCTGGAAACGCTGCTGGGCGCCCTTGCCGAGTCGATCGGGCGCGAGCGCGTTTATCTGGAGCTTCCCGATCCCGTCGGCGACGGCGCCCCCGTGGCGCGGATGCTCGACGTGGTGGCGGCGCACTTTGGCCTCGGAACGGTGGCCATTCCCGAAGTCGCCTGTGCCCACGCCGCCGATGACGCCGTGTTCCGGTTCTTCAGCGGCTCCGCCAGCGCGGGCCGCGGCCCCGACGCACGCCTGGTTGACCTGATGCGCCCAGTGGGCGAGCGCCGCCACCTCCTCCCCCGCTCGCTCGCGGGAGAGCGCTTCGCCGCCTTTCCCGGCGCGCTTCAGAACACGCTCTCCATCGCCCAGCGCTGCGCGGGATTCGCGCTCCCCCAGCCGGAGCGCCGCTTCCCCCAAGGGAACTTTGGCCGCGGCGTCGATGCCGACTCCTACATCTGGAACACCTCATTCGCGCGCGCCACGGATCGCTATGGCGAGCTGCCGACACGCTACAAGGAACGCCTCAACCGCGAATTCCAGGAGATCGTGGAGGCGGGCCTCGCCAACGCGGTCGTCTCGCTGATCCGGCTCCATGAGGAACTCGAGCACGATGGCGTGCAGCGCGGGCCCGGCGCCGGGCTGTTCACGAATTCGGTGATCGCGTCGCTGATGGGGCTGACCCGGCTGGACCCGCTGAAATTCGACCTGCCGTTCTCCCTCCCCGCGGGGCTGGGCAAGGGGTCGTTCCCGCTGCTGGAACTCTCGATCCCCGCCAACCAGGAGGCCGCCGCCGTGGGCGCGCTGCAGCGCCTCTTCGAGGGGCAGGCCCTGGCCGTGGGCGAGTGGCGCCCGTGGAAGACATCGCACGCCCTGGAGCGCGCCGCCGAGCTGCTGGGCCACGACGGCAAGTGGGCCGCCTCCATCGCGCGCAGCGACGCATTCCAGCGCGCCCGCGAGGAAGCCGCCAGCCAGCCCGCCACCTGGACACCCGACGCCGACGAGCCCATCGAGAGCTATGCCGCGCTCGCGTGGCTGGTCCACCGCATGGAAGGCCGCGCCCGCGAACTCGTCGCCGCGCCCGGTGTCTATACATTCTCCGTCGAGCCGATGGAGACGATGGTTCCGCGCCGCTTGGTCTCCAACGCCCACGACGCGCCGCTGGTGGCTCTCTCGGAGTGGACATCGGAAGAGCTTGGCCGCCTGCGTCACGGGCGGCTGGCGTATGTGCATTCTCCGCTGCTGGACTTGATCGGCGAATCCACGGAACTCGCCCGGCAGCAGGGCGACTCCGCGTTTTCCCCCGACCAGACCCCGCCCGACGACGCGGCAACCTATCGGCTCCTTCGCGAGGGCCGCACGCTCGGCATCCCGCCGCTTGAGTCGCCGGCGATTCGCCGCCGCCTCCGCGTGGGCCAGCCCGCCGACCTGCACTCGCTGATCGCGATTCTCAAGCAGGAAGGGCCCGACATCGCCGGGGACGACCTCCCGGATTTCGCCTCGATCCTCCTCTGCCACGTGTGCGCCGCCATCAAGGCTCACCGCCCGCTGGCATTCCAGGCCGCCGCGCTGGGCCAGGCCGCGGGGGATTCGCGGCGCACGGCGGCGCTGCTGGAGGAGATGCGTTCGCGCCTCGTCCGCATCGCGGAAATCGACATCAACTTTTCCCAGTGGCGCTGGAGCGTGGAGGGCGACGCGATTCGCCCCGGCCTCCTCGCGATTCGCGGTCTCAGCGCCGCCGCCGCCGCCGAAATCGCCGAGAAACGGCGCGAGCTACAGTTCGGCAATCTCTCCGATCTCTGTCATCGCACCGACAAGTCGCGCCTGCGTCCCGCGCACCTGCGCCTGCTCCTCCGCGCGGGGGCATTCGACCATTTGGGCGCCACGCGCGCGGAGCTCGCGGGGCAGCTTGAGGAACTCTTCCCCATCCTGAAGGCGCGCCGTGGCGGCGCGCCACCCACCGAGGACGAACTGTCCTTCTTCGACCGCGACGGCGCATGGTGGCTGCGTGAGAACGCACGCCCCGAGGATGCCGCGACCCAGCCGCTGGACCTCGCCGCGGAGCAGGCATCGGCCTGCGGGGTCGTCATCGGGGACTTCTCTCCCATCGCCATTTCCCACTTCCTCCGCGAGGCCCGCGTCCAGCACCCCACGCGCATGCCGCTGAAGATGGACGGCCACATTGTGTGCATCGATGGCGTCCCCTCCGGCGCGGAAGTTGACCGCGAGCGTCCCGGCGCAGTCATCGCCGACGTGGGCGGCGTCCTGGTGCGGGCGAGCGGAGAGCTGGGCCTGCGCCTGGCATCGGAGGAACTCGGCGCGCGCCGCGTGATGCTGACGGGAAAGATTTCCCGCGATTCGTTTCAGTGGGAGCTCGAACTCGAAAGCCTCGTCCCCCTCGACGAGGCGATGGAACGCGCGGCCCGCGTGGGATCCATCTCGCTCGATCTCTCCCAGATTCCCGCAGAGAACCACCGCAAGCTGCTGCAACTTCTCCGCCAGTTCCCCGGCGCCACGCCGCTCTCGATGGAATGGATACCTCTGGAGCCCGCCCGCCTGTTCCGCGCGATCGCGTCCTCCACGGTGCTCGCCTGCCCGCTCATGGATTCGGGCCTCGACCGCATCGCCGGTGCCAGCCACTGGCGAATGACCACGGAAGCCCCCCTGATCGGCCGCAACGCCGAGCACCGCGTCCGCGCGTTCAGCCGCAGGTTGGGACTTCTGGCGCGCCGCAAGATCGCGGGGATGATGGGCGGGTAAGGCGGTCAGGAGCGCTGGCAAAGAAAAGGTGAAGTCGGGACTGAGAATCGACTGGCCGAAACCTTGCAAAGTGTGACATTAGCTGTTGGGCGTTGACCTGCGGATATGGAACCTTATACTGCGCGAGCGGTGGCGGCAATCACTAAGGGGGATTCAAAAATGATCACGCGGCGTCGCTCGCACAGCGCACTGATGGCCGGAATCGGCAGCGCTCTGGTTCTCTCTCCTCAACCTGTAAGGGTCGCGATCCCCACCATTGATCGACCCAAGTTCCTGCGCAATGATGCCGAGGCGCTCGAGTCCGACTGGAGGGCTGTTGGCCGGGATATCGAAGATGCCGCAGGCCAATTCGATGCGGAGATCCGTCGGGCAAAAGCGCCAGACGATGTCGTCCGGTAAGCAACGAAATCGAGGAAAGATCGGCGATGAGTCGCCCCGGGGCGGGGATCGCCATGGATTGATCCCTGCTCAGAAAACAATCGTTCAGCGCTCGGAGTTTTCGGGCCCCCTTCCTCCACCGGATATACTAGCTGCTTACGGCAAAGTTCTCCCCGACGCTGCCGAGAGGATTTTCAGGATGGCGGAGGAGCAGGCGAGGCATCGCCAAGCGCTGGAGAAGCGCGACATGGAGATCGCCGCCAGCCAGCAGGAGGCAATTCTCTCGATTGCCCGGCAGAACAACGAGAAAGAGCACGAGGCTCACAAGCGCGGACAGCGATTCGCGATTACGATAGCCGCCTTCGGCATGATTGTTTCGGCCGTTCTCGCTATCGCCCTCGGAGGATGGCCTGGGGCTCTATCTGGAACATGCATCAGCGGCGGCACGATCGCGTCGCTTGTATATGCATTCCTCCGTGGTCAGAAGCAATCCGCCGAGGCCACTGTCGGCGATGTTAAGAATGAAAGCACGGGCGTGGACCCGTAGTTCAGCGAGCGGGGGCTTTCTATTTGTGCGCACTCCGAATCCCTCCGATCACCACCCTGCGCTCCAATCTGTCCATCCCCATTTTCGTCACTCCTTATTCACTTGATCGGGCGGCGTGCCCGTGTTCATTGGGTCTTCCGCATACGCGAAGGAGATCGACAGATGGGTTTTCCGCAACTTGGACGGTGCCTCGCCGCAATGACTCTGATCGGAATGTTGCTCGCCATGGGGAGAGCACAGGCCCCCACGCCCGCCACCGCTGGGTCCGTTGATCAAAACCGCTACTACGAGATTCAACAACTTGATGTCATTCATTCGATGCAGGACAAGTTGCTGTCGGTGAAGGGGAAGGTCGCCGACTTCAAGCCAACGTGGAAGGACACCGCGCCCAACATCATCACGCTGAGCGATGGCGGAGCGAAGATTTTCGAGGTCGTTTACTGGAATCCCCAGAACTTGGAAGTCGCCAACTTCTCACAGCCCGGGACCGATGTGTACGCCACCGGCGAAGTGCAGCTCTATCGCGGGCGCTGGCAGCTCAAGGTGGAAGACCTCAAGAACATCTCCGACAGGCCGCTTCCGCCCGAGCGCATGGCGGGGAGTCTGGCCGCGAAACCGATCGCAACGCCGGATCCCAAAAGCGCGACCCCCGCCCCAACGCGCCCGCGCATCGAATGGCAGGCCTACAGCCCGCTCGGCGCGCAGAAGACACTGGCGGAAAAGGGAAGCGTCATCATCTATGCGCGCTCGGAATCGACAGATATCTGCAAGACCTTTGAGCGCGGCTACCTGCTGCATCCCGATGCGGTGACGCTTCTTGGCCCGCGGACGATCTACTTCATCGATGTCCAGGATCCGAAAAATGCCGAGGTCCTGAAGGCCCTCGGCGTGATGCGCGTGCCGACGCTGGTGGTGGTTCAACCCAATAGAACCAATCGCGTCCTGACGTTTCGCCAGGACATGCCCGCGAGCGATGTCTATTCCTTCTTCAAGGGTTCGCCGCGATAGCGGCTCACTCGTAGCTCCGGTCCTCCGGCGCGCCGCTTGCCCGCGCAAGGCGGTACCACTCCCGCGCCTTTTCCATGTCGCCCTGAGCGCGTGCGATGGAGGCGGCGCTCAGATAGACGTTCCACGGCTGACCCTCGCGCGGCAACGAATCGAGCAGACGCGTCGACTCGGCGCGGTTCCCCGCGTCGTTCTGGATAATCGCCTCCAGAACCGTGGCCTGACCGAAGAACATGGCGTTGTTCTTCGCGATCTCGAGCGGTGCGAAGGCCTCCTGACCCCGGCCCAGTTTGCCGAGTAGCTGGCCCAGCAGCAGCGCGCGATAGGCGAGGTAGTTCTCGGAATAGGGCCGCCCGGCGCTGAGGCCAACTTGCAAGTGCTCCACCGCCAGCTCCGTGTTCCCCGCCTCGATGGCATAGTCGGAAAGGTCGAACCTCGCGTCCATGTTCTTGGGATCGACGCGGATCGCGTGGGTCCACATCACGCGCTCGCTCGCCCAGAGGAGACTCTGAAGCAGGCTAATCGCCGCCATGAGGAGCGCCGCCAGCGCCGCGACCCGCGCCACGCGCCCGTCGGCCCGCGGCCAGCGTTCCAGCGCGACAGAGATCCCCGCCGCCACCGCGATGCCCAGTCCCAGCATCGACTGATACGCATAGCGGTCCGCCACTTGGAACTGCCCGCCCAGCGTCGGCAGGACGAGGCTGCCCCCCATATACACAAGCGCCGTGCCCGCCACGATGCCCCGTGGCGAGCGGGTGGAAAAGGCCCACCCCGCGACGCCAAGAACTGCCAGCATCGAGACGACGCCCAGCGGCAGCATCCCGCTCTTCTTGTCGATCCACAGCGGGTAGTTGGGTATCATGTCGAATGGCCACGCAAGCGTGCCCGTATAGAAGGCACAGAAGCGGAACACCGCCGCCGCATAGCCACCCAGCCCGAGCGTCTCGATGGTTGCGCCCAGATTTCCGCCCGGCGCGCGATTGATCGTCAGATAGGCCGCTGTGACGGCAGCCAGAGAACAAATGGCCGCAATGGCCCGCACTCTCCGTTCGCGGGGAACCAACAGCACCAGTGGCACCAATGCGGGAACCAGCGCCACCGCCACCTCTTTGGACATCAGCGAGAGGAAGTAGGCGCTGCAAGCCGCCGCTCCCCATAGCCAAGCTCTCGCCGGGATGTTCGCTTCCACCATGCGGACCAGCCCATGAATCATCAGCAGCCCAAAGGACAGGCTGATGACGCCGGGTCGCGCAGCGATCCACATCACACTCTCCGACTGGATCGGGTGCAGCGCGAACACAGCCAGGCCCGCCGCCGCCGCGATGCCTGCATGGGTTCCCGTCAGCACGCGGCGCAGCAACCCGAACGCCAGCAGCACATTCGCCAGATGCAGCGTGTAGTTGGTCAGGTGATACAGAAACGGCGTCCGCCCGGCCACGGCGTACTCCAGCACGAAAAGGCTGTCGATCACGGGCCGATAGTAGTCGTACTCGACGTGCGACGGAAACAGCATGCAGCGGCGGAAGGGGATCTCCAGCAGCGTCGCCAGCGACTCCACGGCGCCGCCCTCGCGGAACACCATGCGGTCGTCCCAGAAGAATCCCGCCCACGCGAAGGGGACAAAAGTAATCGCCGTGGCGATCAGGAGCCACAGGACCTCGCGGGGAATGCGACCAGTCACTTCGCCCCACCTCGTTCATAGTGCTGCACTACGCGCGCCGGCAAACGCGGCGCAAACTCGCGAAGGTTCGCATCCAGCCGCGCCGCCTCCGCCTCGTCCGCGGCAAAGAACGCAACCTTCCCCTGCGGCACGGCCCACCCGGCTGGAATCGTCCATGAGGCGACGGGGATCATGCCGTGCTGGTCTCCGAGGGCGTTGGGATAGCAGACGGCGATGCGCGCGTTGCGGCGGCGCAGGTACTCGCCGATCGCCGCGCCGTCGAACTCTCCCCGCATCCTGGCGCGAGCCACGGCCGTGTCCGCAAGCCCCCAGAGATCGACCAGGTGAACATCGGTGAGAAACGCGATGGCGCCGATGTCGTTGGCCGCGACCACTTCGCGGTTGTAGTGCGCCGCCAAAAACGATCCCATCATCCACTGCTGGGCGTATATCTCGATAGATGCGTTTGCCCCGCGCAACAGCCCCTTCCCCCCGCGCGCCGCCATCGGCACCGCGGCAAGAAGCGCGATCAGCCCCGCCCCCACAACCTGGCGGCGCGGCGCGTTCCGCCAAGGAATCAACGGCGCGATCAGCGCCATCGCGAGGATGACGAGATAAGCCTCATAGCGGTAGAGGTGCCCCGTCCGCGCGAACTGCATGTGCAGCAGGAGCCCCGCGCCGAAGATCGCCAGCCGTGCCCGGTGACCGGGCTCGCGCGCGATCCACCAACAGCCGACGACGCCCGCCAGCAGCACCGCCATCAGCGGAAGCCGCCACATCGCCACCAGCGCGTTCAGGGCGAAGGCGCCGGGCTCGAGGCTCGCGCTCTTGAGCAGCACCGGATTAGGCAGCCACATTCCTCCGCGCGGGATCGAGTATGCAGCAAACGCCGCCACGGGAACCCACGCCGCCGCGCCGATCGCGATGCCCGCGACCCAACGACGCCTCCACAGCAGCGACACGCACGCGGGAAACGCAAGAAACAGCCCCTCGAATCGCGTCGCGACCAGTGCGGCGGCAAGTGTCGCCGCCATGGCGATCCGTTTCGCCGAAGGCGACTCCTCCGATGAAATCAAGCCAGCAACCGCATGGAGAAAAAGGGCGGCGAGCAGCACGTGGAGCATCGTCTCCATTCCCGAAAGAAGCAGCACCGGAAACGGACCGCACACCACGATGGCGAGCAGCAACGCCAGCCGCGCCCACGCGTTCGCCAACCCCGCCACGCGGTCGCACACCGCCAGCACCGCCGCCCCCAGCGCCAGATTGAGCGCCAGCGGCACCATCAGCAGCCAGCCCGTGAGGGCATGGATCGCCGACAGCAGCAGCGGCCACAGCAGCGACGACGTGGCAGGCGCGAACTCGTATTGCGTCACACCCCACACCCCGTGCGCCGCGAAGTTCCTCGCCGTCGCCAGGTGGATATACGCGTCATCCAGCGCATACGCGAAATGCCATCCATTCGCCCGCGCCCCCCACGCCCCCACGGCCCCGGTGAACGCCAGCATGAATCCCACGGCGACCACCACGGGCCATCGGGGACGAGGTGAGTCGGCAAAGTCCATGCGCGGTCGAACGAGTCCCCAAGGTGGCACTGCCAAGAGCGCTGCGATGCTTCCGGCGCCGACGTGGCATGGTCAACAACCAAGGCGGGCGGGTGACCCCCTTCGGCCACCCGCCCACCTGTTTTTCCGTCTTTCCCGCTGTTTCCGTCTTTCCCGTTTTTCCCTTACGGAACGTCAAACGACTTCACTTCCAGATTCTCCAGCGTCACGGGAATCGTCGGGTCGTTGCTGTCTCCGGCGCCCGGCACGTGGAGGAAGTCGAAGCTGAAGATCCACGTGTTGCCGACCACCTGGGGCGGCGTGGCGATGTACAGGAAGTACGTCGTGGGCGTGTTGTCCACCGGCACGCGGACGGACGGGTTCACGGATTCGATATTGATGTAGCCCGAGGCCTTCAGCGAGCTGTCGTTGTAGCGCAGGCGGAACGTGGGCACCGCGTCGCGGTTGGCCACCGTGGCTGGCGTGGAGACGGTGAAGGCGATCTGGTAGAGGCGCCCGGCCACGAAGGGGACGTCGGTCTCGATGCCCCAGTAGCCGAAGGTGGTGCTTGCCTCGGCGGCGCTGCCGACCAGCTCCAGGCCGCGGCCCGTCGCCGTCGCCGTCGGGTCCGCAAGGCCCGCCGAGCGATAGGTGAAGCCGTTGGCGTTGTCGGCGAAGGCGAAGCTGGCGACGGCCTGCTCGTTGACGAGCGTCGAGCGGTCCAGGCCCTCCACCACCACCGATTCGAGCTCCAGGTTGCCCGCCGCGGCGTCCGTCGGGTCGAAGTTCAGCAGGTCGAAGTTGAGGCGGAACTGGTTCTGCCCCTCGGGCTGGGTGAAGTACTGCACATAGGTGGCGCCGCCCGCCGTCGGCGAGTAGGAACCGTCGCCCACCGAAGTCGCCACGATCACGTCGCTCTGCTGGAAATCGAACGACGAGGAGCGCACGCGCAGCGTGGGCACCTGGGAGGCATCGGCGACGCCCGTGCGGACGACGAAGGTCGTGCGATAGAGTGAGTCGGTGCCCGTGAGTCCGCGAATCGCGCGCCCGCCAGCGGCCACGTCGGTCGCCTCGTCCACCACGGTGAAGTCGGGGGACTCCCAGAAGCCGAAGCAGTTGGCGTTATTCGTGGCGATCAGGTTGACGGAACCGTCCTCCACCGAGGAATCCGGCGCGGAGAGGGAATCGACGGAGCCGAAGCTCCAGCCTTCGGCGGACTCCTCGAAGCCGAACGAAACCTCGGCCCCCACGATCGGAGTCCCCGTCGGCGTCAACGTCCCCGTTGTCGGTGTATCGGTTGCCGTGGGCGTGGGTGAAGCGGTCCCGGTGACATCGGGCGTCGAGGTCGGCGCCGTGGTTGCCGTGGGAGCCGCCGTGCCGGTGATCGTCGGTGCGGAGGTCCCCGTGGGAGCCGACGTTCCCGTCGGTGCCGCCGTGCCCGTGATCGTCGGTGCAGAGGTGCCGGTGGGTGCTGCTGTTCCAGTCGGAGCCACCGTTCCTGTGATCGTCGGTGCTGAGGTTCCCGTAGGAGCCGACGTTCCCGTCGGCACTGCCGTCCCGGTGATCGTCGGTGCGGAAGTCCCCGTGGGGGCCGCTGTTCCAGTCGGCGGCGCCGTTCCTGTGATCGTCGGTGCTGAGGTTCCAGTCGGTGCCGCCGTGCCAGTGATCGTCGGTGCAGAGGTGCCCGTGGGGGCCGCCGTTCCAGTCGGAGCCACCGTTCCCGTGATCGTTGGTGCAGAAGTACCCGTGGGCGCTGATGTTCCAGTCGGGGCAACAGTACCCGTGATCGTAACCGTCAGTGCGCTTGTACCCGTCGGAGCAGCAGTGCCAGTCGGCACTGCCGTCCCTGTGATCGTCGGTGCGGAAGTACCCGTGGGCGCCGCCGTTCCAGTCGGCGGCGCCGTTCCTGTGATCGTCGGTGCAGAGGTTCCCGTGGGAGCCGACGTTCCCGTCGGTGCCGCAGTGCCCGTGATCGTAACGGTCGGTCCACCTGTGCCGGTCGGAACAGCCGTGCCAGTCGGCACTGACGTCCCTGTGATCGTTGGTGCAGAAGTACCCGTGGGCGCCGATGTTCCAGTCGGAGCCACCGTGCCAGTGATGGTTGGTGCAGAAGTACCCGTGGGAGCCGACGTTCCCGTCGGTGCCGCAGTGCCCGTGATCGTCGGTACGAAAGTTCCGGTGGGCGCTGCTGTTCCTGTGATTGTCGGAGCAGCGGTGCCAGTCGGAGCCACCGTTCCAGTGATCGTCGGTGCGCTTGTACCCGTCGGAGCCGACGTTCCCGTCGGTGCCGCCGTGCCAGTGATCGTCGGTGCGGAAGTCCCCGTGGGCGCCGACGTTCCAGTCGGTGCCACCGTTCCAGTGATCGTCGGTGCGCTTGTACCCGTCGGAGCAGCCGTGCCGGTGGGCGCTGCAGTCCCTGTGATCGTCGGTGCAGAAGTTCCCGTGGGGGCCGCCGTTCCAGTCGGAGCCGCCGTTCCAGTTATCGTCGGTGCGGAAGTCCCCGTGGGAGCCGACGTTCCCGTCGGTGCCACCGTTCCTGTGACGGTCGGAGCAGAGGTGCCCGTTGGCGCCGACGTTCCCGTCGGTGCCGCCGTGCCCGTGATCGTAACGGTCGGTCCACCTGTGCCGGTCGGAACAGCCGTGCCAGTCGGCACTGACGTCCCTGTGATCGTTGGTGCAGAAGTACCCGTGGGCGCCGATGTTCCAGTCGGAGCCACCGTGCCAGT
>JBBQYG010000042.1:0-27350 GCA_038208905.1 Candidatus Sumerlaeia bacterium | reverse complement strand
GGACTTTCTGGGATACGGCCTTCCCGTGCCGACGCCGAGTTGGGGCCAGTTGGTGGACCAAGGACTCCAGTCGGGAAACCGGGGGAAACTCTGGCTTTCCCTTTCGCCGTTCGTCGCCATCGTGGCGACGTTGTCACTCGTCAGCCTGATCGGCGAATCTGTCCGAGAGGCTTTCGATCCCCGCCAGTACGTTCGCTACGAATGAAAGGATTCACACCGATGATTGGAACCCCGATGACCAGCCCACTTCGCGGGAGAATCGCCATCCCGGCCGCGATCCTAGCGGCGCTTTTGTGCGGATGCGACAGCAAGCCCGCAGAGAATACCAAGGCCCCCGCCGCCGCCGCGACGCCGATTCCTACGGAGTTTGCGGCGGTGGAAGTGGACCTCTCCAACGTGAAGTGGGAAACCAATTTGGACGATCCGCCGGTCGGCAGCGAGAAGGCTATTCGCGGCGGCACGTTCACGGTGGCGACGTCCGCCTATCCCCTCACGTTCCGGCTGCACGGACCCGATTCCAACGACCTGTTTGCGAACTTCAACCGCCCGTACGCCACTGATTTCACGCTGACGATGCTTCATCCCACAACAGACCGATTCATCCCCTGCCTCGCAACGCACTGGTCAGTCTCCGCGGATGGGAAGACCCTGCTGTTCAAGCTCGATCCCGATGTTCGTTGGAGCGACGGCAAGCCGGTGACGGCGGACGACTATCTCTTCGCCTATGAGTTCCTCAAGAACCCTCTGAATCTCGATCCCTTCTCCAACCAGCGCATGGAGGACTATTTCGAAGGGGTGGACAAGATCGACGACCACACGATTCGCATCCGTGGAAAGGTCGAGAGCTGGCGCCCGCTTTATGACTATTCCGGGTTCTCTCCGCTCCCCCGCCACGCAATCGTGCTGGATGCGGAGTGGAGCAAGCGCGACAATTACAAGCCGCCCGTCGTGGTCGGGCCGTACACCATCACCGACGCCGTCCAGGGCGAGCGCGTGGAATTCACCCGCATTGCGAAGTGGTGGGGAGACGGGAAGCACTACTTCCGCGGGATGTACAATCCCGACAAGATCGTAGTCCGCGTGATCGTGGAGGACGACCGCGAGTTCGACTTCATGAAGAAGGGCCAGCTAAGCTTCTACAATGTCTCGTCGGCGCGGCAATGGGCGACGGAGATGAACTTCGACGCGATGGAGAAGGGGTGGGTGAAGCGAAAGCGAGTGTTCCTGGAGAGCCCGGAAGGAGTCTCCGGCTTTGCGCTCAACCTCAAGACGCCACTTTTTCAGAGCAAGGATTTCCGCAAGGGACTTCAGCACCTGTTCAACTTCGAGGAGCTGAACAAGAACGTGATGTATAGCGCCTATTACCGGAAGGCGTCGGTGTTCTATGGCACCGAGTTCCAGAATCCCGATCAGCAGCCCTATGCCTATGATCCGCGGATGGCGCGCGAATTCCTGGCCAAGGCGGGTTTCGATAAGCGCGGCAGCGACGGAGTTCTGGTGAACACCAAGGGAGAGCGCGCGAGCTTCACGCTGCTCTACGCCACGAAGTCGTTCGAGCCTCATCTGAGCCTGATCCAGAACGCCTACAAGGCTGCGGGCGTCGAAGTGAAGCTCCAGTTCCTCGACGGCGGCGCCCTCTTTAACCGTGCGCTTGAGAAGGGCTTCGACGCGTTGATGATCAGCATGACGGGCGGGTATTATCCCGAGCCGCACCAGTACTTCTCGACCGAATTCAAGGACAAGCCGCAGAACAACAACTTCTGGGGCTTTGGAACAGCGGAGACGGACAAGCTGATCGATGTCTACCGATTCGGCAAGGTCGCCGAAGAACGCGTGAAGGCAATGCACGAGCTGGACCGCATCATTCACGACGAGGCCTTCATCATACTGTTCTGGACATCGTCGTATATGCGTTTCCTCTATCGCTACGATGTGGACTTTCCGGAGTCCTATCAGCCCAAGCGAGCGCAGACCGCGCTGGAGTATCAGACTTTCTGGATCGATCCGGCGAAGACGAAGGAGCTGGAGGATGCCATGAAGGCGGGCGCGAGCCTGCCACTGGACCCGAAGGTGGACGAGGATCCGTATGGAGTGAAGGCAGCGCTGGAGAAGGCGGGAGCGGGAACCTGACGCCGAGAGTGAATCAAGAGGCACCGCTGCTGGAGGTGCGCGATCTTGCCGTGCAGTTTCGCACGGAGGCGGGAATCGCGCGCGCGGTGGACGGGGTGTCCTTTGCCGTGGGCAAGGGCCGGACGCTTGGCGTGGTGGGCGAATCGGGATGCGGGAAAAGCGTTACGGCCCTCTCGCTGCTGCGACTCGTCCCCGATCCGCCGGGACATATCGCGCGGGGACAGATCGTATGGAAGGGGCGCGACCTGCTGGGGTTGCCCGCGCGCGAAATGCCCAAGATCCGCGGACGGGAAATCGCGATGATCTTTCAGGATCCCAGCGCCTCGCTGAACCCCGTGTTTACCGTGGGGCGGATGATGGGCGAAGTGATCAAGACGCGATTTGGCCTGAAGGGACGTCCCGCGATGGAGAAGGCTGCAGCGGCGCTGGCCTCGGTCGGCATCGCGGAACCCGAATCGCGGCTGCTCAACTATCCGCACGAGCTGAGCGGCGGCATGAAGCAGCGCGTGTTGATCGCGATGGCGCTCCTGTGCGAGCCGGAACTGCTGGTGGCCGACGAGCCGACGACGGCGCTGGACGTGACGATCCAGAAGCAGATCCTCTTTTTGATCGCGGAATTGCGCCAGCGACTCGGCATGTCAGTGATCCTGATCACCCATGACATTGGCGTGATTGCGGAGACGTGTGACGATGTGTTGGTGATGTATGCCGGGCGCATCGTGGAGAGCTGCGATGTCTATACGCTTTTTCACGGAAACCGGCATCCCTACACGCGCGGCCTGATGGCGAGCCTGCCGAAGCGCGGGCGCGACAAGAATGATCCGCTCCCCACGATCGAGGGATCGGTGCCGTCGATCATCGATCCGCCGCCCGGGTGCCGCTTCGCCAACCGCTGCCCGGCGAAGGGGCCGCGGTGCGAGACGGAGGACCCCGCGCTCACCGAACTGGGGCCAGGGCACTTCGCCGCGTGTCACTATCCTCTGGAGCCACAGGCATGAGCGAGACTCCCCTGCTTGAGGCGCGCGCGGTGGTGAAGCACTTCCCCCTGCGGCGCGCGGGGCTGCTGAAGCGCGAGGCGCGCGTCGTCCGCGCGGTGCAGGACGTGAGCCTGACGGTGGCGGCGGGCGAGGTACTCGGCCTCGTTGGCGAGAGCGGATGCGGGAAGTCCACCCTCGGGCGGACGCTGATGCTGATGGAGCGCCCGACCGCTGGGAGTGTGCTCTTCGATGGTCGGGACATTGCCCAGCTTCAGGGGCGCGGCCTGTTTGAGCTTCGCCGGGAAATCCAGATGGTGTTTCAGGATCCCTACGGTTCGCTGAATCCGCGCCTCACCGTGGAGGAGATCGTCCGCGAGCCGCTTGTGATCCATCGCGTGGGATCGAAGCGGGAGCAGTTGGCGGAGGTTTCGTCGCTTCTGGAGTCCGTCGGCATCGACCCGGCCTACTCCTCGCGTTATCCGCACGAGTTTTCCGGCGGCCAGCGCCAGCGGGTAAGCATCGCGCGGACACTGGCGCTGAAGCCCCGCCTCGTGATCGCCGACGAGCCGGTGTCGGCGCTGGATGTTTCGGTTCAGGCCCAGGTGATCAACCTCATGGTAAGGCTTCAGCGGGAGCGTGGCCTAACATATATCTTTATATCCCACGACCTTTCGGTGGTGGAGTATGTGAGCGACCGGGTGGCGATCATGTACCTTGGCCGCATTGTGGAAATCGCGGCGAAGCGGACAATCTTCGACGCGCCCTCGCATCCGTACACCCGCGCACTTCTCGACTCCGCCCCCGTCGCCGATCCAACACGGAGGCGCGAGAGCGAACCAATTCGCGGGGAGACCCCGAGCCCCGTGGCTCCGCCGCCGGGTTGCGCCTTCCACCCGCGCTGTCCGTTTGCCGTGGATCGATGCCGCGTCGAGCTGCCAGAGCTACGGGCGTTCGGAACCGGACGCCAGGTTGCTTGCCATCGCGCCGAGGAGATCGACCTGTCGCGGACGGGCTAGACGGAGAACAAGTCACCCAGATGGTGGGTGTCGTTGAGAAGCTGCACCCTTACGCGGCCGGTATCGAAGTAGTCGATGGCATTGAGGCAGCAGTAGTTCTGCTCGAATGTGAAAATGCCATCGATGGGCAGGCCGAGGGCCTCCGCGAGGAGGATGCGCGCGGGGCCGCTGTGGCACGCGATCGCCACCGTCTGGCCGCGATGCTTTTCCAGGACCTCCGCCAGGAACGGAACCAGTCGCGCCCGAACATCGGGAAAGTTCTCCGACGGGCCTGGCACGCGCATGTGATGGCGCTTTTCCGAGTATTGCTTCAGCTCCTCGGGATAGGTCGTTTCGATGTGTTCCCACAGGAGGCCCTGCCAATGGCCGAAGTGCCGCTCGCGCAGGCGCGGGTCGGGGTGCGGTTCCAGTTCGTGGTGGCGGGCGATCTCCCTGCCAAGAATCGAAGCCCGCGACAGGTCGCTTGTATAGACAGCCTCGATCGGCTGCGTGGAGAGCGCCGCGCCAGTGCGCGCCGACTGGGCATGGCCCCGCTCCGACAGCTCGACGTCGAGTTGGCCATAGAGCGCCTTGCGACTCTCTGCGTTCACCTCGCCGTGGCGCAGGATCAGGAGCCGGGTCGCCTTGCCTTCGGGCGGAAGCCACACGCGGGAAACATTCATGGCGATGGCGCCAAAGGGATCGTGATCTCGATGGTTGCCTTGCGGGACTGGCCCAGATCCTGGAAGTGCGGCTCGGTGGGTCCCCCCTCCACACTCACCGCGAGGGATCCCCTGCGACGAAAGCTCGCCGTGGCATAGCCCGCCGAATCGGTGGTGTTGACGATCGTTTCCTCGCCTGCGCCGGGGAGCATGCGGACGGCTTTCCCTTCAAGAGGGGCGCCGCTGGCATCCACTACGCGGACCACGACGGCGACTTGCTCATCCGATGATGGCGCCTCGACCTCGGGCGCGAAAAAGAGGGCGAAGATCACCAGCAATGCCGGGATCAAGATCGCGGCGAAGACCGGCCACCAGGATTGCTTGGAGGAGAATCGTGTCATGGGGTGGGCGACTCGCTGAAGTCCACGCGGATGCGACCGCCGGAGTTGGGCACTACTTGAAAGGATCGTGAGGTCATCGTGGAGGTCCTTGTGATCGTATATTCGCCGGGTTCCAGTTCAAGCGCGAGAGCGGCGTAGGTTATCTCGCGGACGCTCTCCCTCATCGTGGTGCCTAGCTTGGCCAGAAGAAAGAACTGATCGGAGGAACGGAATGGCCGATCCGGGGAGTCGGCGACCTCGAAAGTCACAGCGACCATGGTGCGGCACTGGAGGCTAAGCCTTTGCTGGCCTCCGGGCTCCACGGCGACGAGGCGTGCCGTCCGCGTGTCGCCACCCAGGATCAGGCGCGCCGACCCAACGGGGACGTGCTCGAATCGGAACGTGCCGTCAAAGGCGACCTTGGTCCGGCGCGACTCGGCTTTGCCGATGGCGCCGGAAATCGTCGCACCGACGATGAGCTCGAGTTCGACGCCGGCACATGCCTCGTTGGTCGTGGAAAGCGCGCGCCCGGAGACTTCGCCGGTGCCATTGAGGGCGATCTCGGGGCCATCATCCATTCTCGCGGAGAGCTGTGCGCTGCCGATCACCTCGCCGGTTTCGCGAATCTCCGCGGTTAGGAAATAGTCGGCACCCACCTTGAGATCGTCCAGGCGGTAGGCCCCGCCGCTCGTCGTCGATGCGGAGGGTGCGCGCCGGAGCTCCGGCGACGCCCAGGGGATCGAGTCGGGCGCCGCGCGGCCCGCGAGAGGACGCGCGCGCACGGTAATGGAATCGACGCTTCGGGATCCCGGGAGGAGGCGTCCCTTGACGGAGCGAATGCCGACGGGCCGGAGCTCCACCTCCAGAAGCGCGTCCTCCTCCCCCACCGGTATATACGCCTCGTCGTAGCGCGGCTCCCCGGCGCCCTCGATGAGGGCAGTCACGAGGTAGGCGGCGGGTTGAAGGCCATCGAATTCGGTCATCGACGACCCGCCTGCACCAAATGCAAATCGCGTCTGGCGCCCGGCATAGCGCGAGAGCAGCGCTAGGCGCGCGGTGCCGGGCTCGGCCGAATCGGCGACCAGCTTGACGCGGATGCGCGCGAGCGGCTGGATGGCGACGTCCCGCTCCAGATCGCGGGAAAGATCGACGCCCTCGATCGTCGCGGCCGCATATCCGGGCGATGATGCGGAGAGCGTGTAGTTCCCGGGTACCAAATCGAGAAACCGGAACGCGCCGTCGCTCCCTGCCGTCGTCTCCGCAGTGGGCTCCGCGCTGTCGGGGCGGCTGAGTCGGACGAGGGCGCCGCCAATGGGGTTGCCCGGGAAATCTCCGCGAGACCCGACTACGGCGGCGCCCTTAAGCACCACGCCCCGCGTTACGAGGAGGTCGAGTCTATACGACCGCGTCTCGCGCCAATCCGCGGGAACCAGCGCCACTGGGAAGCCCGTGGAGGAGTAGGACTTGGGAAGCCGGGCGCGATCCACGGCAACGGAAATGCTTTCTGGCTCCAGTGCTTCGAAGGAAAAGGCGCCCTCGACATCAGTCTCGAGTGTGATCGTCGAGGCGCCGTCGTCGTCGGAGAGCACGGCACCGCCACGTATACCCGCCAGCACCGGGATTCCAGATGCGGGCTCGCCATACTGATCGGAAACGGTGCCTCGAATCGCGACGGGGCGCGGCACGGTGAAGTTGGCCTCCAGGGTGCCACCCTCCCGCGGCGCCGCGACGCGCTGGACGACGGCGGTGGGACGGCCGCCCTGCATCAGGCCGACGATGTACTCCGCGCCGCCCTGAAGTTCTAGTTCATAGAATCCCAGCGAATCAGTCCGCGCGGACCAGCGTTGTCCGCCGGGGCCAAACGCCGCGTTCACTTGGGGGGCGAGCGCGCCGCCTGTGGCGCGCATCGCGTAGAGCTCGGCCTCGGCCACCATCGCGCCGGTTGCCTCCTCGACGGAGCCGCTAAGGAAGAAGGTGCCTGCGGGTTCGTGAGTGACCGAGGGGGATGGCGCGGGTGTCGGCACCGGCGTGGGCGCGGGCGTTGGCGCCAAGGCGAGCGTGTTGGTGCCGGGTTGGTCCACCGCGGCGGGCGATGGCGCCATCGTCGGTGTGGGAGCGGGCGTTGCAGCCACGGTGACGTTCGGAGTCGCGGCTGGCTGGGGCTCGGGCGCCTCGGGTTTGAGCAGCATATACGCCATCGCCCCGGCGAGGACGAGAGAGACCGCCGCGGCGATCCACGCGATGGGCGATGAGGATTCGGTTCTTGGCAAGTCAGTCGGTCTCCGTTCTCAAATCCAACCGCGGCACCTCAGGAGGAACTCCGCGTTTCCCATCAGGTACCGCCTCGCCAGCCGACGCGGTTCCTGTGCGAGGCGAAATGCCCATTCGAGCCCACTCTCTCGCATCCACACCGGCGCGAGACGTCGCTTGCCGGGACTGTGGTACTCGAAGAGGGCGCCCACGCACCAGACCGTGGGGATGCTATCCTCGTCGCGCAGGCGAAGGGCCAGCGCTTCCTGGCGCGGGCTCCCCATGCCGAGGAGTGTGATATCGGGCGCCGCCGCGCGCAAGCCGCGACGCACGGCATCCTCCTCTTTCCCGGGCTTGAAGAATCCGTGGTGGCTAAACGCGATCTGGAGCCCTGGAACTTCGGCAAGCAGATGCGTGGCGCAGCCATCGACCACGGCCTCGGTCCCGCCGACGAGGGCGATGCTCCTGCCCCGCGCCGCCGCCGCCCAGCAGAACCGGCGGAAGAATCCCGCCGCGCTGACCCGGTGCCGCACCGGCAATCCCATCCTTTCCGCCGCGCGGACGACCGACATGCCATCGGGGTAGAGCAGGTCCATGTTCCTCCAGAGCGGCGCCATCCGCGACGCATCCCTCAGCGCCAAGTTCACCGTGTGGGCATTCAGGTAGGCAGCGGTGCGGGGGTGCGAACGATCGGGGGACTCGACGAGCCAGCGAATCAGTCCCTCGACCCCGGGGTCGGAGAGCGGGAGAGAGAGGAAGTCGTTGGGCCTTGATCCCGTTACGGAATCCATCGCCTCAGCCCCTGCCCGCCAGCACCGCGCTCATTTCGCGCACGTGGCGCTGCATCATGGCAAGGCGGCCATTGGCCTGGTTGAGTTTGTTCCCGGTGGCTTCCAGCCGCGCTGCCAGAGTACGCGCCAGCATCAGAAGCATCTCTGGATGGCGGGCAAAGAAGGCGTCGAATTCCTCGGTCTCGATGCGTAGGAGGACGGTCTCCTCGCAGGCCACGATCGTTGCCGTGCGGGGGACGTCGTTGAGGGGGGACATCTCTCCGATGAAGGCCCCCGGCTCGGTGATGGTGGCGATGACGCGGCCCGACTTGACGACCTCCACGCGGCCCGAGACGAGAAGGTAGCACTCGCGCGAATTGTCCTCCTCGTAGAAGAGCACCTCCTCCGCGCGGAGAATCACCGGGCGCGTGTTCAGGGCCTTGTCGCCGACGACCGTATCCAGCACGCGACTCCCCGCGGGAATGTGGCCGGCGGGCGCCTCCCTCAGCGGCGCGCGGGAAGAGATCGGCACGGGCGTGGTATCGGATATTGCGAGGCTGCCGGAGCGAATATCTGCGAGGAGCTTCAGGGCCTTGGCCGCGTTCTCTGGCCGACGCGTTGGGACGCGCTGGCAGAGTTGGTCGATGAAATAGGCGAGCGCGCTTCCGACCTCGCGGTCGTAGAGGCGCACGTCGGGGACGTTGTCTGTGATCTTGCGCGTTAGCAAAAGCGACACATTGAGTTCGGCAAAGGGCGGACGCCCGCAGGCGAGATGAAAAAGGGTGGTGCCGAGCGAGTAGAGATCGCTCTGGATCGTGATGGCGTCGCTGCCGGCGGCCTGCTCCGGAGAAACATAGATCGGCGTGCCCAGGATCGCGCCGGTCGCCGTCAGGTCCACGTCGGGCTCCGCCAACTTTGCCAGGCCGAAGTCCATGAGCTTGACCGAATCGTCGTTGAGCCAGATCATGTTGGCCGGCTTGACGTCGCGGTGTACCACGCCGAGGGCCTCGGCGGCGCCGAGGGCCTTCAGCGCGCACTCGGCCACGTGGTAGACCTGTTCCACGGGGAGCTTGCCCAATCGGCGCAGGCGATCCTGCAGGCTCTCGCCTTGCAGGAACTCCATCACCAGATAGGGCCGGTCGTCGGTGATGCCGTGGCGGTATCCGCGGACGATGTTGGGATGGTCGAGCCGGATGAGGATGTCGGCCTCGCGGAGCCACCGCTGGCGCGGGACTTCCTGGGCACCGAGGAGCGGCGACAGGAACTTGATCGCAAAGCGCTCCTTGGGGTTATCCTGACGGTAGCCAAGATAGACCGTGGAGGTGGCGCCGGAACCGATGGGCCGGTCGAGGACGATCCCTTCGATGAGGCCGGGGCGCATGTGGCCGCCGAATTCCGAGGCGCGCTCTAGGTGTTGAGTCGTGTGAAGCATGGACAACCCGCAACCGAGGATCGTTTGGGGTAGCACCCCCCAGCGGCGCGGGTCAACGCTTCGCTCCGCACCAAGAGACTCCCCTCGCGATTTCGAATTGTCGCTCCACCGCAAGACATTCCGCCATCACTCCGCCTATATGGCCCTGCGCGGGCCGGCGATCGCGCTAAGCACGCAGCTATCGTCCTTTGTGGCGATCAAGTCGCTCGGAGCGACGGAGAACGAGGCCATCTGGATTGCCTATGCCCTGCCGCTGGGGAATCTGTTTGCCATCTTCTGGTCCCGCGCCTTGGCACGGCGGCACCGGATTCCATTCGCGTTCTGGCCGGACCTGATCGGGTTCATCGCGCTGCTCCCGATCGCATTTGTCACCACGCCGTGGGCCTTTATCGGCATCATGATCGCGACGGTTGTGCTTCGGTCCTCCACAGTCGTCGCGCTGAGCGGCATTATCCGCGACAACTACCCGGCCGAGCAGCGCGGGCGCATCATGGGGAAGATCCAGGCGTCGTCGCTCGGCGTCATGGCGCTGAGCGGGCTGCTCTTTGGCTGGATGATGGAGCAGGACGCGGCGGCCTATCGCTATCTGTTTCCGCTCTCTGCGGTATTGGGAATCCTGGCGGTGTGGCAGCTCCGGCGCATTCCCGAGGAGGACCCCTCGAAGCGCGCGTTTGCCCGCCCGCCGTCTCTTTGGGACTTCTTCCGCGTGCTCAAGCGCGACCCGGATTTCTTCCGGTATCAGGTGTCGTTCTTCCTCTTCGGATTCGCCGCGCTGATGTATGGCGCGCTGCTGCCGCTGTATCTGGCCCAGGACCTCGACGTCAGCTATCAGCAGGGCGCCATGGCGCTCGTGGTGATCGTGTCGGGACTCCCCGTCCTCACCAGCTACATCTGGGGCCGCATCCTCGACCGCTACAATATGCTCCTCATGCGCGGCCTGTTCAACCTGCTCTACGCCGTCTCCCCCCTGCTGATCTTCCTCATCCCCACCATCGTGGGCGTGATGGCGGGTCAGGTGCTGGTGGGGCTGATCCAGGCGGGATCGTCGCTGGTGTGGAACCTTGGCATCAACCTCTTCGCGCGCAAGGAGGAGGTCCCCCTCTACATGGGCATCCACCAAACGCTCACGGGAATCCGCGGGATCTTCAGCCCCATGCTCGGCCTGTGGATGGCCCAGTACCTCGCCTTCGGGGGCGCCATCCCCAACTACCGCGCGGTGTTCCTCCTCTGCGCCGTGGTCATGGCCATCGCCGGGTTCTTCATGATCTGGGAATCCCGCGTCATGGTAAGGAAGGGCCGGGCGACGATTTTTCGGATGGCGGAGAAGGGGGAGTGATTAGAACGGCGGCAGACTCGACTATTCCTCGACGCTTCTGCACCGCTGGACGATGGGTAGGTTTCCCAGCTCCTCCACCTTGCCGTCGATGGCGTGTTCGGGCAGTTCCAAGAGCCAAGTGACGATTCGCCCCCTAATCTTGCGGAAACGGAGGAAATCGGGTGGCTGCTGGGCAAGCGCCACCTCGCGGCGGACATCCTTGAGCGATACGTTCCCAGCTGCCCCAGCAAGGGTTTCCTTTGATAGCTCCACGATCTCGATATCGCTGTAGGAAGTGATATGAGTCAGGAATTCCCCATCGAAGTGTTGTACGTTCGCCTCGGTGAGGCCCTCATACACAACTCGGGCAGGATGGCCGGGATCCACGAAAGCCTCCATAGCCACCAAATCCGCGAAGAAGTCATCGACGAGGGTGGGATCGACTCGTGCCCGGTAGTAAGGTCCCATCAAGGGAGTGTGGTCAGGTAATCTTTCGGGCGGCCAGCCGGGAAAAGGGGCGCGCCAGTTCCTGTGCCACACAACCTCGCCATCTTCGAACGCTGCGACGAGGACTGTAAGACCCGGCCTGCCGATGTAAACCAGATTGGCGATCGGAGCATCGGCCCTACCGAAATCAGGGGCCAACAAACACACGCGCTCGATGTGATTGTGGACCGGGACACCGTTGATGGGGGGAAAGTACCCAACCAGACGCGTGCGCCGCATCGTGGAGGTGGTAGCGTCGTCGTCCGCGTGTAGGGCACTCGGCAAAGGAAGGAGACAGGCTGTCCAGAAGGATAGTGCGGCAATGAGGATAGTGGTTTGCCGAATCACCAGTGTTGGAGATGGCGTAGGCGAGCCCGGAGTTGAGACCGGCGTCGGAGTCGCATTCCCATCCTTGTCGTCTTCGGCACCGACCTGCGGCGCTGCAAGCGCGAGCCCCACCCGAGCAAACATCTGGATCATCGCTATCCGCTTCATGGATTGTGCAGCTCCCCAATCCCTAGCTTGCGCTCCACGCTGGCAATGACACCATTGTACCACTTGGGATACTTCTCGAAGGCTTCCTGCCGCAGCCGCTGTCCTTCGGCGGCATCGCCGAGCATCTCCTGCGAAAACGCCTCCTAGAGAAGCGAATACCCGAAGCAGTTGAAGTTCTTGTAGGCAATGCCTTCATCCCACACGCCGGACCGGATGAGGCGGGCGGAGGCGATGCACTCCTCGTATTGGGCGGTGCGATACTGGCAGAAGCAGAGCCAGGTCTGGGCGGTCAGGATTTGGCGGTCGGGATTCCAGCCCTTCTTGGCGGAGTCGGGATTGTCCGCGGACCACGCCATCCACTTCTCCACGTGATTCTTGGCGAGGATGCCGGCGGTGGCGAAGTCGCCCTGAAAGTAGTAGCCCTCGAGAAAGATCAGCTCGGCGGTGGCGCGGGTCTCGGGGATGGCGTCGGGGTGATCGATGATCTCCCGGCAGACGGCCATGGATTCCTGAAAGATGGCGTTGGCCTCGGCCTTGGTGGCGGGCTTCCCATAGTCGCCCTTGCCGGTCTCCCAGAGGAGTCCCGCGATCTGTAGCTTGGCGTAGAGGCGGTCGTCGGTTTTTGGCGCCTGCTCGGCCACCTGCTCCCACAATGCCCGGGCATCGGTGTGCTTGCCCATCAGTCGGGAAATTGCCGCAGCGCGGAGGCCCGCATCGGTGGCGATTGCCGCGTCGGCCTTTACTGTGCCCCGGGCGATCTTGAGGAACTCCTCACGCGCGCCTTCTCGGTCCTTTCGTCTTAGCTTGATGTAGGCGAGGCGCACCCGGGCGTCGGCGTATCCGAACTCGGCGGCGGGGACTTCACCGCGCGCGATGCGGTGAAACTCAGCCTCCGCTCCATCATAGTCCTCCTGTGCCAGCTTGCGATAGCCTGAGAAGTAGACCAGCCTTCCCTTCTGGACCCCTTCCGCTGTAGGCATTTCGCGTGAAAGCCGCTCGATCGCCTCTGCAAATTTATTCTCCTTCTGCAGGGCAAAGGATTCCTTGATGGCGGCCTTGGTTGCGGGCAGCCCGGGGGTGCGCCCGAGTTCTGCCTCCGCCGCCGGGATGACGATGGCCAACTCAGGCGGGATTTCGACAGCCGCTGCCGTTGTGGAGAGAAAAAAGAGAAGGGCCAATCCGAGTTGCTTCATTTGGCTTCACGGCCTCCCGAGGCTGACTCTGCGCCTAGGAAACCCTCAGACCGTTGATAATCAAGGCAATTCCGTAATAGCAAACTCAATCTTTTCAGCACGGACGGGAGGAGGGCGCCTGCGCCGATGTTGCCTGGGGGCATGCGGCCCCTGTAGCCGGTCATCCCCCTCCGATCCTTCTTGAGCCGGTGTGTGGCGTGGCAGCGCAGTGGCGGGCATGGACGAGAGGCTTCCGGTTACCGAGCCTGACGTTTACGCCCTGCCCGATTGGGCGTTGTCGCTAGCTGGTGGAGGTTCTGTTTGCCCACACGATCTCCTGACAAGCGGGGAACGACCCTGATGGAAGGATGGAAGGAAGCCACTTTGGCGGAAACGAAACTTTGCGAATGTATCGCGGCGGTCGGCAGCCAAGCCCTGGCGTTCCAAGCCGGTCTGGGGCTTGTATGGACGTTGCGGGAGCGAATCGATATGACAAGGGAAGAGCGGCATGGCTGAAGCACGCCACCCTTACGCAGGCCGGAACGCCGTCCTCACCACGATGCACGGGAAGGAAGAGGCGATCGCGCCGGCGCTCCTTTCCAGCATCGGCCTTCGCGTCGTGCCGGCATCCGGGCTCGACACCGACCAGCTCGGGACTTTCTCGGGCGAGATCGCGCGCGTCGGCGCGATGGGAGAGGTAGCCGTCCGCAAGGCGCGGCTCGGCATGATCGCCGCCGGGCTTCCGCTCGGGCTGGCGAGCGAGGGAACGTTTGGGCCGCATCCCCTGATCCCCTTCCTACGCTGCGGCATGGAGGTCCTTGTGTTCATCGATGACGAGCGGGGCATAACCGTCAGCGAGAGCCTGGTAACGGAGGCGACGAATCACGGGCACTTCGTGGTGGCGCCGGGCGAAGTGCCCGAGTCTTTCCTCGGTCGCATCGGCTTCCCGTCCCACGCCCTGATCATCCGCCCCAACGTGGGCGAGCCCTCCCCCGCGCTCGCGAAGGGGGTCGTCGATCTGGGCCACCTCGTGCGCGCGATCAAGGAGGCCGCGGCGGCGTCATCCGACGGCCGGGCGATGCTGGAAACCGACATGCGCGCGCATCTCAATCCGACCCGGATGAAAAGCCTGGCGATGCTGGCCGAGCGACTTGCCGAGCGTCTCGCAATGCTCTGCCCGCTCTGCTCAACACCCGGCCTCGGCCTAACCGGGACACGCGCGGGGTTGAGATGCAAGGAGTGCGGCGCGGCGACCGAGATGATCGCCGTTGAGATCTTTGGATGCGTGGCCTGCCATCACCGCGAGGAACGGGGAAGACACGATGGACTGATGCACGCGGAGCCCGTCAACTGCCCCGCATGCAATCCTTGAGTCTGACATTCTGGACATCGACGCTGCCCGAACTGCTCTCGTGGGCGGTGCAGGGGACGCAGAACCCACGTCAAAAAAGCCTACCGCCAAACGGTAGAATAATGTCAGCCGCACTCATCGGCGCAAACTGTGGCTATTTTATATCGATTGCAGCGGGGGCGGGGAGGCTTGACTGCCTCTGGGCGGCTGACACTGGCACCCCGTACCCTGCCAGCGCCCATATCGCCGCCGGCGCCAAATAGTGCGAAGCGCGAAGCAGGACCTCGGGGTAGGACATGAGTCCGTTGGCGGTGACGCGGGAGCAGGCGGTGAGGAGGCCCCAGAAGCACATCCAGCCGAGGAGCAGTTTCCAGCGGCCAACGAGGAGAAGCGCGGCGACGGTGACGTCCACGATGCCGATGGGGAGGAGGATGGCGACGGCTTGGGCCTCGCTGGGGCGGAAGCCGGTGAGGCGGCGCGTGCTACCGATGATCAGGTCGATGAAGTGGGGATCATGATAGAGGGCCTGGGCGCCGTGGGCTGCGAAGACGACGGCAATGCCGACGCGGAGAATCCATGCGGAGCTTGAGAATCGCCACGGTGCGTTGGGTTGGAATCGGGGCGCGGCGATTAGCGGGATGAGCGCCAGCGGCGCAAGATAGCGCAGAATCTGGGTGGCGTGGCTCCACTCGACGAAGAAGCTGCCGCCGAAGCGGTAGGCGCCGGTGACCTCGGCGAGGACCGTGGCGGATACAACCACCGCCGCGGCAATCGTGGGGCGAACGATCAGCGAGAGGGCGACGCCGAGCAATGCGACGGCGGCCCAGCGCTCCACGAGGAAGATCCTGTCGTGGGTCCAGCCCCATTCCATCAGCCCCACGTTACCGATGGACGTGCCGCGGCGCGCGAAGACCGTGGCCACGATGCCGAGCACGTGCATGACCACGGCGATGCGGATCAGCCAGGAGGCTGTCGATGCCGCGCGCTCGCCCCTGGTTGTATCGCTCACTTACTCGCAACGACCTCGTGGGGTTTCACCACGAAGTCGTCGAGGATCTCGCCGTCCATGCCGTGGGCCTTTACGTGAATCGCTTCCTTGCCATAGTGGATGGTGTGGACGTGGTGGGCGCTCTTGGCGAAGCCGGGGGGCTGGAGCCACCAGCGCGTGGTGTCGGGGGTTCGCTGGGGGACTCCGAGGCCGCCGTCGCCGATATATACAATGCCGTTCTTGAGGTCCGGCGCGTGGCTGCGAATCGGTAGCGTGCGCTTGAGCGCATGATCGTGGGACTCGTACACGAGGTCCACGTTGTTCTCCTCGAAGAGTCCCACCCAGTTGTTGCGCCGACCGGCGCCGTCCTGCACGTCGCGGACACTGGAGTAGGAGGGCCGGTGGTATATTGCGGTGATCCAGCGATTGGCGGCACGAAGAACGGGCAGCGTGTCGGCAAGCCACTGGCGCTGGTCACCGGCGACGCTAATCTCCGTGTTGAGCGTGACGAGGCCGACCTTGGGCGAGAGCTGCGTCGTGTAGTAGTAGGGCGTCTTGAGATCGGGCCAGGCAAACATTTCCTCGAACCCGATGGCGCGATCGTGATTACCGCGGGTGGGGACGATGGGGAGCAGGCGCCCCTCGGGGGTCGTTGTCAGCTCGTGATCCGCCAGCCACGGAGCGATGTGCCGCCACTGGGCCGTCATGCAGTAGTCACCGCCGTGGACCAGCGCGATGATTGTTGGGTCCGAGGCGAAGAGCTGCGCCATGCGCTCGTTCATCTTTCGGCGATCATTGTGGAGGTAGGGGGTTTCGGTTCCGATGCGCGAATCGCCACCCGCAAGAACAGTGAACTCGATATCCTCACCTGGGGCGGTCTTGAAGTTGAACTCCCGGGAGATGACATCGTCGCTCGCGAAGGCCACGTAGTAGGTGGTGTTGGGGGAGAGACCGGTCAGGTGGGCGTGATGGTAGAACGCGGGCGCGGAGAATCCAGCGTCCTTTTCCACGATGGTAAATGGGCCGTCCTTGAAGGTGGAGGACTGCTTCGTATAGTCGGCGACCGCGCCGCCGCGGGTCTCTGTGTCATAGAGAACGCGATGCTTCTCCCCCGCAACGGGCGTAGACCAGGAAAGCACGGCCTCCGTGGAGGGATTTTGCATCCACAGCACGCGGTGATGAAACGTGTCCCGTGTTTCGGGTGGGACGGTGGAGGAAGGCGTGCTAATCGGATTCTGGGCACCGCCCGCGGGGACGATGACTGCGATTGCGGCCACGGCGGCGATGGACAATGCGAGATCGCGCGAACGGATGATCATTGGGGCGGGTCCTTTATTTTCAAGCGGACTATTTGACGCTCTTATCGACTGAGCAGAATCGGATGACAAGCTGAAGCGTCTGGCGGCGAGGGACTATCCCGCCGAGACAGCGACCTCGAGGAAATGCACGGCGCTCTCGCCAGGCTCCAGAAACCGGAGCGCCTTGCGCTCGCGCTCCAGCTTGCGGCCGCCCACGAAGCAATTGGAGGGCTCGATGCCGAGGACGTGGGTTCCCGCGCCGGGCATCTTCCACTGAACGAGGGTGGGGAGGGATTCGACGCTCCAGCGGAGTGACACCTTCACGGGGCGAACTTCACCCCCGGCGGGGAACTCGGGATTGCTGAGGGTGACCTCGGCCAATTCGATCCCCAGCTTGGGGTCGCGGAACTTCTGGAAGTCTCCGTGATAGTAGACGCGCTCCTTGAAGGCTGGATCGGGGGCGGACCACTGGGTGTAGCCCTCGAGCGGGGTCTCTTTCTCGCGCGGTTGAACCTGCCGCGAGGGAAAGAGGAAGCGGGTCTTCTCACCTATGAGCGGCCAGCCGAAGTTGAAGTGATAGAGCATCATGAACGGGGTGGTGGCGAAGCCCGCGTTCTCCACGGTGTCCTGAATGCGAATGACGTTTTCGCCGAGGCGACTCTGGATGATCCGCGAGTAGCGGAGGTTCTCGCCAAAGATGCGCGTCTCGTCCACGCGGCCAGAGACGGTCATGACGTAGTTGTCGTCGATCCATTCGCCCTGGGCGGCTACGTGGCTGGCGGCCAGGTGATGGGCGCGGCCGTGGATTCCGAGGGATTCGCCCTCGTCTATACACGGGCTGCCGACCTGCCTCATGCCACAGGTCATCAGCAGCCCGCCCGCGGCGGTGCGCAGCCACTCCAGACCCTCCCCGTGGAAATAGGCCGGGTGGGCGTCCCCGTTGGGGGACTGCCACGACAGCGGCGTGCCGAGAAACTGCGCGAGGGAGATATCGAGTCCGCGATGGGGAGAGACGTTGAACTCCAGCCCCGCCCCCGTGCGTACCTGAATCATCTCGACGCCGTCCTCGCGCCCCTCCTGCAGGCGCAGGCGACGCACGCCGCCGATCTGTTCGATGCGGCCGGTGCGCGCTTCGACTTCCCTGCGAGTCCATTCGCGGCCATAGAGTTGCATTCGCGCGCTCCCCTACTTCGCCGACTTGGCGCGGGATGCCTTGCCCTTGCTCTTCGATGGCTTCTTGGCGGGCTTTACGTCTTCCTCAATCTCGGGAATGCGCTTGATGCGGGAATCGCTGAAGACGTCGAACTCGTCGCGGCTGGTGGAGGAGAATTCGGTGACGATGGCGCCCTTCTTGCCGGCCTGAAACCAGTGCCACGTGCCGGGCTCGATCGTGTACTGGTCGCCGGGCTTCATGACGATCTCATTGAAGACGCGGTAGGTGCCGCCCTTGGGGAGGCGGGCCTTGGGCTTCTTGACGGCGGGGCCATCGACATAGACGTACACGGTTCCCGTGCGGACGCGAAACGTCTCGCGCTTTCCGGGGTCGTTGCCGACGGGGGGGTGGAGGTGCTCGGGACACGTCTGGCCGGGAAACAGGATCAGCTCCTTGGCGCAGTACCGGTCGTTGTTCTCGTACACGACAATCTCGAGGCCGGAGACCTCGAGTTCGTCCAGGCCGAAATCGGCCACTTCGATTTTCGTCTCTTCTGCCTTGGTAAGGACAATGCCTGCCGCCTTGAGCTGCTTGGCGGCGGCCTTCTGGGCCTTGATGACTTGGGTCCGCTTGATCACCGGTGGTGCTCCTTCACGCGCAACGCCCAAATGGGTCGGGGTCGCGGGGGCTGTGCCATATGTTGTCTTGGGCATTGTGTCGCCATCCGGGTAGCGAGAGGGCAACGGGGTTCTTGCTCCAGCCCGCGGCGATGCGCGCGAGGGTATCGGCCCGGGACCGAACGCCGCTGGTGGCGTCGGGGGCCTCCACGTTGCACGCGCCGACGGCCACGGCAAATCCAACGGTGGGCTCCGGGGTGGCGTGCTGCTCGCAGAGCGCGCCGAGGAATCCGGCGATGGTGCAGTCGCCGCTCCCGGTGGCGCCGACCAGCTTCACGGTGTGGCACGGGGAGTAAAGCTCCCGCGAGGACCACGCATGGCGCGGCAGCCCGGCAGGCGGGGAAGCCGCCGTTCGCAGATAGAGGCCATGCGTCCCCATCTTGATCACCACGATGGAAGCGCCCCACCGGATGAGTCGGTCGCCCATGGCGGAAAGTTGGGCAGGGTCTGGTTTCTCCTGCGGGGTCTCCCTCAGCATGAAGCAAAGCTCGCCGTAGCTTGGCAGAAACACGTCCACGGAGGTGAGCACGCGGGAGAGAAACGCCTGCCAATCGACACGCCCGGATTCTGAATTGGGATCGGGCGTGGACATGTCCAGCGATGTGACCAGTCCCATCGACCGCGCCCGGGAGAAGATGGTGGAAAGCTCCACCCCGCCATCACCGTATATACGCTTCATCAGCGGCGGGTAGCCGAAGTGCAATAGAGCGGCGCCCTCGAGATGATCAGGCTGCACATCCGCCTCGCCGAACGTGTCATTGGCGCCGGGGCAGTGGAGAAACATGCGATCGATCCCGGGCGGGCTGATGACGATGGAGTAGGATGTGTCGCTGGCAGCGTCGCGTAACATGTACTTCGCGAGCGCTGGATCGTGGCCCCTCAGGATGCCGAGCACCACGTCGCCAAACGGATCGGCCCCCACCTTGCCCACGAGCCGCACCGGATAGCCCAGCCGATGCAGCGCGATTCCCGTGTTGGCAACGGGCCCGCCAGTGGAAGTGACGACAGGACCGACGTTGAGGAGCTTGCCGGGGACGAGCAATTCGCCGATGCTTTGCCGTACCGCATCGATCCGCGGAATCAGATCAAGGCAGATGTGCCCCGCGACGACGATTTCCTTTCGCGATGGCGCCATGCTCAACCTGCTCCCAGCCTGATCGTTTGTCCACTCTTCTGCGATTCGAGGGCCGCGGTGAAGACCTCGTGCGTCATCCGTGCCTCTTCGGGGGTGGCGCACTTCACCGGCTGACGCATCGCGTCGCGATTCGCGACCTCGTCGCAGAACGCCGCCCACATCTGGAGCATCGAGTCGGGGAAGCCGAACTCGAAGATATGCCCGGTGATCGTGGGATAGGCGCTGGCGTGCTCGACGTCCATCGTATGCCACGCCTGCTCTCCGCCGGGGGCGTAGTCCATCCAGCGAATTTCCTTGGGATTCTTGGTGGAGAACTCGGCGGACTTCTTGGTTCCCCATACGCGGATGAACCAGGTGTTGCCGTGGCCGGGGGCGATGCGCTTCGTGCTGATGGTCATGGGGAATTCCTGGTCCGCTGTCTTCACGTCGCAGCTCAGGATCGCGTTGTCCCACGTCTCGCAGGGCACCGTGCCGCCCTGGCCATCGGGGCGCTCCTTCACGATATTGACAAGTTGCGCCCTTACGTTGCGCGGCATCCACCCCGCGCGCAGCGGCACATGCAGCACGTGCATCCCAAGATCCCCCATGCAGCCGTACTCGCCGTTGGTGGCGATCATGCGCTTCCAGTTGATCGCCTTCTGGGGATTGAGATCGCTGCTGTGCCAAAAGCCCGCCTCGACCTCGATGATCTGGCCAAAGGCGCCCTCGCGGATCCACTTCATCAGCTTGAAGGGCCCTGGGAAGAACGGGAACTCCGAGGAGCACCGAACCAGCACGTCGGGACGCGCCGCCACGGCCTCCATGATCGCCGCGTTGGCGGCCCTGTCGATGCCGAAGGGCTTCTCTCCCAGCAGGTGCTTTCCCGCGTGGATGATGTCGATATACAGCTTCTCGTGAATGTTGTGCGGGACGGCGCAATATATCGCGTCGATCTCCGGATCGTCGAGGAGCTTCTTATAGTCCGTCGTGACGGTGGAGACCGTCGAAACGTTATCCTTGAACCAGCCGGTGAGCTTCTCATTGAGGTCGCACGCGGCGGTGATGACTGGCTGGAAATCGAGGTCCAGCAAGTGGCACCAGCGCCCCGCGGCGCTGGCGAACTCGCGCCCCATGAGGCCGCAGCCGATGACTCCGAATTTGATGAGGCGCTTTGGCATGGGAAGGAGGTTCCTAGTGACCGGTCACCATGTAATGGTATGCAGCCGGGGAATATTGGCGAAGTGAGCGTCGCGGGATACGAGGGTAAGGCCTAGCTGTAGACAGCAACAAGATGTCCACAGGTCATTGACGGGGATGGGACGTCCTTGCTGCTCAAGCTGGTGCCGCAGCTCGCCATAGATTTCCAGAGTCGCGGCATCGGGATAGGCAATTGTGTGGTCCTGCGCGAACTGACTAATTCGGGCGATATTTGTGCGTTGCGCACGGGACTTGACTGCGCCGAAGTAATGCTCCGCGACGACAGCAAAAGGCAGATAGAGCACGTCCGATGCGCGACTCAGTTCCACTAGGGATGGGTCTTGGGCAAATAGGGCGGTCACCGCATTCGTATCGAGGGCGAGCTTGCGATCTTTACTCATCGGGCTCGACTTGCCCACACGACCTCTCGATCTCGGCCTCCATGAATTCTAGATCTTCGAGGGAGATTCCGGTGGCCAACTTGCGAAGTTCGTCCCAAGTAGCACCCTTAGGCAACTTCGAATTGGCCACCGCATCCTCGTGGACAATCAGGGTCACGCCGGAGTGCTCTGCCACCGAAAGTGGCTCCAGCGGCCGAAACACGCCGTTCTCATAAATTGCTCTCAAAACCATTGTTGCCGTCCTCCTCTGGCGCCGGTGTTGTTAAGGCATAGTGCCCGCCAGCGCCCAGATTGCAAGCGAAGGCCGCGCCCCCGCTACTTCCCCTTCATGATCTTCAACGCATCCGCCACGCCCGCACCATCATGGACGATTGCCATAAGCGCGCGGGTCATCTGGCGGGGCTTGGGGTGTTGGATCACGTTGCGGCCATAGACGATTCCGGAGGCACCCTGCTTCATCAGTTCGGCAGTGCGCTCGAAGATCACCTTGTCCTCCACGCGGCCGCCGCCGCGCACAAGGACGGGGATGCCGGAGGCGACCTCGATGACTTTGTGATACTCCGTTGGGTCGTCGCAGGGGTCGGCCTTGATGATGTCGGCGCCGAGTTCCACGGCCTGGCGGACGAGGGGGAGGATTTTCTTGAGATCGCCATCGACCATATAGCCCCCGGCCTTTTCGTTGGACTGCATCACGAGCGGCTCTACCATGAGAGGCATTCCGTAGGCCTGGCAGATGGGCTTGAGGGCCGCGACGTTCTGGAGGCACTGGTGGTGGACCTCGGGCTGGCCGGGGATGAGGAAAACATTGGCGACGACGCAGGCTGCGTCGAGCTGGACGGCGAGTTCGACGGGCTCCTGAATCAACTCGCTAAAGAGACTGCGCGGTAGTTCCTTGCCATACACATTGGCGATGTCCGTCCGCATCACCAGCGCGGGCTTATGGCCGGGCTGGGACTGGAGGATCCGCGCCAGACCCGGACTCAGCTGGATCGCGTCGGGATCGGCGTCGATCACCGTCTGGATCGCGGTCTGCATGTTCTCGATGCCGGAGAGGAAGCTGTACTCGTTGAAGAAGCCGTGATCGATGGCGACATCGAAACACTTGCCGTCGGAGCCGAAGAGGCGATTGAGGCGGGGCTGCACAGACATGGTGGAGTTCCTTGAAAGGTAGTGCGTCGGGGTTCGCGGCGCAGTGCGCAATCGGTCTCCGGGAATGCGGGCGATACGTGTTCGGGGCCACAGGAATCTCCATGTAAGCGGTTGCAGGAAATCCCTTGGCCCGCTGCATCGCCGTCCTAGACTCCGGCCTCGGCTTGTAGCCCGCGAGGGGGCCATGGCCCGGAATTTCGCTAGTCCCGTCCCCCTCCCGCGCCATCACTTCGCCCGTTTGGTCCGACCACTTCCGCGCAGGAACCCTCGATGAGCACACAGGCAACAACCCGCAAGGTCTTCTACGTCCTAAGTACACACTGGGATCGCGAGTGGTACCAGTCCTTCCAGCACTACCGTCACCGCTTGGTCCAGTTGATGGACCGGATCCTCGATGGCATCCGAGACGGGCGCATGAAAGGACCATTCCAGATGGATGGTCAGGCGATCATTCTGGAGGACTATCTGGAGATCCGCCCGGAGCGCCGCGAAGAAGTCACCAGCTATGTCCGCGAACGCAAGCTGGTGGTGGGGCCGTGGTATGTGCTCCCCGACGAATTCCTAATATCCGGAGAATCCCACATACGCAATATCCGCCTCGGCCGCCAGATCGCGCGCGACTTCGGCGCGGAGCCATCGAAGGCCGGATTCGTCTGTGACCTCTTTGGCCACATCAGCCAGATGCCCCAAATCTTTGCGGGCTTTGGAATCACGAACGCCTTCATGTGGCGCGGCCTAAACCTGGACACCAAGCGCCACCTGTTATGGACGGGAGCCGACGGCACCACGGTGACGTGCTACAAGTTCGCGAATATTGGCTACTGCGACTATGCATTCAAGGTGCGCGACGCGGAGAAGTTCGGTGTGAAGTTCGACAAGGACGACAAGACCGCCAAGCTGGACAAGTACCTGGACTTCGAGGCCTCGGAGACCGACATGGGCCCGGTGCTGATGTTCGACGGCGGCGACCATCAGGAGTGGGACCAGCGCGTCTATGACATTATGGGCGCCCGCATAGGCACGACCGACGACCGCTACTCCTACGAGCATACCAGCCTCGACGAGTACGTGGACGCGATGCTGGCGGAGAGAGACTCGATCGAGACGCATCTCGTCGGCGAGTTGCGCGAGCCGGGTCGCACGCCGGGGAAGGGCTCGCACCAGATCCATGGCGTGCTCTCGAGCCGCGTGTGGATCAAGCAGGCCAACCAGGAACTGCAGAACGCCCTCTGCCATTGGGTCGAGCCGCTCACCAGCTTTGTCGACGTGGCGCTGGGCCTTGCCTATCCCAAGGGTTATCTGGACGTGGCGTGGAAGCACCTGATCCAGAACCATCCGCACGATTCAATCTGTGGGTGCAGCATCGATCAGGTTCACGAGGACATGAAGTACCGCTTCAGCCAATGCCGCCAGATCGCCGAGCGCCTGGTGCTCGACGCGACCCAGAAGATCGCCGCCAATATCGAGGGGCAGATCGAAGAGAAGGAACTCCGCGTCACGGTCTTCAACCCGATGCCAATCGCCCACAGCGGGCCAACGGATCTGGTGCTGGACATCCCCGGCGACTACCCGACGTTTGGCGAATTCTTTGGCTTCGAGCAGAAGCCCATGTTCACGATCTGCGACGAGGCCGGGACCGAGCTTCCCTTCCAGCGCAATGGCCAGACAAACAGCCGCATCCGCGCGCGCCTCTGGGTGACCAAGTTCCCCGAGAACTATCGCGTGACGGAGGTGAAGGTCAGCCTGCCGCTGGAGATTCCCGCCAACGGATACACAACGCTGACGATCCGCCCCGGCATCGTCAACGAGCCCATCCGCTATCCCCAGGACAAGGGCCTCGCCACCAGCGAGCGGGGCATGGAGAACTCGCGCCTCGCCGTCCGCATCGAGAGCAACGGCACCCTGACGGTTACCGACAAGAAATCCGGCGATGTCTATACGGACCTGCTGACGTTCGAGAACCGCGCCGATATCGGAGACGGATGGTTCCACGGCATCGCCATCAACGACCAGATCATGGTTTCCAGCGCGGCGCAGAGCGATGTCGCACTGATCGAGAACGGGCCCAACACCACGGCCTTCCGCATCCGCACGACGATGCGCGTGCCGGAGGAGTTCGACCTCGCCACCATGCGGCGGAGCGAGCGCCGGGTGGAGTTGCACTTCGATTCGATCGTTCGCCTCCGCGCGGGTGCCGATCACCTGGAAGTCGAAACAACCATCGACAACAACGCGGGCGACCATCGCGTTCGCGTCATGTTCCCCAGCGGCGCCAACGCCACGACGTTCTTCACCGACACACCGTTCGACGTGGTGGAGCGGAACATCGCCCTGCGCGAGGACAACCACGCGCACTTCGAGCTGGAGGTTGAGACCAGGCCCCAGCAGAGCTGGTGCGCGGTATTCGACGGCAAGCGCGGCATGGCCGTGATCGCCACGGGCCTGATGGAAACGGGCGTTCGCGATCTGGAGAACCAGCCCATCGCCCTCACGCTGTTCCGGGCGACCCGCCGCACGGTGAACACCGATGGCGAGCCGGAGGGACAGCTTCGCGGCAAGATGACGTTCCGCTATTTGGTCAAGCCACTCTCCAACGCGCCGGACCGCACGGAACTCTTCCTGGACGCGATGCGCCTCGCGACGGGCCTGCGCATGGCCCAGATGCGGCGCGAGGACCAGGAGCTGCACTACGTCTCCGGCGGGCTCCCCTCGACCGGCGGCTTCTTCGGCCTGGAGGGCCATGCCGTCCTCACCAGCAGCCGCTTCGTCGACGATGGCTTCGAGGTCCGCGTCTTCAACCCCGGCGATGCGAAGATCAGCTCCTCGCTGAAGTTCGCCACGGGGAAGGATCGCTTCAAGAAGGCCGAGTACGTGGACTTCGAGAGCAAGGCGGCCGGAGGCGCGCTCGCGGTCAAGGCCGGGACTGTCAGCTTCGACCTCGAACCCAAGCAAATCCGCACAATCCGCCTAGGCGTCTGAATCCTGGGAACGCCACTCTACCGAGTGGCGCCGTTCAGGAGCATTTCGCGCCCGCCGGTCATCCCGGCGGGCGTCACCTATAAGGAGACGGCCACACGAAACAGAGCCGCCGCTTCAGCCTCTACCGGTGGCACGTCATGGACCCGATCCGCTTCACCCGGGAGCTCAAGGTCACCATGCAGGCCCTCGGCTGGCGCGGGGGCCGCGAGAAACGCGGCCGCTACCTCGCCCTCCAGGACGCTCTGTGCTCCGTCTCCTACTGGTACCAGTCCGAACCCCACGCGCCGTTTGCGCCGTTGCCGGATGTAGATGGGTTGGAGGTGGTTTAGAACATTTTCCGAGGGGTAGGGGTGGACTTCCTTGACCTCTGACCCCTCTACTGGATTGCCTATTTCAATCCAGCAGCGAGGTCGCAGCGCCAATGCCCAAGTTCCTCAACACGTCTGCAACCACGTACCACCTAGAAGAGTTGATCAAGTCGGCTTCTGAGCGGCTGATCCTCATCAGCCCGTTCCTCCGGATCAACGAGCGCATTAGGGAATTGCTGGAGGACAAGAACCGGATGAAGATCGACATTCGGATCATCTACGGCAAGAACGAACTTCAGCCGGACGAGATGAACTGGCTGAAGTCCCTCGACTTCGTGCGCATCAGCTTTTGCAAGAACCTGCACGCGAAGTGCTACCTCAGCGAGTCGGCGGCTATCATCACCTCGATGAATCTCTACGAGTTCTCGCAGGTTAACAACAACGAGATGGGCGTGTTCATTCAGCGCGATTCGGATGGCCCTCTCTACATGGAGACCTATCAGGAAGCGCAGCGTCTCGTCCGAGTTAGTGAGGAGATCAAGATCAGCGTGGAGAAGATTCACCCCGCCGAGGAACCTGCCGCGACAAAGGTAAAGGAGACTAGTCCCGCCCAAGGCGATGCGGGGCTGTCAGCACCGGGAAAGTGTGTTTCGACGACGCAGCTTGCGAAGGATCGAGGACTTCCGCCAAAAGAGCTCTTTGCCAAGCTCCAGTCAGCGGGCTGGATTTCGCGCGACGGTGAGGCGTGGAAGCTGACCGATGAGGGAAAGAAGCGAGGGGGCGAGATCAAGCGGAGCCCGCAGTATGGCGACTATATTGTGTGGCAAAGCTCGACGGTGTTGCCTCAATGAGTCCAGAGTCGCCCTATCGCCCTGAGGATGCGCTTTGAGTCGTTCCTACACCGGCAACCTCACAGTAAACGTCGCCCCGGCGCCATCGTTGTTTTTCGCGGAGATATCCCCGCCGTGCAGGTGGACGAGTTGCCTGCAGATGGCGAGGCCGAGGCCGGAGCTCTTCTCTCCGCCGGTGGGGTTGTTGGACGTCTTGCCGTATTTGATGAAGAGCTTGGCGATGTCGTCGGGGCCGAAGCCGGGACCTTCATCCTGGATATCGATGGTGACGAGCGTCTCGTTTCGGCGCAGGCGGGCCACGGCGGTGGTGCCCGGGTCGCTGAACTTGATCGCGTTGCCGAGGAGATTGTCGAGAACTTGGCGCAGGCGCAGGGGGTCGACGTCTGTGGTGCAGGGCTCGGCATCGGCGACGAGCACAATGGATTTGGAGTGTGCGTAGGACCGCTGGGATTCGACCGCCTGGCGAAGCATCTCCGCGAGGTCGGTGGGACTGCGCTCGAGGGAGAGCTGGCCATCCTCCGCGGCCTGGATATCCAGATAGTTTTCGATGATGCCCTTCATGGCGAGGGCCTGCCGGCCGGCGCCGGCCATGAGCCGATGGAAGTCCTGGCACATCACTGTGCCCGGGGGACAGAGGTCCTCCACCATGCGGACGGCGCTGAGCACGACGCAGAGGGGGTTCTTGAGGTCGTGGCTGGCGATCTGGAGGAACTCGTCCTTCTGCTGGGAGAGGCGCTTGAGGGCCATGTGGGTCCTCATGCGCGCGAAGAGGATCGGGAAGTCGATCGGCTTGGTCACATAGTCGTTGGCGCCCAGGTTG
>JBBQYG010000041.1:0-27976 GCA_038208905.1 Candidatus Sumerlaeia bacterium | reverse complement strand
GCCCTTCTCCCGGTGCGCACTCTCCAGGCTTCCTACCATACCTGCATCCGGCGAAGGACGGTGTTCTCCCTGCTTATCGCCAGTCGTTCGGGAATGCGGGGCAGGGCAAAGGCAGCGAGCACCAGCAGCAGCACTCCGGTTACCAGCAAAATGCGGAACGCTTTCCCCAACTTGGCAAGCATCGTCATGCTCGCCTCCGCGAAAGAGTGATCCGAAGTGGCGGTTGGTTGGAAAGTGTTTTCTGCCGCCGCCGGAATGCCACGGAATCCGTTGCGCATTCACGCCGCTGCCCAAACCATGCGGCCAGACTGGAACTGGAGCCGCTCCGCCGCAAAATGATCCGCCCGATTGCCTCTGTCATTGTCGCGCTCTCCGTGATGGCGGCGTCACCGTGCGGCATCCACGCCGCGCCGATCATGGACGCCGATCCGGCGACGACGCGGACGATGGTGCTGGAGATTCCGGGCGAGGAGCTGCTTGATCGGCTCCACGGCCTGTGGCTGGCGGAGACCATCGGCAACTGGACGGGCCTGACGACGGAGGGCGCGCGCGGCGGGCACGATCTGGATGGCGACGGACTGCCCGATGTGCCGTTCCTGGCCGACGCCGACTGGGGGAAGCCAGCGTCGCAGGACCGCCTTCCCGCGGCGTTTCAGTTCCACGACGTATGGGGGGCCGACGACGACACGGATATCGAATATCTCTATCTGGACCTGATGACGCAGCATGGTCCGATCCTGACGCCGCGCCAGATCGCCGACGGATGGCGCGACCACGTGCGCGATCACGTGTGGGGCTCCAACAAGATGGCCCAGCTCCTGATGGATCGTGGGGTGGAGCCGCCCGCGACCTCGACACCGAGCGGCAACTGGGGCGCGTGGTTCATCGACGCGCAGTTAACCACGGAGCTTTTCGGCGCGCTGGCGCCGGGGCTTCCCGAGGAGGCGCTACGCATCAGCGCCCTTCCGATCTCCGTGACCGCACGCGGCCATGCGGCCCATGCAGCGCAGTTCCATCTGCTGCTGAGGACCTTCGCCCCGCTGACCGACCCCGCCGCGCCGATGCCGAAGCGCATCCGATGGATGGTGGAGGAGTCCGCGGCGTATCTACCCGTCGAATCCAAGTCACGCGATATCATCCGATTCGTCCTCGCGGAGTACGATCGCGTTCCGCGCCCTCGATGGGAAAACGCCCGCGATGTGCTCTGGCGGCGCTATCAGAACGAGGCCTATGCCAACGGCTTCTTCTACATCGAGTGGTACGAGTCCTCGGTAAACATGGGCACCGCGCTCATTGCGCTGTTGTGGGGCGAGGGCGACCTGCCGCGCACGATTCAGATCGGCACGCTGGCGGGATGGGATTCCGACAACGGAACCGCGACGATGGCGGGGCTGCTGGGCTACATGCTCGGGTACGATGGCGTAAGCGCCGCCTTTCCCGGGGTGGAACTTTCGGATCGCTACAACGTGTCGCGGACGCGCGTGGGATTCCCCGACCGGGTTCCCGACGATCCACTGGCCGACGACATGCTCCTTGGAATTGCGGAGCGCAGCCGCGATGTCGCGGCGCGCGTGATCGGGGAGCTGGGGGGAGGCACGTTCGACACGGCGCGCAATGTCTATACAATCCCAGTGGTGCTGCCGCCGCGGGGGCTGGCGGGGCATGGGCAGGATGCCGATGCTACCATGAGGACCGCGCCGCGGAGCGCAAACGTGCAGGTCCGTCTTCGTGGCGGAGACGTAACGGCTACCCTGCGCGGCGCCGGGCGGGAGATCCCCGGCGAGATGGTCCGCACCGATCTTGCGTCCGTCTGCGACGGCGCCGAATTCGACGACTCGGGACGCGACATCGAGCGGCTCGCCCGCTACTTCGCTGCCCAGAGCCCGACAGACTCGGCGGCACACATCGTCTTCGACGTCGTCTATACACTACCGGTCCCGGCGGAGGAAATCGCCGTGCTGCTCGGCGACATGCAGGACGGCCAAGGCGGCTGGCCCGCGACGCTGAAGGTGGAGCTGCGGACCGGTGGGCGCTGGTCGGAAATTCCGGTGACCCTTCCCGCCGACGTGGCGCTCCCCTACCGCGACATCCGCATCCCTGTTTCTCCCCACCGGATGATCGACGCCCTTCGCGTGTCGATGACGCCGGGCGGCAGGAATCGGACGGTGACGGTGTCGGAGATCGACGCGATGGGTACGTGGGCGGTGGCGAAGTGAACGTCACGGTCTGCGAATTTGACGGTGCCGCTCCCGACTTTGCCGATGTCGGCTGGCGGATTCTCTGCAATCACGTGGTTGCCTCGCGCAGCGAAATCGTGGTGCTGCCGGAGATGCCCTTCTGCAAGCCGTTCTGGCGCGGCGCGGCATTCGAGCAGGCGGCGTGGGACGAGGCCGTGGGCGTTCACGAGGAGTGGTTGCCGCGCCTTGCGGGGCTGGCCGGGGCGGCGGTGATCGGCTCTCGCCCCGTCACCGATGGAACGGGGCGTTTCAACGAGGGATTCTGGTGGGACGCAAAGGGTGGCTATCGCCGTGTGCGGCGGAAGTTCTTCCTGCCGGCGGAGCCCGCATTCTGGGAGTCGGAATGGTACCAACCCGGCGACGCATCGTTCCCCGCGCAGGAGGATGGCGCGTTTCGATGGGGGCTGAACCTGTGCTCGGAATTGTGGGCGGTGGAGACGTTTCGCCCCTATGCCCATGCGGGGATCCACGCGATCGTGACACCGCGGGCCTCGATGGCGGCGACCACGGATAAATGGATCGCGCTCGGCCTTGTGGCGGCGGCCAGCGCGGGGGCCTACTCGATCTCGTCCAATCGCGTGGACGCCACGGGCCTGTGTGGCGGGGTGGGATGGGTGATCGATCCGGAGGGCTGTGTGCTCGCGAGAACCTCCGCGGCGAATCCGTTCATCACAGTCTCGCTCGACCTCGATCAAGTGGAACGCGCGCGCACCGGGTATCCGTGCTACCTGTTCCCGCCGGGCGCTTCTTCCTCATAGCGTATGGTCGGCAGCCCCACCGGCGTCTCCCCCGCATGCGGCTCGTCCTGCCGCATCTGCCAGTTGAAGTCGCTGGGCGTTGGCAACCAGACCGGATTGTGCTTGTCGGCGGCCGTGCGCGCGGGGTGGTGAACCCACCGGGCCCATGCGCGGCCGGATTCCTCTCCCATGATCGTGCCGCACACAAACATGTCGAATGCCTCGTCGGCGCGGCGAAGCTCGCGTTCCGTCCCGCGGTAGAGCGAATCCTGAAAGTCGTCCACATACTGCCCAATCACGAATCCAAGGATGCCCAGCAGGATTCCGCAGAAGGCCATTGTGTGCGGTTGGGATGGCGACGGCAGCAGCAGCGCCACGACGCAGGGCAGAATCAGGAAGCATGCAAACGCAAGCATCAAGGGGCGCGCTGCCATCATGGCGATCCCCGAAACCCGGCGCGATTCCCCACGCCACACGGCATTCCGCCCAGCCAGGTCGATCCAGATGCGAAACAGGCTCAGGATCGCGTGGAGCAGGTAGGCCCCTTGCCAGAGGAAGTACCAAGCGCCGATCATAAAGAGCGCATGATAGGGCGACCACTGCACGGAGGTTGTGGAGGGCCGAAAAAGAACGTATGCCGACGGTATTCCATAAGCCGCCAGCCACAGCGGCCATCGCGCGGCGCGCTCCAGGTAGATAGCCTCCAGCACCTCCCGCCCGCGGATTCCCGCCAGCCACAGGTCCAACGCCGCGCCCCTGTGATAGCCCGATGCAGAGAACACATCGGCCACGCGCAGCGGCATCCGGCGGTCGTCCTTGGGCACCGCATGGCCAAACCGCATTCCCACCATCGCGACCGCGGGCACCAAAAGGATGAGCCACCACGCCACGAGAAGGGCGGCGGCAATCCCCGCGCCCAGCAGGAGGACCGTCAGGATTAATCGTATATACGCCGCCGGGCCCGAGGACATCAGGTCGGCGGCGCGGCGGCGCCATCCACCGCCCCGCCGCCGGTCGCGGAACATCGTATAGACACGGTTCTCCTCCGCCCGCGCGAGGACCGAGTCGAATGTGGTCAGGCGATCAGGGAAGCCGGATTGCATGGTCGCCCGCCTCGCCCGCGCCCCGGCGCGACGGCGGGAGTGTCCTCGCCGACGCGCCGCCAATCCCAAGCCTGAGGTCTTCGTTCGGCATTGCGTTGCCGCGCGTGGCCCCCGTGCCGCGGTGGCGCCAGTCGGCCCAGCGATAGCCATCCACGTCCAGCTGGGCGGATCCCGCCATGAACCGGTCAAACGCGTGATCCGCGCGCTTGAGCGTGTCTTCCATCCCGACGGCGATGGCCTCACCCAATGCGCGGCGGATGAACCAGAGGATAACGGCACAGACCGCCATCAATAGCGCCGCCGCCAGTGCCCGCGAGGCGTCGTCGGCGGAACCAATGCTCCACTGCGACAAGAGTCCGCCGTGGTTGAAGCACATCACAAGCCAGAGAAGCATGTAGTAGCTCAATTGCAGGAACCAGATCCCCGGAACAATCGCGACCAGCGCCCAGAAACGCCGATCCAGCGCGCGGAGAAACCGTCGCTCTCCGCGCCAGATCGACACCAGGCGATCGAGCTTCTGGGTCTTCGTCATGAGGCCCTGCCACATATAGAGGAACAACGCCAGATGGTAGAGCAGAAACAGCATCGCCGGAATCAGCATCCCCAGCGACGGCCACCACTTGGGATGGGACGCCAGCCATCCCGCCCCGAGCGCGGCGATTAGCACCGAGAGGAATCCGTAGAACGAGGTGTCGCCCTCGCGCTTCTCCAGATAGATCGCCTCGATGATCTCCCGTCCGGTGGCGCCCGCGAGCCAGATCTGCTCCGCGCCCTCGGGCTCGTAGCCGCGGATCGAGAACACACTCCACAGGCGCCGCGGGAGCGCGCTTCTTCGCGACCGCAGGTTTCCCGCCAGCAGCCAAGCGGCTGGGGCCGCGAGGCCGACGAAGAAGACCATCAGCGCCACGAGGGGAGTGACATACCGATACACCAGGGCGACGGCAATCATTGCGGCAAGAATCCCCACGAGGACGCCGAGCGACTCCACGATCGTGCGCAGCCCGCTCCACGGGCCATCTCGGCGGCGGATGCGGAACATGTTGTATAGACGATTGGCATCCTCCGCCGCGAGCGTGGGATCCAGGCGCCTCTGCCACGCGGGAAAGCGGGCCGGTTTCTCTCTGACAAATGGGCGTTTCATTGTTCTCGCGATGCGCGCAGGGGCCTTGGGCGCAATCTTGTGGCAGCCAGAAGGACGATGAAACCGGCCCGCGCCATTGGCAACGGCGATCAACGGTCCTATTTGTGATTGCACTTGCTAACTCGCGTTAGTACAAGTGTTTCCAGAACCCATCGCACTGGAGAAACTCATGACCCGCATTGCCAAGATTGCCTTTGGGGCCCTTGCGCTCCTCGCCCTTTCCATCGCGCCCGCCTTTGCCCAGACTGCGGAGCCCACCAAGGCGCCCGCCGCCCCTGCCAAGACTCCCACCCCCGCACGCACCAAGGAGGTCGCCCCCGTGACGATCGACGGCGCGGAGACGTTTGTGCTGCGCGCGCTGGAGCCGGATCCCCTGCGCATTCATGTGGCGAAGCCCAAGGGCTGGAAGGCCGGCGACAAGCGCCCCGCGTATATACACTTCTTTGGCGGCGGCTGGTCGCGCGGCACGCCGGAGAAGTCCTTCGGCTGGGCCAAGTACGCCGCGCGCGAGGGGATGGTGGGTTTTGCGCCCGACTACCGGACCAATGATCGCTTCGGCACCAGCCCGCTCGAGTCCGTCGCCGATGGCCGCCTCGCGCTGAAGTGGGTTCAGGACCACGCGGAGGAATTCGGCATCGATCCGACCCGCGTCGTCGTCGCGGGAAGCTCCGCCGGCGGGCACGTCGCCCTGTGGACGGGTATCACGGCGGCGCCCCCCGGCTCCGATCCCGCCGAATCGCCCACGATCAAGCCCGCCGCCCTGATCCTGCTTAGCGCCGTCTCCGACACCACCACGGAGAAGGGCTATACGCCAAGGCGCTTTGGCAAGGAGGCCAAGGCGCTTTCACCCATCGACCAACTCGATGCGAAGATGCCACCGATGCTGATCTTCCACGGCGACGCCGACGCGACGGTGCCCCAGGCCCAGTCGATCGCATTGGCCGAGAAGCTGAAGACCACCGGCAACGTCGCCGAGTTCGTCAACGTCGAGGGCGGCTCCCACAGCTTCAGCACCGACAAGCCCGAGTGGCGCGAAAAGTCGCGCAAGATGATCTTCGACTTCCTCCGCGGCCAGAATATCCTGGAACCACCCGCGGCGGCGACGAAGTAGCGGCGTATGAGTTGACGGCGCGCGAGCCCTCGCCTTAATCGCCGCATGTCAGCGCGCGCGAAGCATTCCCCTGCCCCCCAGCGCCTATCGCTCCCTGCCCGCGCGATTGTCCTGGGGGGCGGGTTTTTGTATATTGCGCTGGCGGTTGCGATCACGGCTTCGCGGGGCGGCGGTGGCGCGATCGGCGATCTCTGCGCGGGGAATTGCGCCCGGGTGACGCTGCTGGGCATCGACCTCGCGCTCTGGGGAATCGGGGCGATGGGGTCAACGGTGGCGCTGGCGCTGCTGGCCGGGCGCGGTCGGCACATCGCCACCGCCGCAGTCGCGATGGCGCTTCTTGATGGCGGTGCCTCGCTTGCCCTTGCGGCATCGCAATGGATCGGTGCCGCGCCGCTGTGCCCACTCTGCCAGGCCTGCGCCGCTGTGGCTCTTATGGTCTCGGGAACAGTCGTGTGGGGCCTCTCCCCTGCTCTCCCCCGCCCCCGGCTGTTGATCCCCATCGCGCTCCTCGCGGGCATTCTCGCCATTCCCCTCGCGTGGCCCCGCCTTCAGGGCCTTCCCGCCGCCCAGCTCCCCGATTCGCCTGCGCCCACTACCTCCGCTCCTTCTCCAACCATCACCCATTCCCCGTTCCCAGTTCCCCATTCCCCCTCTGTCTATACACTCACGATGATCACCGATTTCTCGTGCTCCGTCTGCGAGCGATTCGAGCGGCGCGTACTCCCCGGATTAAACGAGCGCGCTCTCGCTCCGGGCATTGTGAAGCTGGTGCCGGTCTTCGGCGCGACCACGGCCATGTCTGACGACACCCGCCGGCGCACCATCATCGCCTTGGCGGCGGAGCGGGCAGGTGTGAGCCCGGCGATCTACCTTCCGCTGATTCGCGGCTCCGCCGCCACAACACTCCGCAATCCGGCGGCGCTCGGCTGGCCCGATCCCGCCACCGCCGCTCGCGTGGCGGAGGAGGTCGCCGCGGGTTATCGCACCGGCGCGTGGGACCGCGAACTAGCCGTCCACCGCGCGCGCGGGGCGGAGCTGCGGCGACTCTATTTTACCGGAAGGAATGGAACCCCGTCCTTCGTCATGACACGCCCCGGCCAATCGCCGGAGCAGGCCGCCGCCTCGAAGGACGCGTACTCCTTTCACGGCTATCAGATTGGGAAACCGTTTCTGGAGTTTGCGGGGATTGGGGAGGTGGGGGGCGGGAGCGAGTGACAGTTTGCGCCGATGGTTGTTCCACTGAATCGGAGGAGTCCAGCGCCTGTCGCACTCGCGGTCCCGGCAGGGACCAAGCAATCATAGCACCGGACTTCGTTGCGGAGTTCCCGCGTATATACAGCGCCGGGTCCCGGCAGGGGCCCCACATTGACGTCGGCGGGGAGCATTGTGGGACCCCTCCCGGGGTCCGGCGATTTCTGATGCGAGGTCCCCGGACTGAAGTCCGGGGCTACGATTGTTTCGCCGCTCTCGCGGCGCATTGGCTACTTCTGGGGCGGTACTCGCTCTCTCGCCCCACGCGAAGCGGGCCCCCGTCGCCGAGGGCCCGCCTGGTTGTCCGAATCCGTCGCGTCCGCGCGTTACTTGGCGGAGGCCACGGCCTGGTCCTTCGTGATTCCCGCGGCGGCGGCCTCCTCGGCGGAGAGCCCCCACACGATGGTCTCATAGCGCTGATAGACGAAGAGCACGTTGAAGTAGCTGGCGTCCACGTGCTGGACCACGGCGATGCCGCCGTTTTCGGCGGCGCGCGCGATGCCCGTCTCGCCAAGTGCGACCAGGCCGAGGATCGACATCGATTCGGCGCGGCCTTCGCGGCGGGTGCTCAGCGCGCCCGGCTGGAAGTCCGTGTCCACGGGGAAGGTGACGGCGGAGAGGTTAACCCATGCGCCATCGACGGGAGGCACGACGGGGGCGCGGATTCCGCACCCGGTGAGCGCGGCGAGAACCGCCGCGATGGAAAGGAGGCTGCACGTCCTGAGTGTTTTCATGGGTGGCCGCTCTTCCTTAGTTTCCGTACACGTTGATCTGGAACTCGCCATAGATTCCCAGGATGCTCTTCACCTGGTAGTCCGCATAGGCGATCTCCGTGATGCCGCCCTCGCGCGCGATTTCGCCAATGGCGGCCTCGTCCCATGCGACGGAGACATACCCGAAGATGTTCAGATAGCGGGTGTACTTCTGGGAGTACTTCTTGTTGGGGGCTCCAACGGGGGTGTTGTGAAAGTTCACCGTAAGGGGCGCCTTGATTTCTGTATAGATCGCCCCGAGCGGTGGCTTCACCGGGGCGCGGTAGGACAGGCACCCCGAACTGAAGACCATCACCGCACCCGCCGCGAGGAGCGCCCGGATTCCGACTCCGAGTTTCCTTGGCATGGTGTGTTCCCCCTGGATCATTCGCCGTACACGCGCGTGGTGAACTTCTGGTAAACGAAGAGAACGTTCATGTAGGCGTAGTCGACGTGGTTGACGGTGTTGACGCCGCCGTTCTGGGCCGCAGTGGTGATGCTGCAGTCGCCGATGGCGACCAGAGCGAGAATCGAGGTGCTCTCCGCCTCGCCCATGCGCGGGCCGGTCACTACCGTCTGGTCTACATCAATATCCATAGGCGCCGAGATGTCGGCATAGATCCAGCCCTGGGGAGGCATAACGGGCGCAACATAGCCGCAGCCCGTTGTCAGCAGCGCAGCCGCCGCAAAGGCAATTCCAGCACGAAGAAACTTCATCGTCCTTCTCCTTTTCGCCGACGCGGGAATGAGCCGCGTGGCTTGAATGTCCACTGCGAGTTCAAGCTCTCGCCGGGGAAGGAGACGGGGCAAGATGAGATACGGATGGGTGGGGATTTTCAGCGCCGTTAAGAGTAGCGTGGGCGTCTCGCCCGCGCCCCCGCCGCCCAGGATGCCGCACGGCCCCGTTCGGATGTCCGCCTGGGTGGTTCGCGGAGCCTGCGCGGGCATAGATGCCCACGCGACCTTTGCAGAGGCTCACGGCTACCCGACGTTGCGTCCCATCAGGGCAACACTGAGACCGTAAATCAGCGCGTTGCGGCGGATCGACGACACCGCCAGATGCTCGTTGGCCTGATGCGCCAGTTCCTTGTCCACGCCGTCGAGCACGGGGCCGAAGGCGCAGCAGTTGGGGATCGCCTTGGCGTATGTCGTTCCGCCGACGGCCATCATCCGGCCCGGTTGGCCGGTGACGGTGGAGTACGCCGTCTTGAGAGATTCGAGGAACGGGCCGATTCCCTCGCGGTTGGGATCGAGGAAGATCGCGTCCACCATCTTGGGACCCGGGCTTACTTCGAGTTCGAGGCCCGTGGCGTCGGTGAACGCGGCGGCCACTGCTCGGACGCGTTCCAGCGCCTCCGCGGCGGGGAGCCCCATCGTAGGGCGGATGTTGAGGGTGGCCTTGCCGCCCTCCGGCCCCACCTCCGCCAGGCTGACCACCGCGGTCGTGTCGCCGACGAAAGGGTGCGTGCTGGCGATGCCGAGGGTGCTGCCGTCGGTCTCCGCCGAGGCCAGGGCCAGGAACTGTATATACGCGCGGACGGTTGGCGGAATCGACTCGATATCGGCGAAGAACTTCATCGCGTCGGCGATGGCGTTGTGACCGGCCGACGGGGTGGAGCTGTGCGCGGCCTTGCCCACGAAGCTCACCAGCGCCTCGTAAACGCCCGTTGTCGCCAGTTCCTTCTCGTTGTTGGGCACCAGCGTCACATTGGAGCCGTGGTTTTCCACGGTGAAGACCGTCGTCTCGCGCACCAGTTCCTTCATCACGTCGTGGCGGTTCTCCGCGGGGAAGCGCAGCGCGGCCTCCGCCAGCGCGGGGACGATGTTGCTGCGCTCTCCGCCGCGCAGGCTCATGAAGAGCATCCCCGTCTCGGCGTTCGGCGCCACGGCGGGCCACTTGGCCGAGACGATGACGTTGATCATCCCCTTCTCTCCCGTGATGACGGGAAAGTCGGCGTCGGGGGTGAAACTGTAGTCCGGCGCGCCGCGGCGCTTCACGTAGTTGTGGATGTCCGACCAGTCGCCGGTTTCTTCCTTGGTGCCGATGATGATGCGGACGTCGCAGGGCGGGCGGATTCCCGCCTCCTTGACGGCGACCAGGCCATAGAACGCCTGCATCAGCGGACCCTTGTCGTCCTGAATGCCGCGTCCATAGAGGATGCCGTCCACAACTTCCCCGCCAAAGGGGGGATGCGACCAATTGCCCGCCGGCGTCACCACGTCGATGTGGGTGGCGATGCCAAAGACGCAGCGGCGCCCTTCGCCGGGCTGGGGCTCAATGGCCCACTCGATCTCCGCCGATTCGTTTTCGAAGTTCTGAAACCGGAACCCATGCCGCGTCGCCAGCGCCTCCAGCCACGCCAGGCAGGCGGGAATCTGCTCCTGGTAGCGGGCTTCCTGGGCGGGCGTCCCGCCGGAGACCGTCTCGAACCCGATGATTCTGGTCGTGTCGCGGATCAAGGCGTCCAGATTGCGGTCCACGATCTTCTCGAGGGCGTCCTTGATTCCGTCGGCGTTCAGGGTCAGCATGGCTAAGCGGGGCCTATCCTCTTCTGCGGAAGATTCTTGGATCGTCCAAAACCTCTTTCGGCGCCCGCAGCGGACCAGAGCGGCGGGGAGATGAAAAGGGTTATTTTGGGGGGATTGGCGGTCCAAAAGGCGCCAAGGGTTACCGCTGCAAAGGGATGCACTCCGGCAAGTGACTGCTCGGCGAAGCGCGTCGAGTTCCGCCCGGTGTAGGCGGATTCGCTCGAAGATCTGGTCCTTGCTTGTGCCTCTCCGATGAGGAACTGTGGCCGAGGGGCGACTTCCGATTCCAGGCAATTGGGGCTCGGCAGGCGGGGTGCGCAGCGGGCAGGATATCCAAAAGCCTCAAGACTGCGGCCTTCGCCGACTCCCCCCTTGACCGGTCCAGCCCCCGTCCCCAGAATCTCCGATACGATTTCATCCGACTGACACAATCCTTGCGTTAGTCGGTCTGGGGATGGCCGAAGGGCCCTCCCGATCCTACCAAGAGCCCCCGAATGAACAATCTCAAGTCCCTGTCCATCTGGCTGATCCTCTTCGTGGTCTGCCTGCTGATTGCCACCCGGTTCTTCAACGCCCAAGCCCCGATGGAGCTCTCCGCCGTTGAGTTCCTGCAGGTCGCCGAGGCGGGCTACAACAAGGAATCGGGCGTCAACAACGCCTATCGCAAGATCACCGACCGTAGCGGGCGGATCGAGGGCGAGGTCCTGCGCTCGATGGTCCTCGACCGCTTTCCCGAGAAGGCCAAGGTTCTGGACCAGAAGGGCGAAATCACCGAATATGTTGGCTTTACCGCCACCTATGTCCCGGGCGCGGCGCAGGAAATCCTTCGCGAGATGCGCCTTCATGGCGTCCGCGACTACACCGGCAAGGAGCCCAGCGCGGTGCCTGTGCTGCTGCTGTCGCTGTTGCTCCCCGTGGCGGTGATCGTGCTGCTTTGGTTCCTGTTCGTCCGCCAGATTCAGAACAGCGGGAACAAGGCGATGTCCTTTGGTAAGTCCAAGGCCAAGATGGTGGCCGAGGGTCAGGTGAAAGTGACCTTTGACGATGTGGCCGGGGTGGACGAGGCGAAGGAGGAGTTGCGCGAGATTGTGGAGTTCCTGAAGGACCCGAAGAAATTCAGCCGCCTGGGCGGCAAGATCCCCAAGGGCGTGCTTCTTTTCGGCCCACCCGGCACCGGCAAGACGCTCTTGGCGCGCGCCGTCGCGGGGGAGGCGGGCGTCCCTTTCTTCTCCATCTCCGGATCGGACTTCGTCGAGATGTTCGTCGGTGTCGGCGCCAGCCGCGTGCGCGACCTTTTCGAGCAGGCCAAGAAAAGCAAGCCGTGCCTGGTGTTTATCGACGAGATCGACGCCGTGGGTCGCCACCGCTTTGCAGGCATTGGCGGCGGTCACGACGAGCGCGAGCAGACGCTGAACCAGCTCCTTGTGGAAATGGACGGCTTTGCCCCCAATGAGGGCGTGATCCTTGTGGCCGCGACCAACCGGCCCGACGTGCTGGATCCCGCCCTCCTGCGCCCCGGTCGTTTCGACCGTCAGGTGACGGTCGATTATCCCGACATTCTGGGCCGCGAGAAGATCCTCAAGGTCCACTCCAAGACCGTGAAGCTTGCCCCCGCGGTCAACCTGAAGGCCATCGCCAAGGGAACGCCCGGATACTCCGGAGCCGATCTGGCCAACATCGTCAACGAGGCCGCCCTGCTCGCCGCGCGCGCCAGCAAGTCCAGCGTGGAGCAGATTGATCTGGAGGAGGCCAAGGACCGCGTGATGATGGGGCCCGAGCGCCGCTCGCTCCAGATCACCGAAGTCGAGAAGCGCAAGACCGCCATCCACGAGGCCGGCCACGCCCTGGCCGCGCACTACACGGAGGGGAACGATCCCGTCCACAAGATAACCATCATCCCCCGCGGGCGAAGCCTGGGCCTGACGGCCGTCCTTCCCGAGGTGGAGAAGTTCAACCACACGAAGTCGCAGTTGAAGGCCAAGCTGGTTTATGGCCTTGGCGGGTTGGCGGCGGAGGAAGTCCTGGTCGGCGAGTTTTCCACCGGTGTCGGCAACGACCTCCAGAGGATCACGTCCACGGCGCGGTTCATGATCTGCGAAGTCGGCATGAGCGAGCGCCTTGGTCCACGCACCTTTGGCGACAACAACAGCAACGTCTTCCTGGGCCGCGACATGGGGAACCACGAGAAGACCTACTCCGAGGAGATGGCCCGCGTCATCGACGAGGAAGTGAAGACCCTCATCGACGAGGCCCACACCCGCGCCAAGACGATCATGAACGAGCACCGCGAGCAGCTCGACGCGGTGATCAACGCCCTGATGGAGCGAGAGACGCTCAACGGCGAGGAATTCCTCCAGGTCATCCGCGGAGAGGCACTGCCGCCGCTCTTCAAGAAGGACCAGCCCGGCGGCACGACGCCCCCCGCGCCAACGGAATCCGGCGAGAAGGAAAAGAAGGCCGCGCCGCGCCTCGGCGACATCCTCGATGGTCCGCGACAGGTAACGGGATAACATCAGGGATGAGGTGTGAGGGATGAGGGATCGACAGCAAGCAAGGCAGTGCAGCACGGGTGGCTCGCCCGTGCTGCGTTTTTTTGGAGGCGTGATTGCGGTAATTGCAGTGGCGTCGGCGGCGCCCGCGCAGTCGCTCCGGCTTGACGATCTCTTCACTTCCAACACCCAGACGCGCGCGCCGCTGTCGCTGTCGGAGCTGACGCCCGACCGCGCGCGGATGGCGCTCGACTCCCTGGAGGACGACATCGCCGCGCGGCGGTTCGACGACGTGCTGGACACGACGGAACTACTCTCCGCATGGCTTGACAAGAAGTCGCCCGAGTATGCCCGCGCGCTGTGGTTCCGCGCCCGCGCCTACGAGGGAAAGGACGATCGCGAGCGGCTGACCTCGGTTGCCCAACTCTATCTAGGTGGCTTCCCCGAGGGCGAGAACCGCGGCTGGTTGCTGCTGCGCATTGCCATCGAACTCGAGCGCCAGAAGCGCGACGCCGACGCGGGGGTTCTATGGCGGGAGATCGCCACGAAAAAGCTCCCCATCGAGCCCGCCGACGCACTCCGCGGAGCGGACACGCTGCTGCGTGTGCGCGACGCGGTCTCGGCGCGGGGCCTTCTGGATTCAGGATTTGCGGGCGGTGCTTCCGAACCGCTCCGCCAACGGCGCGATGTGCTGCTGCTGGAAAGCCTTCTGATTCAGGACGATCCGGCGATCGAGCTGCCGCCGGTACAGCCGTTTGCCGAGGGCGGTACCGCGGGCGTCAACCTGCGCCGCGCGCTGATGCTGGAAGTTCGCGGCGACCGCGAGGGCGCCGAGGCGCTCTACGGCGAGCTGGCCGCATCGTGGTCGGGACTCACCGACGGCGAAAAGCGCCTCCTCGACCAGCGTAGCAAGGCCGTCTCAGAGTCTCCCTGGCCGCCGCGCCAGCCGGAGCCCAAGCCACCCTCGACGACAGGTTCCTGATCCAATGCGCATCACGCGTGTCTATACAAAGACCGGCGACGACGGCTCCACCGGCCTGGTGGGCGGCCAGCGCGTCGCCAAGGATGATCCCCGCATCGAAGCCTATGGCACCAGCGACGAGCTGATGTCCTTTCTTGGCCTCGCACGGCTCGAACTCGCCGCGGAGCGCGACACCTTCGCGGACCCCGCTGACTCCGCGCGGCTGGACACGCTGCTGGAGTTCCTCGCCAATAAACTCTTCACCCTCGGCGCCGATCTGGCGACGCGCGTTCCCGACCGCCACCCGATGATGGCCGTGATCACCCCGGAAGACATCGCGTGGCTTGAGCGCGTGTGCGACAGCTACAACGAAAACCTCCCCCCGCTGAAGGACTTCATCCTCCCCGGCGGATCGCGCACCGCCGCCAGCCTGCACATCGCCCGCACGGTGGCCCGCCGCGCCGAGCGCGCCGTCCAGACGCTTTCCCGCGGAGAGGACCCCGGCCCGCATCCATCTGTCTTCCTCAACCGCCTCTCCGACGCGCTCTTCGTCCTCGCCCGCTGGGCCAATCACCGCATGGGCGTCCCCGAGGTTATTTGGCGCCGCGACCTCCCCACGCCGGAGTAGCGCGGGCCGATTCCCGCCTTGCGCTTGAATATCCGGCGGGGCTCAATCGCATTCATTCCGATGCCAATGGACCACCAATTCGAGGAGGCCAGAGATGTTCATGTTTTTCTTCACCGTCAAGGAGCAGACCGCCGCCGTGATCGAGGGCTTCGGCAAGTTCGACCGCGTCTGCACGTCGGGCCTGCACGTCAAGAAGCCGTGGGAGCGGGTGGCCGGGCGCGTTTCGCTGCGCATCCAGGAATTGCAGGTGAACGTGGAGACCAAGACGGAGGACGACGTATTCGTCCGCCTGCTGATCGCCGTGCAGTACTACGTCATCCCCGACCGCGTGCGCGAGGCGTTCTATCGGCTGTCGAATCCGGTGATGCAGATCGAATCCTATGTCTTCGACGAGGTGCGCTCGACCGTGCCGTCGATGAAACTGGACGCCGTTTTCAAGGAGAAGGAGATCATCGCCAACGCGGTGAAGGAGGGCCTGACCGAAACGATGACGGTGTATGGCTATGGGATCGTCAGGACCCTGGTGAACGACATCGACCCCGACCCGAAGGTTAAGGCGGCGATGAACGAGATCAACGCGGCGACGCGCATGCGCAAGGCGGCGGAAGAGCGTGGCGAAGCCGAGCGGATCCTGAAGGTGAAGCAGGCCCAGGGCGAGGCGGAGTCCAAGATCCTCCAGGGCAAGGGCATCGCCGGCCAGCGCCGCGCCATCGTTGACGGCCTTCGCGATTCGGTGGAGGAATTCCAGAAGGGCGTGCCCGGCGCGACAAGCAACGACGTGATGCAGCTCGTTTTGATGACCCAGTACTTCGACACGCTGAAGGACATCGGCGTGGCAAGCCGCGCGACCACGATCCTGATGCCCCACACGCCCGGCGCGCTAAACGACATCAGCCAGCAGGTCCGAGACGCAATCACCACGGGCAACGTGGTGGCCGGAGAGCACCGCAACGCGACGCAGAACGCGACGCATTCCGATGCGAAAAGCCATCAGCGGGTCCAACGCCCGCAGGACACCGCGCTACCAGGAGTCGACCTCACCCCTCCCAGCCTCGAGGACCCGCCGCTGAATTTCTGATGTGACGATGAACCAGCCGAAATCAGCGCAACTCCCCGTTCCTCATTCCCACGCTTGCCGGAAGGAACTTCCGGCAAGCGTCCTATGCCATGATGCTGCCGCAGATGGGGCACTGCTTGCTCTCGATGGGAACGCGTGTGCCGCAGACCTTGCAGGGGACTTCCTGCGCGCTCTGGGACTTGTAGGAGCGCGCAACGCGGTAGACACGTGAGGTCCCGGAGCTTCGGCGCGAGGAAGGATCGTCGAGCGGCTTGGACTTTGGGACGATGAACCGGGGCGCATCGGCGGATGCGCGCGGCATTTCCTCCGGCGGTGTGACGAGGCTGGCGGCGGTGACTTGGAACACGCCACTGACCGACGTGCGCGAGGGCGCCGGGGGAATCTCCGCGGCCGCAGGTGCACCGCCCGGAAATGGGAGGGGTGTTTCGTGGTCGGGCATCGAGGGCGGTGGCGGCACGGGCGATGTGCCGCGAAAGGGCGATGGCGCCATGAAGCGGCCGGAGCCGGGATTCATCTCCGCCTCGCGACGCTGGGCTGCCGTGGGTGGGAGTTCTCCGCCCACCTCTCCATTGACGAGGACCGGCCGCGGTATCTTGGGCCCGGGAAGCGGATCGAAATCGAGATCGGCGAATTGCTCTCCGCCCCGCCGCGAGCTGCCGTAGAGGTACGCCGCCAGGGTCGCGAAATACTCCACGAAGCCGTCCTCGTCCTTGTAGATCGAGATATTCTTGCGAAGTATCTCGAGGATTTCTTCCTCGTTGAATTCATTCTTCGCGGGCTTGACTGGCATTTGTTAATCGCCGCCCTTCCGTACCCGATGGCCGGAGTTATCGTGAGTAAGGATGAGTCCCCGTTCTCCCTCCCGTCAAGCGAAGTGGCACCCGGAAAGCGAGCTACCGAAGCCCGGCGGCCTCCCGGAGCGGCCCGAAGAGTGCCTCTGCGACTCCCGCCGGAGTCGCAACGACGCTGGTCTCCCCCACGGCCCCGGGCGTGTCATGGCCGTGGGAAATCCAGACCGTTTTCCAGCCAAGGCGGCGCGGTGTTTCCACGTCGCAGACCCAGGAATCGCCGATCATGACGATGCGCGACGGAGCGGGATTGCCGGCGCGGCGTGCCGCCTCCGCGAAGAAGGACTCTTGGGGCTTGAGACCCGCGCCCTCGCCCGCGCAGAGCATGAACTCCACGCGGTCGGCGACTGCTCCAAGGTGGGCCAGCTTGGCGTCCTGCGTCTCGTGCGGGGCATTGGTCAGCACGGCGACGCGGCCTCGGCGGGCGGCCTCGGCGAGGAGTTCGACGGCGCCGGAAAGCGGGCGCGGCGTGGCGAGGTACTCGGCCACGTAATGGCGGCTGACCTCCACCGCATCAACGGGGCCACAGCCGCAGGTGGCGGCGGAGAGCGCCATCTCGAAGCGGCGGATGCGCATCAACTCGTAGTCGGTGTTGCCCGCATCAAGCTCCGCCCACATCCAGTCGTTGGCGTCCTTGAAGAGGGGGAGAAAGCTGATCGGCGGAATCTCGAATCGGCGGCACACCGACATCACCGCGTTGTGGCACGCGCCATCGTGATCCCAGAGGGTGCCATCCAAATCGAAGAAGTACCACGGGCGCGCGTCGGTCACGATGATTTCCTTTTTGCAGGTGACTTTACTTCGACGCCGATGCGTGGGCAGAGCGGTGCGAGGCGGCAGGCCTCGCATTTCGGCGCGCGCGCCTGACACGTCTTGCGACCATGCAGGATCACCCCATCGGCGAACAGCGTCCAGCGCTCGGGCGGCAGGAGTGCCGCGATCTCGAACTCGATCTTTTCGGGATCGGTGGCCTTGGTGAGGCCAAGACGCTGGGTGATACGCGTGAAATGCGTATCCACCGAGAGCCCCGGCAATCCGTAGGCGTGCATCCGCACGACGTTGGCGGTCTTGCGACCGCTGCCGCGAAAGCGCGTCAGATCCTCGATCGCGACAGGCATCTTTCCGCCGAAGTCCTCGACGAGCGTGCGCGACGCCTCGCGCAGCGACTTGGCCTTGGCGTTGAAGAATCCCGTGGAGCGGATGACTTCCTCGATGGCGCCGGGTTCCGACTCCATCAGGTGGCGCGGCGTGGGAAAGCGGCGAAAGAGTTCCGGCGTCGTCATGTTCACGCGCTCGTCGGTACACTGGGCGGAGAGAATCGTCGCGGCGAGAAGCTCGAACGAGTTGGAGAAATGCAGCGCGCAGAACGCCTTGGGAAATTCCTCCTCCAGCAAGTCGGCAATGGCGGCGGCGCGCTGACGCTCGGCGGGCTTGGGCTTGCGGGCCGCGATTTCCGACTTCAGACGGTCGTCCACGTGCTGCCACTGCGGCGACTCCGCGTGCATGGGATCTAGCTTTGGCTTGGGCGGCATTACTTTTTCTCCTTCCGCGCGAAGGCGAGAAAGTCATCGGCGGAGAGCGTGTTAAGCAGGTCGTCCGCTGTCAGCCAACCCTTGTGAGCCATGGCGATGCCGAAGCGTGTGTCAGAGAGACCATCCATCGCGTGGGCGTCGGGGCCGACGCAGAGGCGGCAGCCCTGCTCCACGGCGAAACGGATCAATCGCCAATCGATGTCGAGGCGCCACGGATTCGCGTTGATCTCGATCGCGACGCCGTGCCGCGCCGCAGCGCGGATGACCTCCTTCTGATCGATATCGAAACCATCGCGCGCGAGGAGAAGCCGCCCCGTCATGTGGCCGAGCACGGTGGTCGCGGGATGCTCCAGCGCGCGGAGGGCGCGGGTGGTTTGATCCGCCTCCGTCAGGTTGAAGTACGAATGCACCGAGGCGATGACGAACTCGAAAGACTTCAGGAAACCGTCGGAATAGTCAAGCGCTCCATTGGCCAGGATGTCGCTCTCGATTCCCTTGAGCAGCCGGACTCCGCGCGCGGCAAACTCGGCGTTCACGGCGTCGATCTCCGCCTGCTGCTGGCGGACGCGTTCCTCCGAAAGTCCATTCGCAACGGTCAACGAGCGGCTGTGGTCGCTGATCCCCATCCACTGGATTCCGTGCTCCGCGGCCCATTTGGCGTAGTCGGCCAGGGCGGGCTTTCCATCGCTGTAGTGGGTGTGAATGTGGATCACGCCACGGAAATCGGAGTGCTGGACAAGGCGGGGGAGCCTGCGTTCGCGCGCGGCCTCGATCTCTCCCATGTCTTCGCGCAGTTCCGGCGCGACGTACTCCATGCCGAAATGCGTATAGACATCGGCCTCGGTGGCGGCGGGGAGCGAGGTTTCGCTTCCCTCGGGAAAGAGTCCGTACTCGTTGAGCTTGAGCCCCGCATCCTTGGCGAGCGCGCGCATCCGCGTGTTGTGTTCCTTGCTGCCGGTGAAGTGCATGAGGGCGAAGGGAAACTCCGCCTCGGTCACGCATCGCAGGTCCGCCTGGATTTTTCCGCCGAGAATCACCGACGACTTGGTGTCGCCGCTGCCGATGATCGACGTCACATCGGGAAGCGAGGTGAAGTCGGCCATGACCTTCTCCGCATTGCGGACCGCCGCCACGAAGTCGAGATCCTTCACGGTTTCGCGCGAGCGGCGAAGGCTTCCGGCGATCTCGGCCCGGATCACGTCGGGGTGGGCGCGGAGGAACTCCAGGATTGGCTCCGCGAGTCGGTCGGCGAAGTCCAGCCGATGGCGTCCGGAGAATTTCTCAAGCTGGTCGATGCCGCCGAGGATCTTCAAGGCGGTCTTGTCGCCGAAGCCCTTTAGCCCCGCCACGCGCCCGTCGCCGCAGGCCGCGCGCAGGTCGGCCACGGTGGCGATGCCGAGCGCCTCGCGCAGCGCGCGCACCTTCTTGGCGCCGACGCCGGGGATGCGGGTCATCTCTCTCAGGCCCGCGGGGATGCGCGCCTTCAGTTCGTCGAGTTCGGCGATTCGGCCACTATTCCAGAACTCCACGATCTTTTCCGCGAGTCCCTTGCCGACACCGGGGATCTCCGTCAGGCGGTTGCCCGTCACATAGTCGTCGAGGTTGGCGCCGAACTCCTGCAACGCGCGGGCGGCCTTGGGATAGGCCCCGCTCTTGAAGGGGTTCGCACCGTCGAGCTCAAGGTAATCGCCCATCTCCTCCAGCGTCGCGATCAGACCGTGGACCTTCTTCACGCTCAGTCTCCCTGCCAGTTGGCGAGATACTTCCCCGTGAGGCTCCCGCTGTTGGCGGCGATGTCCTCCGGAGTCCCCTCGCCCACGATCATGCCGCCGCCCTCGCCGCCCTCGGGTCCCATGTCGATCACGTGGTCGGCTGCGCGGATCAATTGCAGGTTGTGCTCGATGATAACGAGCGAGAATCCGCGGTCGAGCATGCGGCGGAAGACGTTGAGGAGAACGTCGAGGTCGGCGGGATGCAGCCCCGTGGTCGGCTCGTCGAAGAGGAGCAGCGCGTTCTCCTTTCCCGAGGTGCCGGCGATGTGGGCCGCGAGCTTGAGGCGCTGGGCCTCCCCGCCGGAGAGTGTGGCGGTGCTCTGACCGAGACGCAGGTATCCAAGGCCCACATCGGCCAGCGGGCGCAGGCCGTTGAGCACCTTCTGATGGCTTGCAAACACGTCGAGCGCCTGGCTGATCGTCAGGTCGAGGATAGCGCCGATGTTGAGGCCATTCCACTCCACGCCGAGGATGCGGGGCTGGAAGCGCTGGCCATCGCAGGCCTCGCAGATCACCTCCACATCGGCGAGGAAGTGCATGTCGATCACCTGGCGACCGGTGCCCTCGCACACGTCGCAGCGCCCGCCCTCCACATTGAAGGAGAAATCGCGCGGGCGCAGGCCGAGAGCCGTGGCGTCGGGCGTGGTGGTGAGCAATTCGCGGATGTGGTCATAGGCCTTGAGGTAGGTGGCCGGGTTGCTGCGCGAGCTGCGCCCGATCGGCGACTGGTCGATCATGACGATGTCGGAGACCTGATCAGCGCCGGCAAGGCTCACGATGGCGCCGGCTTCGGCGGAGGCCTCCGACTTGTAGGCACGCAGGTAGTTTTCGTAGAGACAACGCTTGATGAGCGTGGATTTGCCACTGCCGCTGACGCCGGTGACGCAGCACATGACGCCAAGGGGGATGCGCGCGGTGACGTGGCGCAGGTTGTTGGCGTGGGCGCCCTCCACGGTGATCCAACCCGTGGGAGCGCGGCGGCCATGACGATTGAGCGCCTGCTGGTTTCCCTTTGCCGACTTGGCCTTGGGCGCCTTGCGTCCCTTGAGGTAGTCCACCGTTGTGGATCCGCCGCGCTTCATCGCGTCGGCCATCGTCGCCGCCAGGAGGATCTCGCCGCCCTGCTCCCCCGCCTTGGGGCCGATGTCGATCAGGTAGTCCGCCGCGCGGATCACGTCGAGATCGTGCTCCACCACAACGAGCGTGTTGCCAAGCTCCTTGAGCCGTTGCAACACACCGATCAGGCGATGCGTGTCGCGTGGGTGCAGGCCCACCGTGGGCTCATCAAGGACGTAGAGCGTTTCGGTGAGCGCGCTGCCGAGCGAGGTGGCGAGGTTAATGCGCTGGCTTTCCCCCCCGGAGAGCGTCCGCGTTTGGCGCGACAGCGTGAGGTAGCCGAGTCCAACTTCCAGCAGGTAGCTGAGACGCGCCCGAAGTTCCGTCAAGGGGCGCTCCGCAATAGTCGCTTGGTCGCGGGAAAGCAGGAGCGCGGCGAACCACGAGGAGAGCTGCTCCACGGACATGTCGCAGACTTCGCCGATATTCTTTCCCGCGAGGCGTATAGACAGAGCCTGGGACCGCAGCCGAAGCCCGTGGCAATCTGGGCACTCCGTATATCCGCGATACCGCGCGATCATGATGCGCGACTGGACCTTGTAGCGGCGGTCCTCCAGCCAGCGGAAGAAGCCCTCGATGCCATACCACGCGCCGCCATCGCCCTCGCGGACGAGGCGCTGCTCCTCCGCGGAGAGTTCGTTCCACGGAACACCCATGCGAATCTTGAGTCGCTTGTTATGCTTGCGAAGGTCGGCGACGGATTCCTGACCCATCTCTCCGTTCCACGGGGCGATGGCGCCGTCGTCGATGGAGAGGTCGTGATTGGGGAGCACCTTGTCCCAGTCGATGCCGGTGACGCGGCCAAAACCCTCGCACGTGGGGCAGGCGCCCAGGGGGTTGGAGAAATTGAGGAGCTGGGGCGTGGGCTCCGCGAAGGTCATCCCGCAGTCGCCGGGGCAACTCGTGCAGCGCGCGGTCTCTGAATAGCGGCGGGACAAGCCGTCCCGCGAGCGCGCGATGCAGGCGCCGCCGCCGAGACGGTAGCAGGACTCGATGGCCTCCGCGAGGCGGCCACGATCCTCCGCCCGCGCGACGAGGCGGTCCACGACGACAACAAGGGTGGTCGTACCCTTGGGCCACGCGAACGCGGGAGCGTCGAGTTCCTGCATCGCGTCGGCGAGCCATACGCGGGTGAAGCCCTGGCGGATGAGTTCCTTGGTGGTTGCCGCGAGGAGAGTAGACTTCTGAAGCTTCACCTCGGCGAGGAGGTAGATCGCCTGATCGCGGAACTCCGCCACAATGCGCGTGGCAGCCTCGGCGGGCGAATCGCGGCGCACTTCGTCTCCCGTCTTGGCGCACACCGCGCGGCCGGCCTTGGCGAAGAGCAGACGCAGGTAGTCGTTGATCTCCGTAGCGGTGCCGATAGTCGAACGCGCGTTGCGGACTGTGTTCTTCTGCTCAAGCGCGATGGCCGGCGGGATGTTGTCCACCTCGTCCACGTCGGGGCGCGGCATGCGGGCGATGAACTGGCGCGCGTAGGTGGAAAGCGATTCGACATAGCGGCGCTGGCCCTCGGCGAAGAGCGTGTCGAAGGCGAGGGACGACTTGCCGGAGCCGCTGAGCCCGGTGACGACGGTGATTTGGCCGGAGGGAATCTCGCAGGACACACCCTTGAGGTTATGCGTCCGCGCGCCGCGGACCACGATGGGCGGCGCTATGGGTTCGGGAGCGATGGCGGGGGCGGTTCGGCGGGGCAAAGCGATGGTGACTCCGGGGGCGAATAGAAGGCGCAGCCCACTATGGAGCAAGAACCATTCAAGGTTGGAGGGCAGGCAGAAAAAAAACCCCCGGTCCATAGGGACCGGGGGTTTTCTGACAGGCGATGCGGTTGGTGGCTACGGCGCGAGGATGAAGGACTTGAGCCTGACCGATTCGATGATCAGGATGATGTCCGCCGCGTTGCGGTATTCCTCGGTGCTGTTGAACGACTCCGGTGTGAGCAGGTAGTCGAAGGAGATCAGCACGTTGCCCGTGGCGTTGGCCTTGGCGCCGCTGGGCTGGGTGGCCGTGGGCGCAAGCCAGGCGGTGTAGAGGTTCTTGTCGGTGAACGTCGGCACGCGGGAGTTTTCGTCGATGGACTCGATGTTGACGTAGCTCGACGCGGTGAAGTCGCCGGTGTTCAGGCGGGCTCGGAACGTCGGCACCAGCGACTTGCGGACGGAAAGTGCTGTCTGGGCGCTGGCGGAGACGGTGACTTCCGCAGAGTAGATACGGCCCGCAACGATCGGGACGCCGGTATTGGCCGTTAGGAAGCCGATGGTGGTCGGCGGGTTGGACGTGCCGGTGAAGTTGCTGGTGGCGGTGAGGCCGCGGCTGGATGCCCCGAAGACCGGCGCGGTGAAGGCGCTGGGAACGATGGGCTGGAAGGCCGAGGCGGAGGAGGGCTGAGACATGATGTAGGTCACTTCCGTCCGCTCGTCGGCCAAGTCCGTGGCCGGATCGAAGGGCGAAATGACGATGCGCTCGAGTGCGATGGTCTGGCCGGAGGGGTCCTCTCCGCCGAAGTTCAGAATCTCGAAGTAGATCTTGAACGCCTGGGCGCTGAAGAACGCCTGGGGCGGGATCGAGAACAGGTGGCAGTATTCGTGGCTGGCACCGGACGAGGGCGAAAGCGCGCCCGCGCCGTTGCTGGTGATGATCATCACGTCGCTCTGCTGGAAGTCCGTCGAGGAGGCGCGCAGGCGGAAGACCGGCACGTTGGCGGACGATGCAGACAGGCTGGAGACCTGATAGACGGCCTTGTAGGTATTGCCAGTCGCCGTCGCCGGGTTGGTGACGAGGGCGGGGGATTCCCACCAGCCGAAGGTGTTGTTGTTGTTGGTCGAGGCGATGGAGATGCGTCCCGGGCCGTCGGCCGTGAAGGTCGGGCTCTGGCTGAAGGTCGGCGTGGTGAAGTTCGGCGCGCCGGGGCTGAAGGGCGACCAGGCATCGGTGCTCGTCAGGAAGCCGTCGCCGTTAATGTCGGACTCGGGATTCGCGGCGAATGTGAAGGCGAAGTTATTATCGCCGCCAAGCTGGATGATCGTGGCGGTGTCGATGTTCGCGCCGCCGCGACGAACGGTGACAATGGCGGAACGGGATTCGGTGGGGCTGGGGTTGGCATCGACGGCCACGGTGAAGTCGCGCGAGCCGATGCCCGTCAGGACGTCGGCGGTGGCGCCCTGGATGACGATCCAAGGCGAGGACTCCGTCAATTCCCAGCTGCAAGCTTCGTCTGTTGCGGCAAGGCGAAGGCTGACGAGTTGGGCGCCGCCGTCAACGGTGGTGGTGGCGGGGATGATGTCGAAGTTGCAGCTCGCGAAGGCTTGGAAGACCTCGTAGGTGCGGCCCGCGACGGTGATGACTCCGCGACGCAGCGGCGGCGTGCCGGAGCTGTTCTCGGCAGTGGCGATTTCTTCGTTCGGAAGGACGTTGAACTCGACGAGGTTGTCCACGCTGTCTCCGCTTGGGTTGAGAACCTGAATCCAGGGGACACTGGAGACGGCCTGCCACGGGCAACCGGCGGTGGTGATGACGGAGAAGCTGTCCTGCCCGCCTGCCGCCGCGAAGTTGGAGGGGCCAACGGGGCTGAGAGCGTACTCGCAGATGATCTGCTGAATGGTAACCTGCGTCACCGTGCCTGTTGCGCAGCTCAGCAGGTCGATGGTCGCCGTGCGGGGCTGGCCCACGTTCTGGGCGACGGTGAAGGAGATGGAAGCCGGGCCCTGACCCGAGGAGGGCGAGGTGAAGGTGATCCAAGTGACGTTGCTGACCACTGTCCAGGAGCAGATGGAGTCGGTGACGACCTGAATGGTCCCCTCGCCACCGGTGCCGGCAAACACCACCGCAGCGGGAGAGAGGTTGATCACGCAGGGCTGCTGGGTGATGTTGAGCGGCTTGCCGGCAACCTGAATCTGGGCGGTGCGCGGGGAGCAGCTATCGTTGGGTCCAACTTCGTAGCGGATCGTGTTCGTCCCGTTGCCGGAGGCGTTTTCCGTGATGGTGATCCATGCCACGTCGGAAACCGCGGTCCAAGGGCAGCCGGACGGAACATTGACATCCAGGGCGAACTCGCCGCCCATGGCGGGAATCGACTGGGTGGTGGGGTTCAGCGTATAGACGCAGTTGGTGCCCGCCACCGTGATCGTGCCATCGGGGAAGTCGGCGACCAGGGCAATGGCGTTGGGATCGACGACTTGGCCCCGGCGAGGAGAGCGGACAAGGTCGCTGGGGGCGAGCCCGGTCTCCTCGAGGAGCGCCGGATTCGGATAGAGTTCCGTGAAGTTCAGCGACGTATCGAAGGTGCTGATGCTGTCGCGGGTGCGGACCCTAAGGGAAGCAACGACGCGCTCGCCCGCCGGAAAGACCCGGCCTGGCTGAAGCGACGTGAGGATCTTCAGAGAGTTCGCCCCCGCAAGGCCGACGGTGTCGTTCTCGTTGGGAAGCGTGTAGAAGTAGCCAGACGCCGGAACGTCGCGGCCGCGGGCGACCGATTCGATCTCGATATCGGTGCTGTTGAAGTTGAGCGTGAAGCCGACCGCGTTCTCGATGCCGACGGAATCCAGCACCACATCGACGATCTGCTCGCCGGTGTTGGCCTGAAGGACGGCGTCGCGCAGGCGGACGACCGGGCGGGCGTCGCTGTTGTCGATGATGGTGATGCCGCCGTTTGCGAAGTGCGAATAGATCGGCACGCCAGCCACGTTGCGGACGGAGGGGGCGATAATCGTCTGGGGCGAGACACCGAATGCCAGCGTCGTCGGAATGGCGCCCACTCCGGGCCTGGCGCGGAAAGAGAGCACGGCGACCTCGGTCTCCGTGGTAACGGGTGCCTCGGTCGTGATGAAGATCGAGGGCGGGACGACGGGACCGCGCAAGGACGTATCGATGGCGGCCTTGGCGATCAACGGATTCGACGGGGTGCGGACGACGAAGGTGAAGCGGGCGAGGCGGCCGTTCACGAGCGAGCTGCCGGCGCTTGTCGCCGTGACCTTGTGCGTGGCGTAGTTGCCGCGAATGATGGTCGGCGTCAACTCGACCACGGGTGCCACGGCGAAACCGGCGCCGCCTTCCACAGCGATTGGCGTCGCGAGGTCGAGTGCGAAGCGGTCAAACGTGAGGAAGAACTCGTAGCCTGTAACAACGGTGGAATTGTTGGATACGTTCAGGTCAATATCGAGGATCGTGGAGCCACCGGAAGTACGGATACTTGCGAGGCGAGTGGAAATCACGGGACCGTTGGCAGCCGCCTTGGGAGCGGAGACGATCACTTCCGCCGCTGGTAGCTCTTCCTGATATTCCGCGATCCCGTCGGTGGACTTGCCGGCGACGCAGTCGAAGGTGAAGTTGACGCGCGTCGAGGTATCCGGCTCTCGGACTCCGGCCTCCTGGGGAAGGATCGGGCCCGCCAGGACAGGATTCTCGCCAGAAAGAAGGAAGCGATTGTCGATCGCGGGGGATCCCTGCAGCGTGACATGGTGATCGCCGGTGGCGGCGGTGCGGTTGAGGACGACGCGAATCAGGCGGCCATTGAAGAACGTGCTGCCCGGATCGGCGGCAAAGACGTCCACCACGTTGCGGTTTCCAACTTGGTCGATCCGGTTCGTGGGGGTGACGGCGCCGCGGAATGTCGTGTTGCCGGTCTCGTCGGGAACCAGAATGTCTTCCAGTTCCAGAAAGCTCGGGTTGTAGAACGCCGCGAAGGCCAGGCTGGTCACGGGGGAAATGTTCTGGGAAACCTCCAGATGCAGGAACAACGGATCGGTCGCCGCGGCGCAGTCCGCCGTGAGGCGCGAGCCCGTCCCGTCCACCAGCTCGATACGCGGGGAGCTCAGGATGGGAGAGGTGGCCAGGCTATTGTAGCTGGCGCGGAAGAACGGCGTCTGCGGGTCGTTGACCACTGTGGTGTTGAAGACGGAGCGGTTACCCCTGCCGATGGTGATAATCGGCGGCTCGGTGGAGGTGGAGGTCGCGCCATTCTCGTCTAGCGTCAGACTGCCGTTCGCGTTGAGCGCTGAACCGGCGATGACGGTGAACCGGAGAGTGAGTAGCTGGCCACTCAGGAAAGTGCTCGCAGGATTCTGGCTGGAGAGGAGGATGCTCGCGTTCCTGCCACTAATGGTTGGGGTCGGGTTCGAGCCGACCCCGCCGAACGCTGCCGCATTGATCACACTCCCGCCGACGAAGGCGAGGCGGGTCCGGTCATAGGTTAGTCCGAAGCTATAGTCCTTGATCTGGTCGCCTGTTGGGTTTTGCTGAACATCCACGCCCACGGTGACCACCGGCGCATCCGGGTTCGAGAAGTCAATGCCCAGAACGGTTGTGGCCACGGGATAGGAAACTGAAGCCGTCCGCGTGTTGTCGCTGATAAGTCGAACATCGGCGATGGGGCCAGTGGCGGACACCAGCGCCGGGGGCGCGGGGGTCAGGTTACAGAGGAAGGACTGATCGGGAAGGAGTCCAATCTGGATCCCGAGGACGCCGGTTTGGTTGGCGGCGGCCTGATTGTCGAGCTGGAAGATGGCATTGCCGGGGACGCAGGAGCCGCGGCGGGCCGAGACGAACTCAAGGAGTTGGGTATCGAACTGGAGGCCGAAGCCGAGTTCGTGCTCCACGCCGCGCGAACGCATCACGACCGGGATGTCGACGATCTGGCCACGCGGGACGGCGACGTTGCCTAGGCGAACGATGCGGTCGGCGCCGCTGAGGGGGC
>JBBQYG010000040.1:0-28407 GCA_038208905.1 Candidatus Sumerlaeia bacterium | reverse complement strand
CCCAGGTTGAGGGCCTCCACGACGTGGTCGCTCTCGGTCCGCGCGGTGGCCATGATGACGGGGAGGTCCGTCATCGAATGGCCCTCGCGCAAAATCTTGAGGACCTCGATGCCCGACATGTCGGGCATCATCACGTCGAGGATGACCATGTCGATCCCACCCTCTGCGACGCGGGAGAGGCAGCCATGGCCGTCCTCTGCCTGAAAGGTGGCATAGCCCGCCCGTCCGAGCCTGAGCGCGAGCAGCTCGCGGTTGAGCGGAACGTCGTCCACGATGAGGATTCGCCCTATCGACTTGTCAGCCATAGATGCCTCCAAAGTAGCGGCGAAGTTGCAGGCACCGGGCCGCGTGGTCAATCGCCTTGGCGCTCTTCAGTCCGCCCTCGCCGGGAGAAGCACGGTGAATGTGGAACCATTGCCGGGTTTGCTTTCCACGGATATATCGCCGCCCATCATGGTTGCGAATCGCCTGCTGATTGCGAGGCCAAGGCCGGTTCCGCCGAATTTGCGCGTGGTGGAGGAGTCGGCCTGGACAAAGTCTCCGAAGAGGCGCGACATCTGCTCCGGCGTCATGCCGATCCCGGTGTCGGAAACGCTCAGGCGAAAGTGATCGGCCTCCCGCCGGGCCGCGATGGAGACGGTGCCGCCGGTGGCGAACTTGCAGGCGTTGGAGACAAGGTTGAGCAGAATCTGCCGAACCTTCATCAAGTCGCCGCGCATCATTCCGAGCTCCGCCGGAGCATCGAGGACGACGGAGTTGCCGTTCTTCTCCGCGAGGATCGCCGCCGTGTCGGCGATCTCCGAGAGGAGGGTGGCGAGATCGATCTCCTCAACATGGAGTTCCATGCGCCCGGCCTCGACCTTGGAGAGGTCGAGGATATCGTCGATGAGCGCGAGGAGGTGCTTCCCCGATCCGCGGATTTTATCGAGCGCGGCGACAGAAGGTGCGTCGCCGCGCTCCTGCATGTCCTCGCGCAGCATCTCGCTGTAGCCAAGGATCGCGTTGAGCGGCGTGCGGAGCTCGTGACTCATGTTGGCGAGGAAGGCGCTCTTGGAGTGGGTCGCGGCGAGCGCTGCGTCGCGGGCGGCGGCAAGCTCGTGGTGGGCGCGGTCGAGCTCGATCATGTTTCGGGCGAGGTGGGCGATGGATCGGCGCATTTCCATCTGGGCGATTGCCTGGCGCCCTAGCGTGCGCAGTGCGGCGAGCTGCTCCGCGGTCAGGGTGCGCGGCACGCGGTCGATCACGCAGAGCGTGCCGATCGCGAGCCCGCGAGGATCCAGGAGCGGGGCGCCAGCATAGAATCGGATAGTAGGATCCTCTACCACCAGAGGATGATCGTGGAAACGCTCGTCCAGCAATGTATCGTGAATCTCCATGATCTGATCATCGAGGATCGCGTGGGCACAGAAGGACAGCTCCCGCGGGGTTTCCTCCGAGTCGATGCCGATGCGCGACTTGAACCACTGGCGGTTCGCATCGATCAGGCTGATGAGGGCGATTGGGGTCCCGCTGATGTAGGCCGCGAGGGCGGTGAGCTGGTCGAAGTCATCCTCCGGCTCCGTGTCCAGAATGGCATAGGCGTGAAGCGCCGCAAGCCGTTGGGCCTCGTTTTCGGGAAGTGGCGCGGCGATCATGGGATGGAAGTTCCTGCTTCCGCCGCGGAGGGGGGGAATATTGGCACGGCTACTGGACTGCCTGCGCTGGCTCCGGGTTGTCCCTCGGTATATACAGGCTGATTGGATTCGCCTTCTTTTCCTGCATCATCAGGTCCTCTGGCGATGGCACCAGTCGCCCGGGGATGCCGGACAGGTTGGTGATCACCCGATGCGTGCGGGCGTCGCGGATTTGCTGGAGGAGGCGGGTGCGCCCGATCTCGAGCAGTGCGCGGCGGATGGCGGGCTGGGCGCTCTCGAAGGTCAGTCCCGCCGGCTCGCGCTGGTCCATGATCTTGACCACGTGCATGGATGTGGGGACGACCTCTCCGTCGACGCGGGACTGCTGGATGATCACGTCGGTGGTTTCGCCCTTCTTGAGCTTGATCGCGGCGGCAGCCACTTGGGGCGGCAGCTCGCCCTCGTGAAAGTGATACCACCCGGGGACGCCGCCAAGGATACCTTCCTCGGGGCGGTCGAACTCGGGGAGCTTGAACAGGATATCGGGGTCTTCGTTCTTCAGTAGCCGCGCCCTCAGGTCGCGGGCAACATTGCGCAGGTCCCGCGTCCGGTCGCGCGTCTCCGTCCCCGTCAGCGTGATGGCGAAGTGCGCGATGAGGGACTTTGCGGGCTCGTAGTACAAGGCGGGATTCTTTTCGTAGGCGTCGCGCAGGTACTTTTCGTCGTAGTTGAGCGCGATGAAGCGATCAATCATCTTCTCGATGCGCAGAGCGTCATAGACGGAACTCTCGTAGTCGGCGCGGGACATCCTGACGTGGGAGAGAACGCGGTCCACGTCGGCAGCGGTGACCTCGCTCTCCTTCTCGGCGCCGGCCAAGCGCTCGCGGAACTCGCGCTCTTCGACCACGACACCTTGGCGGCGGGCCTCCTCGGCGAGAAGCGAGTGCTCCACCCAGGCCATGAGCGCGCTCTCCTCCTCGATCTTCATCACCCTATCCAGGGCAGTCTGCTGCTCCTGAGTTACGAGCGCCTCCTCGAGGATCTCCTCGGGCGCCAGTGGAGCCGTCCGGCTCGGGTCAATGGTGGCGACAACTCCGCCGACGCGGCTTTGGACCTCCGCCTGGAGCCTGTCGAACTGGTCGGTGACGCGGATTTGAATATCTGCCCGCGTCAGCACCCGCGAGTTGACGATCGCGACCATGACTTCCTCTGGACGCGGCGTAGGGGCGGCAACCGCGGTGCTTGTGGCGTCGCCTGCCGCTGGCGTGGGGCGGGCGCGTGTCTTCCCCTGGATCTGCGGCTTGTCCTCCAGAATGAGGACGGGGTCCTGCGCGGAGAGCCGCCCACCGAAGGCGACGAGGATGAGAACGGCAAGGTGCAGTCGGGTCTTCATGTGGGCCTTGCTCCATGCGCGCAAACTGGCGGGCAGTGTGTCGAGATCAGCGGGAGTCGTGCAAGTCGGAAACGCTAGGAGATGTGGCCCGATAGCGTGCGATAGGCCTGCAGGATATCCCCGCCGCCCCGGAAGTCGATCTTGACGGGCTGGGAGTCGCCCTTGGTCCAGATCAGGAGCTCGCTATCGAGATCGAAGTGCCCCGCGGTCTCCGCCGCGAAGCGGACGATCCCGCTGTAGGGAATCGAGAGCCATGTGGTGCGCTTTCCCGTGATGCCCTGCTTGTCCACAAAGACGATGCGGCGGTCGGTGAACACGACGAGATCGCGCACGAGCTTGTAGCCGCTTTCGACGACCTCGCCGGGGGCGAGGATGGCCTCGATCTGCTTGGCGATTTTCTCTGTGTCGGAGGAACTGGCGTCGCCCAGAAGGGCGCTTAGGATGCTCATGGCTTGGATTCTCCGGTGAAATGGCGCGACCGGCAGATGAAACACCCGGGCGCGGCCGGCGCGCGAGCGGAGTTTCCCCATTCCGCGACCCATAGCGCCTATGGCACAGGCCTTGCTGTGTAATAAAATAGTTAGAAACTGCGACGCAGAGTAAAAATGCGAGCAGGAAATTCCCAAACACCCGGGCATCCGCCGGGCGAGGAGAAAACGAATGATTCGTCGTACTCTTAGTAATACTGTCCTGTCCGTCCTGAGCGCCGTGCTGATCCTTGGCACCGCCTCTGCGGCCTCTGCCCAGACAAAGGCGACGGCCAACCTCGCGGAGACGGCTGTCGCAGCCGGAAACTTCAAGACGCTGGTGACGGCGCTGAAGGCCGCCGATCTGGCGGATACAATCGCCACGAAGGGGCCGTTCACCGTCTTTGCTCCCACCGACGAGGCCTTCGCGAAGATCCCCAAGCCGATCCTGACGGCGCTGCTGGAGGACAAGAAGACGCTTTCCCAGATCCTCCTCTACCATGTGGTTGATGGCAAGGTTCCGGCAAGCACCGTGACGACGCTGACCTCCGCGAAGACGCTGAACGGCGACGTGAAGGTGGCGGTCAAGGACGGTACCGTTACCGTGAACAACGCGACTGTCACCTCCACGGATATCGAGGCGAGCAACGGCATCATCCACGTGATCGATACCGTTTTGATCCCCGAGGGCCTTGCCTTGCCGGCGGGCAACGTTGTGGACGCCGCGGTTGCGGCTGGCTCGTTCAAGACTCTGGCCACGGCGCTGACCGCCGCCGGCCTAGTGGATACGCTGAAAAACGGCGAGGGCCCGTTCACCGTGTTTGCGCCGAATGACGCGGCGTTTGCCAAGCTCCCCGCGGGCACGCTTGAGGGCCTTCTGGCCGACAAGGAGAAGCTCAAGGCCGTCCTGCTGTACCATGTTGTCTCGGGCCGCGTGAACTCCACCGCCGTGACAAAGCTCGACAAGGCCAAGACCCTTGGCGGCCCCGAGGTGGCGATCAAGGTTGTGGACGGCAAGGTGAAGATCAACGACTCGACCGTGACGACCGCCGACATCCAGACGGGTAACGGCGTGATCCACGTGATCGACACGGTGTTGATGCCCCCGGCGGCGCCCGCGAAGAAGAGCTACTGATCGCTTCTGGCGCAGTGGCCTGAGGAAATGTGGGCGCCGGATGAACATCCGGCGCCCCGACCATTTAATGCCAACGGGCTTTTCGGGACGCGGAGGTCACTGCCGCGTCCAGACCTTCCGCCGCGGATAGTCGATTTCCACCCGGTCGAACTGGTTCAGGATCGTGCCGGACACAAGCACCCGGCTTGGATCGGCGAACAGGCCCTCGCCCGAGCCGTGAACGACGATACGGGCGACCGGAAGTACTTTGTCGAACACGCGAACAGGCCCGTACTCGTACACATTCAGCGTCCGCTCCCCCGCCAGGCTGACGACTGTGGCCTGCTCCACGGGAGGTCCGTTGAGGAGCGGGCCCAGAACGCGCCTCGCGACGTCGCTGCCCACTTCGATATAGACATATCGCTCATCCGCATAGCCGCTGCCGGTATCCAGCTTGGCCCACACGGGCTCGCTCGCCGTGCCAAAGGTGACCTGCACGATGGGTATCCCGTTGGCGAGATTCATCGCGTGGGGCGTCAGGCCCGGCTGAAGCGGCGCGGGATCGGTGGATAGCTCGATCATGTGCCTCCCGCGGTCAAAAGCCACGGTGTATTCCAGCAGGAAATCGGAGCCGATAAGCCCCGACTGGCGGCGCCCGCCCGGCGCACGAAACGTGGTGAAATCCTGAATCGCTACCTGGCGGTTGCGGTGGCTCCTCCCGGCGAAATCCACGCGGTCGGCCCAGCCATTTTGCACCACCGCCTCCCCCGTGGTGGCGACAACGGTCTCGGACCACTGGGCGGAGACCTCGGCCTTCCGCGCGGTATGGTAATCCAGAACGGTAATGGAGGCACCGGTATCGACCAGATAAAATCCCTGATTGCCGTTAACCGAGGCCTCGGCCCAAGGCTCGCCATAGTAATATACCATCCGCGCGCGATTGCTGCCCGAGCAAGAGGCGATTCCCCCCGCGAGCAGAAGCGTGGCCACGGCGTGGCAGGCGCGACGCAATGTCATGTTGGTGTGCCTCCCGAGAGGGCCGCGGGACGAGCGGGCGAGAGTGAGCGCGGCGGCGCCATGCCGTTGAGGTCGAACACGAGGAACGGCTCCGTGGCGGGTTCATCGGGATCGCGGCGGAGGAGTCGCCCATCCTCGGCAAAGCATATATGGCTTCGGCTGTTCCAGTCGGCCCATGTGACGCCGCCGAGCGGCGCGCGCTCCTCGGGGCGGGCCTTGAACTGGTGGGACCACTTTAGGCGCTCCCCGGCAAAGAGCGTAGGATCGGCCAGAAGCTCCGCGTCGGTCCCTGCGAACTCGACCCAAAGGCGCTTGTGGCGGTCCGGGGACTCCTTGAACCAATGTATAGACACGGCGGATTCCTTCGGCTTGCCGCGCTGCTTCTCGCGGCGCCACCCGGCGCGCTCGAGCCGGTCGGGGACGCTGCCATAGGCCTCGTCCTCCGGCTCCGCCAGGCTGAACTCGTAGGGATGCGGCCCGTGGACTTCCGGCGGAGGCGTATGATGCGGAAGCTGGATCCACGCCACCGGGGCGCGGTCGTCGAAGAACCCGCCGCCGACTTTCGCGTTCTCCTGCGGCCAGAACACGATGGCCTTCACGCTCGGCGGCTGGCAAAGGGCCGTCCACGCCACCGGCTGCTTCCCCCCGCGGTATGCAAGCAGCAACATCCAGTCGCCCTTGGGAGAAAGGTCGCACCGATGCGGAAACACCAAGCCGTTGAACCACGATCCCGGCGTCACGATCCCCGTGTCGCGGTCCCACATGAGGAAATGCCAGCTCTTTGACGGGCCACGACGAATCACCAGCACCAGCGGCGAAGCGCTGGCGGGGAGGAAGTGAAGCGACATCGAGGCGTTGCGGTTCATGCCCGCCCGGCGGCGATCTCCAGGAAATTGCCCAGCAGCTTCTTCCCCGAATCCGTCAGGATCGATTCGGGGTGGAACTGCACACCATAAAGGGGCGCCTCGCGGTGCTGCATTCCCATGATCAGGCCGTCCTCGCTCCGCGCCGTCACGTCCAGGCATTCGGGGAGCGACTTCTCGTCCACGATCAGCGAGTGATACCGCGTCGCCGTGAACGGCCGCGGAAGGTCGCGGAACACGCCGCGCCCCTCGTGGGAAATCTGCGACGTCTTGCCGTGCATCAGGTACGGCGCGCGGATCACGTCTCCGCCAAAGACGGCGCCGATGCACTGGTGGCCGAGGCACACGCCCAAGATCGGAATCTCGCGGTGGAACTCGCGGATGACGTTGCAAGTCTCGCCCGCCTCATTGGGCGTGCAAGGCCCGGGGCTCAGGACGATGGCCTGTGGAGCCAGCCCCCGCACCCGCTCCGGCGTTGCCTCGTCGTTGCGGAGCACGGTCATCTCCGCGCCCAGCTCCCCAAGGAACTGGACGAGGTTGTAGGTAAAGGAATCGTAGTTGTCGATAACGAGAATCATGGAACCCCTGCGGCCTGAACACCTGCCCCGCTCGCGCAAGGCGGACGGGCTTATGCCGCGCCTCGGGGGGAAAGGAAAGGGGAAAGAATGGGGTCTAACCTACGGTCCGATTCTTGAGCGACAAGGCGTTCGCAACCCTTGCACTGCACGGCGCGATGAATTCACGAGGAGCGTGCAGCCCACGATGCGACCCATCGGGGGGGGCGAAGCACCCAAATAGTTCCGCACTTGTTTTATTTTTACACTTGCCATAGGGGGGGTCGTAAATCTGATGTGAAAGGACTAGAAAAAAAAATGCGGGCATCCAACGGACCCATTCATGGCTTCAGATGAGCTGTTGCCAATGTCCGAACGAATGTACACCTATCAGGACATTGGGGCGCAGCGGCGTTACGCGCCGCGCTCACAGTTCTGGCCGAGGGCCGAGGAGTTCTATGGCCCGTGGCGAATTGGGTCGGTTGGTCCCGAAAGGAAGTTTGCGCATGGTTTTACCAGCAGCGCCCAACTGCAATACGATCCGACCAACGGCACGGTGAGCTTGGGAAACATTTGGCGCTCCGCCAAGCACGCGGAGCCCGAGATGCCGCCGATTCCGGCGATGCTGGGTGAGCATTGATGGGAACTTTCCGCCGCGCAGGTGGCTGGATTGCCGTCGCACTGTCGGTGGCATTGTTCGTCGGCGGTACGCTGTGGTGGACCAGCCACCGCGCTTCCCCCCATCGTGCACGACGAGAATCTTTCGGATCGCCTAGCCAAGGCAGTCGCGACGTATCTCAAGGGCCGACCCTTTTCGACGGTTTCCGCCACGCTACTGATTGCCGAGGATGATGGCACGTGGCAAAAGGCGTCGCACGGCGGTCGGGAGCTTTGGTATCCAGCATGTGTCGTGAAGCTCGCTTGCCTACCCGCCGTGGCGGCATTGATTCGGGAGCGCGGCGGCGAAGGGGCGTTTTCCCCGGAGTTGTGGAAGGACATGGAGAGAACCTATGGCCCTTCGGAGAATCCTCCATTTGGTCGTGTCCTGGACGAGTTGACAGAAACAAGCAACTACCAGCCTCTGCCCGGCGAGAGTGCCCTGTTCGAGCAATGGCGGGGGAACCGATTGGTTTTCGAGCGATATCTGGATTCGCTTGGCCTGCTGCGCGGTCAGCGCTTCGTCATGAAGACTTACCCGAGCAATACGAGCGAGGCACCGGAGGGTGCCGAAGGGCTGCTCATGGGCTGGTATGGCGGCAATCGGCTGCGGACCGACGACCTTGCGGATTTGATGCTGGCGCTGGTTGAAAGCCGTATTGAGCCTGAATCGCGCGAGCTGATCCACCGACTGCTGAAGCGGGAGAGATGGGCCGATGCCAGCGTGATCGGCCATGGCCTACCTCCTGGGTCGCGGTACTATGGAAAACTGGGCTGCGGCTATGACACCGAGGGCGACACGGCCTATGTGGTGCTCCCCAACGGGAGGCGATTTGTACTTAGCCTTTTTGCCGATTCGCGCGTGGAGCCATATGTGGAGGATGGGCACTTCGCGGAGCAGGCGATCATTGGTCCACTGGTAGACGCGATTATTACCGAGTTCAAACTATACACGGAGCCAGCACGCGCGGAAGTGGCCGTGGGCGATTCGAACTGGACGGCCACGGGGGAGTGGGATGAAACGGCGACGGCATCACTGCGCACAGCATGGCGCATTGCAGATGGGTCGGGGGCCCGGCAGGAGGTTCGACTTACAATTGAGCAAGCGGGAACTTATGAATTGTCCTACGCGTATGGCCACGGGACCGCAGGAACTTCAACGGCGAAGATGCTACTGCGGGGCCCCTCCGGCAATGCCCCCGAAACAATACTCGTGGATGATTATCTCGACCTTTCGCGCGTTGGCGACCGATGGTTTCGGCATGGCGAATTTGAACTGGTGCCTGGCGACCATGTTCTCCGGATCGTCGACTACATTGGCGACCCCCGAGGCAGGTCCATCGGGATGGCGGCAGTGCGCCTACGGTGGATAGACGTGCCGACCGCGCCCGAGCCACCCAATGCGGGTTCAATTCCATCAGGGAATCCCTGAAAACCGGCGTTTCGCGGCGCTTCAAAACATTGCGCATTGACGACTCTGGCGATGGCCGACAGTCTACGCCGGATTGCCCATCAGTGCATGGCACCCCCCACGAATTCGAGGCACCACATGAAACTGTCCAAAGGATTTCTACTCCTGTTGCTCGCGGGCGCTGTAGGCCTCGCGCCGCAGATTCCCGCCCAGCCGCCCACCGGGTATTCCGAGCACGGCGCGCAGGAACCGTTGGTTCCGTCGGCTGTGCCAGATTCCGGTAAGCCGGCTGGCAAGCCTTCCGCAGCGAAGGCCGTAGTGCCGTCCTCCGATGCGAGCCGGTTCGTGGTGCTGGGGTATGTGCAGTCCGACACAACGCGGTGGGCGTATCACTGGCATGCGCTGACGCACATTGCGATCTCGTTCACGGACTTCAACGCGACGGGCAACCTGACGAACGTATCGAATTCGATCACGACCAGAACGCTGCTCTTCAAGCCGGGTGGAATCGCCGACAGGCACGGGGTGAAGGTGCTGATGACGCTGCGCAACACGGGCTTCGACGGGAACGTATTGAACGCCGTGATGCCGAATCCGGCGCTGCGCGCGACGCTGGTGGCGGAGGTGGCCGCCGTCGTCAATAATGCCTCCGACAATATCGCGGGAGTGAATCTTGATTTCGAGCCGCATCCCTATGGCCCGGGTGTCGGGCAAGGGATCGTGGACTTCCTGGGCGAACTGCGCGCGGCGCTGAATCCCGGAAAGGAAATCAGCATCTACATCGGGCCGACGTATAGCGCGGCGAACTACCCCAATCTGGCGACGGCGGCGGCGAGCGTGGATTTCTTCAACATTAGTTGCTATCCCTATGCAGGGAGCTTCAGCACGTTGGCCCGAAGCATCACCTCGCGGTCGGGGTATGTGGGGAACACGGATAGCTTTTTCGACAACGGCGTGCCCCCGGAGAAGATGGTGCTGACCCTTGGGTCCTATGGCTATCGGTGGGAAACGACGGTGCCAAGCCAGCTCGAGGCGGACGCATACTCGACCTCGATCCTAAGCAACATCGGCTCCTGGGGATTCGCCGATGCGAAGTTCGAGACGACGCTTTCCGCGACGCCCAAGACGCGCCGCTATCAGACGGCTGTTGAGTCGCCGTTCTATGCCTCGCAAATCGCAGGGTCGACATTCCGCACGGTGGTTTACGAGGACGAGGAGTCGTTGGCGATCAAGATGCGCGACGCGCTGAGCTGGCCCGGCGACACGGCCCCGGGGCGGCAGCTCGGCGGAGTCGGCTTCTGGTCGCTGGCGTGGCTGAGCAAGGATTTCCTGGATGGCTACCACTCGTACGATCTCGAGGCCTCCGAGAACACCACCAAGTTCCGCACGTATCCCCACATCTTCCAGGTGATGCAGGAGACTTTTGCCCCGCCGGGGACGAACGAGTACCTGATCGAGAAGTGGGAGTACTATGACGCCATTATCAACCCGACGCTGCAGAACCAGTGGGACCGTTGGCGCAATCCCGACGAGGGGCCCGACGATACGGGCCTTTCCTCCGCAACGCGCAGCATCGTCGCGACGCCGGCGGGCGTGGGGATCCCCAGCAACAGCGATTACTGCGCGCAGATCAGCTACACGTTCTCCGCCACGGCGGGGAACAAGTTCTTCTATCGCTGGGAAATCCTCGGCGATGACACGGAGAACAGCGTGCGCGACTTCAACGCGACGCGGGCGCTGTTTCCCATCGCCTCGCGCGTTTCGGTGGACGTCCATACGACGTCGGCGCTGCCGGGGGCGACGATTCGATTCGTGCTGCTGGATGGAAACGGTCAGCTTGAAAGGGGTCCGGCGACGTCGCTGAACGCGGCGGGCTGGCGCACGGTCGCGTGGGACCTGACGACCGGCGGTGCCACGGGATACAACACCGCGTTCAACCAGTACCTTGACGGCAACGGCACCATCGACACGGTGCCCGGCAAACGCGACCTGGCGGTCATCGGGTTCCTTGTGGAGGGCGGCGGCGCGGCGTCGAGCGGCGTGCTCCGGCTCGACGAGCTGCGCTGGTCCCCTGTCAGCCCCGCCGGCACCGGCTATGTGATCAATGAGTTCGCCTATCGGATCAACGACGGCGAGTTCATCGAGATACACGGCCCCGCTGGTGCAATCCCCTCCGGGATCGAGCTGCGCGTTTACAGCGGCGTGGATGGCAGCGTGGCCAAGACGATTCCTCTTTCCGGCGCCGTTGTTCCCGCCGGTGGCCGCATCGCGTGGGGCGACCCGGCGACGGGGGCCGCGATCACCACGGGATTTAGCGACGCGGTGGACGACCTTTCCAACACGGGCCCGATCGGTCTCCAGATCGTGAACACCGCGACGCAGAGCGTTAGCGACTCGGTGGTGTACGAGGCCCACGGCGGGCTCGGCGACCTCGTCAGGCCCGCGACGAAGAACGTCACCGGCAACGGCTGGCCGTGGATCGGCGAAGTCGCGACGGGGAGCTACTCCATCGGCCGCTATCCCGACGGCGCCAACACCGGCGTCAACGGGGCCGATTTTGGTGTGATGCCGCGCTCGGTTGGCGCGGCCAACGGTGGGGCGGTTTCGCTTCCCGCAGCGTACAATTTCGCCTCGGCCCCCACGGGGAGCTACTTCACCTACACCTCGATGGGCGTCGGCGCGGTGGCCTCCGGCGTGGCTGCTTCGCCCAGCGGCGGACAGGTCTTTCGCGTGGCAGACGTAACCGGCGGCGGCAATATCGCCTTCATCGGCGACGCCGCCCTCGGCTCCGACGGGAACGGCCTTGTCGTGACAGGCGAGATATACATTCCCGGCGGCGCGGAGCCGAACCAGGCCATCGGCGTGGGCTTCTGCGGATCGCAGGGAAGCACCTTCTTTACCGGTACGCCCGCGGCCAGCGGATACGAGAACGGCTACTGGCTCTTCTACCAGAACAATGCCAGCGCCGAGATCAACAACGGCCTGGGAGCCCACGCGGGCGAGTTCCGCTTCGCCCTCGCCCAGAACGACAACATGTCGCCACAGCCCACGATCCAGCTCGGCGCGGCGACCCTTGTCGCCACCGGCGCCACGGCAGGCGCATGGACGACGTTCCGGCTGGAGGTGAACCCCGTTTCGAACCTCCTCGAGGCCCGCGTCAACGGAGCCATTGTCTATACGGGAACCATCCCCACAACGGGACGCACCACCGGCGCGGTCCAGATCGGATTCCGCGAGAACCACTCCGGAAATCCCGCCGCCAGCGAGGGGACCTGGATCGACAACCTGACGATCCAGAGAGCGGTGACCCCGGGCGGCGTGAAGGACTTTATTTCCCTGAACTAGCACCGACGCCAGACTGATCATCCGCCCCCCTGCCGACTCACCGGCCAGGGGGGCAATTGTCTTTTCACCGAGAAATCCGCTGAGTCGGGGGGGAGGAACATGTCTGCTGGCAAAGGAAAGTGTAGATGCAGGACGGGCTCGCAATTGGCGGCCAGTCCCCTGCCGGCACTCCTTCGCGTGGACTTCCGCTGCCAATTGCGACTCTGAAAATACTTGGTATAATCAAAGAAAAAAAACAACTTGCCTTCGCGCCGCGAACCAATCAAATTACCGCATGTTTTGCATAGGCATCATGCGGAAAAGGGTAGGAATCGGCACCAGTGAAGCCATCACTCACCCACAATCCCACCATTTGGAATAAAGTACTGCCGGTTGGACTGCTGGCGGCGGGTGGCCTCATTCTACTCTGGTCTTGGCTGGAGTTTCCACCGAGCAAGCCGAATGACTTGGGAGCCGTGAGGGTTGGTTTCGCCCTTGATAGCTACCCTTCATCCGAACCGAAAACCGGAACCTGTCAATGATATGCATCGAGTATGACGATCTCTGCTACCAGGCAGTTGTATATCGCTTGTGCAGCAATGGCGCGGAGTACGACGGATATACGCATATATGCGACTGTCCAACAAGTTCAGGGTCCGGCCCGCCACAGTCGTGTATAAACGAATGGAACAACCTAGGTTGCACCCCGAGCCTTCCGTGAGTTCTGGGGGCCGCTAGTTCCGCCTATGCACGGAACTAGCGCAACGGACCAAATTGTCGCATCTCGAGCGCGGGGCTTTCTCGATAGCCCACTCACGAAGCCGGCAACACTGGCGGGGAGTATGGGAGTCTCCCTACTCGCCGCTGCTTCCCGAATCCACGATGCGCGTCTCGATCTCCTCGTTGACCTCGATGTCCTCCGGGGCCACGGCGTCGGGGTCGGGGGCGTCTTCGGGGGCGGCGGAGAAGACCTTGCCGCCAAGGAGGTTGGCAAGGTTCTCGGCCTTGCTGAGGAACTCGATATCCTCCGGCGTGAGCTCCACCTGGGCGCTGCTGGTGGCGGTCATCTCGCGGAGTTCCTCGAGGTATTCGCGGGCGCCGGTGACGATCTCCTCGGCCACAACGAGGTTGTCGCCGGTGAAGTTGAAGAGGTCCTTGGGCTCGCAATCGGCCAGCTTTTCGACGGAGTTGTAGTCGCTGCTCTTGGCGATGGCGGCGCGGGCGATCTCGGGAAGGCCCTCGACCTGGGCAAGGAAGTCGTCCAGGTACTTGAGGTTGAGCGCGTCGAGGCGGGCGATGGTCTCGGCCTCCTCCTGCTCGCCGATGTCGATCTTCCATCCGGTGAGCTTGGCGGCGAGCTTGGCGTTCTGGCCGCGCTTGCCGATGGCCTTGCTGAGGGAGTCGCGTTCCACGATGACCTCGGCGCGCTTCTCCACGGGGAGGAGACGGATGCTGACGATCTGGGCGGGGTTCAGGGCGGAGGTGATGAAGTTCTCGGGGATCGGCGACCAAGGGACGATGTCGATCTTCTCGTTGTCGAGCTCGCGGACGATCATCTGAACGCGGGAGCCCTTCATGCCGACGCATGCGCCGACGGGGTCCACATTGTGGTCCATGGACTGCACGGCGATCTTGGTGCGGACGCCGGGCTCGCGGGCGATTTCGATGATGCGGACGGTGCCGTCGCTGATCTCGGGGACTTCGGTGGCGAAGAGCTGCTTCACCAATTCGGAACGAGTGCGCGAAAGGATGACCTGGGGACCCTTCGGCGTGCGGCGCACGTCAACGATGAGGCAGCGGACGCGGTCGCCGAAGCGATGGCGCACACCCATGGGAATTTCCTGGCCGGGAAGGAGGCACTCCACCTTGCCGAGGGCGACGATGCCGTCGCGGCGCTCGTAGCGCTGGAGGATGCCTGTGACCACCTGGCCGACCTTGTCCTTGAAGTCGTTATAGACGCGGTCGCGCTCCGCGTCGCGAAGGCGCTGGAGGATGCCCTGGCGGACCGACTGGGCGGCGATGCGGCCGAACTCCTCGGGATCGATTTCGACCTTCACTTCCTGCCCCAGCATGAACTTGGGGTCCTGGGCCTTGGCGGAGATGATGTCGATCTCGTGCTTGTCGTCGCCGACGGTGATCACGACCTTCTTGGTGACGAAGATGCGCATGTCGCCGGTTTCGAGGTTGAGTTCGGGCTGGGCGTTGTTGAAGGCCTTGGCGCGCTTCTGGGCGGCGCTGAGAATGGCGGACTCGACGGCGAACTTGATGACCTCCGGCTCGAGGTCCTTCTCCTTGGCGAGCTGCTTGATGAGCGCCTTGAGGTTGATTGCCTGAATTTCGGGTTTCTTCTTGGCCATGATTGCGAGTCTGCCTTTCCGCGGGCGCGGTCTGAGGGTGCCGGTAAACTGGGGTTGAAACGACGGTGGGCCGCTCTTGCGAGCGGCCCACGTGCGTCGATCAACGGGCGGGATGAGGTTCTGGCGGGTGGGGGCATGCAAGGGAAATCTCTGGCGCCCGCCCCGCCATCGGCGATGAAACTCGCGCATGGCTACGCCGATCCGAGTGCTTCGCGTTATCTATGACCTCCAGGTGGGGGGCGTGCAGCGCATGTTGCTGCGCCTGATTCCGCACCTGCGCGATGCGGGCGTGGAAGTGGAGGTTTGCTGCCTGCGTTTCGAGGGCGACATGGCGCCGCGATTCCGCGAGTTGGGTGTCCCGATCCACATGGTGCCGTTCCGTTCGCGGCTGGACCCGATTGGTATTCTCAGGCTCCGCGCGCTTATCAATCGCGGAATGTTCGATGTGGTGCATTCCCACATGTATGCCTCCAACATGGCGGCGAACCTGGCGTGTCGCCTTGGGTCGCGGGCGCGGCTGGTGAACAGCTATCACAGCCAGACGCCCTGGCGCGGCGAAAGCCAGCGCCGCATGATCCGGTGGACGGCGCGAATGCCGGACCGCATCGTCGCGATTTCGGGCGCGGTGAGGGAGCCTCTGGAATCGCTGGGACTGAAGGCGCGCCTCGCGACGATTCACAACGGGGTGGAGGTTCCGCCCGTTGCTCCCCCGTCGCGGGAGGCGCCGTCCGGCGCGCCGGTCGCGCTCTTCTGGGCGGGGCGTTTCGTCCGGCAGAAGCGCGTGACGATGTTGGTGGAGTTGGCCGCGGCGCTCCGCGGTGCTGGCGTAGCGTTCACGATGGACCTGATCGGCGAGGGACCGGAACTCGACCGCGTGAAGGCGCGCGCCGCGGAGCTGGGTGTCGCCGATGTGGTGCGCTTTCCCGGCCTGCAGGCGGATATACGCCCGTCGATACAGGCGGGGGATCTCTACCTGTCGGCGAGCGATCGCGAGGGCCTGTCGAACTCGCTACTGGAAGTCTGCGCTGGCGGAAGGGGATTCGTGGTGGCGGATATTTCGCCGAACCGCGAGGTGCTCGCCGATACCAGCTCCGGCATCTGCCTTGGCGACGGTCTCGGCGCATGGGTAGCGGCCATCTCGGGCTTGGCGAAGGACCGCGAAGCCATCGCCCGCATGGGTCGCGCGGCCCATGCGAGGGCGGGGGATTTCTCGATTCGGCGGACGAGCGCGCTGACGGTCGAGATGTACCGCGAACTGCTTGCTAAGCCTTGATGGCGTGGGCAAAGACGCGCAGCACTTCGTCCACTTCCTCGTCGCGCATATACGCATAGAGCGGCAGGTTGAGCACGCCGCGAGACAGCGTGTCGGCCTTCGCTCCGCCGACCTTGCCGGCGATATGGCCTTCGGCGCCGGGCTGTAGCGACATCGCGCCGGGATATACGTTCCCAAAGCCAATGCCGTGCTCCTTGAGCACGGCCTCCACGCGGGGGCGCTTTTCCGGTTCAAAAAGGGCGACGCTCAGATAGCCGTTCTCATGGTATCCCTTGGGCGGGCCGACGTGGCACACTCCCAGCTTCTCGTAGGCGGCGCGATACTTGGCCGCGACGGCGCGACGCGAGGCGAGGCGGGGCTCCAGATATTCGATGCACAGGTTCAGGAACGCGGCATCGAATCCGCCCATGCGGCTGTTCCATCCGACGAGGCCATAGCCATAGTGCGACGTGCGCCCGTGGTTGCCCAGCTTGCGGATCGTGTCGGCCAGTTCGGGAGTCGAGCAATACACAGCGCCCGCGTCGCCGCACGAGCCGAGCACCTTGGCGGGATAGAAGCTGACGGTGGAAAGGAGGGCGCCCTTGTAGATCGATTCTCCGTTCACTTCCACGTCGAACGACTGGGCGCCGTCCTCGATGAGGAGGACATTCTTCTCAACACACAGGCGCCGGAAGTCGGCGAGCCGCGCAGTGCCCCAGCCGTAGAGATGGACGAGGATCGCGGCCTTGGGCTTGTAGGTGTCGATGGCCTTCGCAAACAGGTCGAAGTCCATCTGCAAATCGGTCAGGTCGATGTCCACCGTCACGGGACGCGCGCCCACGTTCACAACAGCCTCGAACGTGGCCCAGAACGTGGCGTCGGGAATCAGAACCACATCGCCCTGCCCGACGCCGACGGCCCGAAGTGCGAGCTGGATTGCGTCGGTGCCGTTTGCGCAACCCACGACAGCCGCGACGCCGCTGCGCTTCTGGAGGGACTCCTCGAGCTTCTGCGTCTCGGGTCCGCCGACGAACATCGTCTTGGCGGAAATTTCCGCGCACTTCTCCGCCCAGCGGGCGAGGAAGTCGGGCTCGAAGCGCTTCAGTTCGATAAAGGGGACGGGCATCGCGGGAATCTCCTCCGGCAAAATGGTGGCGGAGGGTGGAGCAGGGGGCGGGTGAAGGGACAGGGGAAAATCGCGATGGAGCACCCGCGAATTGAAAAGCGGTTCAGCGCGGGGGCCGACGCGTCGCGGCGGATTCGCGCTGGCGGTGTTCCAGTTCAGCGCGGACGATTCCGATGCCGGTATCCACCTGCTGGGCAAAGCCATTCGCATCGGCATCGGTGGGCTCCGGCGTATGGTAGCAGGCGGCATTGAACGTGCGGCGCAAGCGGTCGCTCATGGGGCGGATGGCGGAGTAGTGCTGCACCAGGCGCTCGATCCAGTCGTCGGCGGTTTCGTCCTCCCGGCGGGAGTGGCCAAGCGGTTCCAGACGATGGGAGAACTGGGCGAACGTCGCGAGGATTCGTTCCCGCGGGCCGCTCCCTGGATCCACCCGCAGCCCGGCGGTTTCCTTGGCGGGGACGCGGAACAGGGAAAGCGCGCCGGTGGCTGCTTCTTCATCCGGCGCGGCGGAACGCTTCCGCCTTCGCAGCTTCTTGTCGATGAGGCCAAGGATCACAATGACCGCGATGATCGCCATGACGATGAAGAAGGCGTCCCACAGGAGCTTGGCCGTGGAGCTCGCCTGATGGAATCCGGGATCCTGAAACTGGAATCCCGGAATGACCAGCGCGCGCGGCGAGAGCCACATCCGCGCCGCCAGCCAAGCGACTCCGCCAACGGCGCATGGCACGAGGACAGGAATCATCGTCCGGCGGAGGGTATCGCCCAAATCCAGCCCGTCGCCCTCGCCATAGGCATCGAGCCGAAACCGCACATGACCGAAGCGTATTGCAAGCAGCAGCGATGCGTACCACCCCATCACGATCCACATCGGCAGCGCGGGATCGCGCGCAATTCCAAGGAACACCGTCAGCGCGAGCGTCACCGCATAGATTCGCCCAAAGAAGACGCGGTCGATCCCCTGCACGCAGAGGAAAAGCAGAAGCGCCGCCAGCGCCATCTCCCACCCGCGCACTCCGAGCGCGAGCGACGGCAGGACCAGCGCGACGCAATGCGCGAGGAAGAGAAGAAACTTTTCCTTGTAGCGGAACTGACGATAGAAGTCGCCCAGCAGAACTCTAATCGAATGGGACACGATCAGCGCGACGAGGCACAGCACCGCCAAGGACGCAGCGAGGGCGATGCCGATTTCCCCCCGTCGCGCGAGCGCCGCGGCGAGGGCGAAGAAGCAGGTCAGCGCCGTGCAGAAGAGGTGCATGCGCTCCACGGTCACGCGCGAGACCTGAATGCCTTCGTGTACTTCCGAGAGGTCCAACGAGAGACTTTCCTGGGAGGTCGTGGAACTCACGAGACAGCCTCCTGCTCGAGGCCCGCGACGAGGGCCTCGCCCATGCTCTTGGCCCGGCGCACGACGTGGACTCGAGCCCCCATGAGGCGGAGTAAGTTCACGATGTCCTCCAGCGGAAGAGCCCGATAGTGGCGCTCCTCCTGCTCCTGAAAAATCTTAATGAACGCGCGGTCGTCGATGGCCACAACCACCGGCAGAATCCGGCGGTCGATGAGCAGCGCGATGCCTGGCGCCAGCGCGTCGAAGTCGATCGTTGTCGCCCCCATGACGAGCACCGCGGTGCTGCCGCGTGGGAGCCCCTTGGCAAGGTCGCGCACCACCGCCGCGAATCCCGAATCGCCCATCGGCTTGACGAACGCCAGGCGATCCAACAAAGCCAGCAGGTGCGCGGTGCCGCCGCCGGGGGGGAGGTGCTCGACCGTGGCGCCAACCGCGAAAAGCCCCACCTGATGGCCACGCTCGACGGCCCGCTTCGCCATGCTGGCGCAACACTTGATGCCATACTCCACCGACGTCTGGTCGCCGACGCCCACAAGCCCAAGCCTGCCAAGATCGAGGAAGAACGTGACGACCGTGGTCATCTCCTCCTGGAATTCTTTCACCATCAATCGGTCGTGATGGGCGGTGGACCGCCAATGGACGAGGCTGATGGGATCGCCGGGCCGATACTCGCGCACGCCGAGGAACTCCTCGCTGGCGCCGGTGCGTCGAGTGGTCTCCAGGCCAACATGGGCAAGCGTCCCCGCGCCCAGAAGATCGAGCTGATGGAGGTCCACCGCCTGGGGATAGATCACCAGCTCGCTGAAGTCCTCCATGAAGAGCTCGCGCTGGAAAAACCCCAGTTCATCCGCCGCCTGGAGCCTGACGGGCCCGAGTATATACAGGCCGCGTCGATGCTCGCATAGGCCGAAATACTGGAACTGCACCCCGAACTCGCGTCCGATGGGGTGTTCGACCAGGCGTCGGATTCGGCTGGTGGTGGAGGGGGGAAAGCTGTCCTCCACAAGGAGCAGCTCCGGCGTGCGTCGCTCGCTGCCGCTGATGCGGAGCGAAACGGCGACACTGTTCCCCTGGAAGACGCGCGGATGGTGATCGCGCTCCACGCGGACGTTCTCCAACAGTCCCCAAACGCGCAGCCCCGACACCAGAATCGTAGCGAGCGATGCGGCGGAGAGCATGACCATGAGCGGATTGTGGGTTGCGACGGCGAGGACTGTGCACAGGCCCGCCAGCAGGGCCACCAGATTCCGGGGTTTGAGCAACTGGAAGACGGGCGAGCGGGAATCCATCGCGCGGCGCTAGTAGGTCAGGACGACGCCGAAGCTGCTGTCCCTGCCGCGGGCGGCCTTCTCATAGGCGACAGGCGCGCGGTCGATGGGAATGCGGTCGGTCACCAGCGGCGAAATCTGAACCTTGCGGTCGGCGAGAAGCTGACAGAAGCACGCCATGTTGTCGCGCTCCGTCCAGCGGATCAGCTCGCGCGGGTAACCCGCGCCGGCAATCTCGAAATCGCGGTCGCCGGTGCCCGCCCCGCCGCCGACGCCGGGGCGGACGCGGATCTGCTTTTCGCGGATGCGGTCGAGCGACACCTCTCCGCCGAGCGGCGTGCCGAGCACCATGACGCCGCCATCGCGGAGGAGTTCCTCCGCCATCGCAAATGCCAGCCGGTCGCCCCCGCGCGTCAACAACGCGGCGTCGGCGCCGTGGGCATCGGTCAGCTGGTTCACGGTCTTGAGGAAGTCGGGATCCTTGCGCTCGAAAGCGTGGGGAAGGCCGAGCGCGCTTCCCTTGTTGAGGCGGAACTCCGACTCGTCGACCAGAATCGGCGTCGCTCCCGCCGCGCGGATAAGCTGCGCCGCGATGATACCGAGCAGGTCGGCGCCGAAAACCAACACTGTCTCGCCCAATTGGACGCCCGCCACGCGGAGCAGGTGCATCGACTTGGCCCCGATCCCCGCAAAGGCGCCCTCCTCGTGGTTCACCTTCTTGGGGAGTTCCACGGCGAGGTTCTCCGGCACAACAAGCTGGGAGCCGTGATACACATAGGGCGCGCCGCTGACGGCCACGCGCAGGCCGCTCTTGAGCGAGGTGACACCCTCGCCCACCGCGATGATGGTGCCGCTTGCGCAGGAGCCGAGGGGAAAGCCGTCCTCGCCAACGCGGATGTGGCTCTCCGCCGATTCGATCTGCTGCAATTCGTTGGGCAGGACCATGGCCGAATGGCTGACGCGGACGGTGACGAAGTTACGGCCGCCCTGGGGCTCCGGCAGGTCGACGACGCGCGCCTGGCGCGTGCGGTGCGCGATGACGACTTTCATCGGGATCGGGATTCCGAATCGTGTTGATGGTCCAGCGGGCGCATGGCCCTTGGGCATTACACTTGCCACGGCGCCGGAGTTGCAAGTGCTGTTCCTCACCTTCGAAGGCCCACCGGTGAAATCGATGCCCGCCCCCTCCTCGCCCGCCGACAGATCGACAATCCATTGGAGGGGGCACGCCCTGCGCGGCATCCTTTTCGACATGGATGGCGTGATTGCCGACACGCGGCAGGCCCATCTGGAGGCGTGGCTGGAGTTTGGGCGCATCGAAGGAGTGGAGATCGAACCCGAGGCCTTCATGGCGCGGACCTTTGGCCGCGGGAACATGCAGGTTCTGGAGGAGTTCTTCCCGGGGCGGATGCACGACATCCCGTTTATCTTGGGGAAGAGCGACGAGAAGGAGGGGCTGTTTCTCCGCCAGCTCCAAGCGGGCCGCGTGGCGGCGGTCCCCGGGGTTGTGGAGTTCATCCGCGCCGCCCGCGACCGCGGCATCGCCCTCGCGGTTGGGTCCAGCGCGCCACGTGGGAACATTGACGCGGTGCTTGCCTACTGGGGCATCGCCGACGCCTTTCCCGTGATCGTGAGCATGAACGACGTAACCCACGCGAAACCGGACCCGGAGATATTCCTCCTCGCCGCCAAGCGCCTCGGGATTCCCCCCGGCGACTGCCTCGTGCTGGAGGACTCGCTCCACGGCCTCGACGCCGGACGCCGCGCGGGCTGTGCCGTAATCGGCGTCACCACAATGCACTCACCCGCAGAGATTGCCCACCGCTGCGATGCGACGGCGCCGGATTTCCATGAGATTGCGCGAATGCTGTTTGGCTGAGGGTGTCGAGGCTAGCCCTCCGAAAACACACCCATTGGCTGAATCCGACCCTCCCCCGGTTCGTGGGCGATGCGGCCGTTGCCGTCGTGGAAGGAGAGCGCATAGAGCCGAAGGTGCATGTCGTAAGTCACCTTGAGGTCGCGCGGGTCGCCGAGCATGAGGCTGACAAGGTAGCGACCCGGCACGAGGTGGTGTTCGTCGATGTGGGCGTCGATCGTGTAGCGGCCCGGAGCGACGTTGGTCATCAGTCCGCCGGTTCCCTGCCACGCGGCGCGGAGGGCGTCCATGGTTCCGAGGGCAAAGCTGAGTTCGAGCTGGTCGATGTGCTCCATCACTTCGATCTCGCAACGCATGGTAAATGGCTCGCGGATCTGGAATGACTTTCGTTCGGCGCCGTCGGCGGCGATGAACCTCACCGATAGGAATCGCGCGCCGCGCGCCGCGAAGCGCCCCACGGGGAGCGCCGCCGCCGCGCGGCCGTCCATGTCAACCTGCTGGGAGTCGGTTTTGTCCTCGCGCTGAAGGTCCTCATAGAAGCGCGGCAGGATGTTGTCGGCGGTGCCGAAGGCCACCACCTCGCCGCGATTGAGCCACAGTACCTGATCGGCGATGGCCTCGATGTGTTCCAGCGTGTGGGAGACGAAGAGGATCGATTTTCCCGCCTCCCGAAGGTCGCGGATCTTGCGCATGCACTTGACCTGAAATGCCGTGTCGCCCACCGCAAGCACCTCGTCCAGCAGCAGGATGTCCGCATCGACGTGGGCCGCGATGGCGAAGCCCAGGCGGACGTACATGCCGGAGGAGTAGCGCTTCACAGGCGTGTGGATGAACTTGTCGAGCTGGCTGAATTCGAGAATCGAATCGAGGCGCGCAAGGATGTCCTCTCGCGGGAGACCGAGGATCGAGCACTGCAGGAAGATGTTCTCCATACCGGTGAACTCGGGCTCGAACCCGGCGCCGAGTTCCAGGAGCGCCGCCACGCGCCCGCGCGACGAAAGTTCCCCCGAGGATGGCTTGCTGATCCCCGCGATGAGCTTGAGCAACGTGCTTTTTCCGGAGCCGTTTGATCCAATGATTGCAAGGCTGTGTCCCGGTTCCAGATCGAAGGTCACGTCGCGCAGCGCGATGAGGGGGATCTGCTCTCCGGGCTCGAAGAGGTTGCGCAGCACCACCTCCTTCAGAGTGGTCGCCTGATGCGTGTGCATCAGGAACTCCTTCGTCACGCCGCGCGCGCGAATCACCGGCTCCATCAGGCGCGCTCCGCCAGGACGCGGGCGAGGGCGAGGGACTCCTCGATGCTGAGTGTCTCGGGTCGCCGGACTTCGTCGATTCCCGCCGCCTGAAGCGCGGCCACCGCCGCGACGCGGTCGGGAACCAATTGGCCCATGATCAGGCCGTTGGCGACGGTCTTCCTGCGGTAGGCGAAGAGGCGGTCGAACATGGTATAGACACGGAGCCGTTCCTCGGGGCTGTGGAAGAGCGCGTGCGGCAGTGGCGTCAGCACCAACACCGCGCTATCGACCTTCGGGGGCGGAAGGAACTCGGAGGCAGGGACCATCAGGCCAATCTCCGCCTTGTAGCGCATGGCGATCTTGTAGGTCAGCGCGCCCGACGCCCGGGATCCGGGCCCCGCGGCGATGCGCTCGGCGACTTCCTTCTGCACCATGAAGACAAGACGGTCGAAGGTGCGCTCCGCGTTGACGAAGCGGAAGAGAATCTCGCTGGTAATCTGATAGGGGAGGTTCCCGACGCCCACGGGTCGCCGCGTCTCCCCCTCCAGCAACTCGTCGAAGGTCGTCAGGAGGAAGTCCTTATAGACGAATTTAATGGACGGGTAAGAGGACTCCAGATACTCGTGCCACTCGGCAAAGGTCTCGTCCATTTCCACGGAGATGACATGCCCCGCGCGCGCGCTTAGCTCCACCGTCAGGTTTCCCAGCCCCGCGCCCACCTCGATGACGACGTGGTCGCGCGTCAGGCACCCCAGTTCCGCAATCTCGGCGCAAATCTGCTGGCGGCGGAGGAAGTGCTGGCTGCGGCGCTTCTCCAGCCAGATCCCCTGGCGCTTAAGCAGGTCGGCGATGGCGGGAAAAGATTGGGGCGTGGCGCTCATGGGAACCTTTGGCGGCGGGCTGTCTGGGTCAATGATGGCCCAGCGCGCGACGATGGCAACGGCGAATTGGGTTGAGCGCGCGGCGGCGGGCGAGGCCGATGGCATGGGGCAAGCTGTGCCCGGGCTGGATTCGCATCCCCATTTTCTTTCACTTTTTCCGGAGTTCAGAAATGCACTATCGCAATCTCGGCGCGCGCGGACCAAAGGTCTCCATCATCGGTTTCGGCGCGTGGGCCATTGGCGGGGTGAACTGGGGACCGACCGACGATGCCGTGTCGAAGCGCGCCCTCCACGCGGCGCTGGACGAGGGAGTGACCCTGATCGACACGGCGGATAACTATGGCTTTGGCCACTCGGAGGAACTGGTTGCGCAGGTCATCGCGGAGCGAGGCGGAAAGGGCGACGCCATCATCGCGACCAAGGCGGGGAACGACTTCTACAACGCGAAGCTGGAGGACGATCAGGGCTATGGCCCGATCAAGATGAACTCCGACCGCGACTACATCGTCTTCGCGGCGGAGCAAAGTCTCAAGCGGCTCGGGGTCGATTGCCTCGACATCCTCCAGCTCCACAGCCACGGCACCGAGCACCTTGAACGCGACGATCCCTGGGAAGCGCTCTCCCTCCTCAAGCAGCAGGGGAAGATCCGCCACGCCGGGTGGAGCGTCGCCTCCTTCAAGGAGACGGAACAGGCCCACTTTCTCGACCGGCACAAGGGGCTGATCGACGTGATCCAAGTACGCTATAACTTCCTGGAGCGCGAGGCCGAGAAGGTCCTGTTCCCCAAGGCCATCGAGCACGGCGTGGGCGTGATCGTGCGCATTCCCCTGCTGTTTGGCCTGCTCACCGGCAAGTTCAACCGCGACTCCCGATTTGGCGAGGACGATCACCGGCGCATGAACCTTTCTCCCGAGAAGCTGGAGAAGTACCTCGGCCAGCTAGAGCTTCTCGAACACTTCTATGCGCGCCACCCGTTCGAGACAAAGACGCAGGCCAGCCTGCGCTTCTGCATCACCCACCTCGCCTGCCACACGGCGATCCCGGGCGCCAAGACTCCCGAGCAGGTGGCCGACAACGCGCGCGCGGGCGAGTTGGGGCCGCTGGCAGCCGGCGATGCGCCGACGCTGCCGTGAGTAGGCTTGTCCCGCGCGGTTCAGCGTGGAACGGTGCCCTCCACGATTGCCCATCAGGAGAGATCGATGCGGGTTCAGCTTTGGTGCGACATGGAGGGCATTTCGGGCATAACCCAGTGGGACCAGGTGAATGCCGGAAAGCCGCAGTACGAGGAGGGGCGCCGCCTCTACACCGACGAGATCAATGCGGCGGTGCGCGGGTGCAAGCGCGCGGGCGCCACGGAGATCATCGTGATCGACGGCCACGGGGCCGGCGGCGCGCACACCTTCAATAGCTGGAACAAGGACCGCCTGGAACCCGGCGCGGAGTACGTCACGGGCTATCGCTGGGGATGCTATGTGGAGGCGCTGCAATCCGGCACCGACGCGCTCCTCCTCCCCGGCGCCCATGCGATGGCTGGAACCCCCAACGGCGTCCTGTGCCACACGATGAGCAGCGAGTCCTGGATCAACGCCTCTTTCAACGGCGTGAAGGTTGGCGAAAGCGGCATCGTTGCCGCCATCGCGGGGAGCTTCGACGTGCCGTGCGTCTTCGTTTCCGGAGACGAATCCACCTGCAAGGAAGTCGCCGACCTGCTCGGACCCAACGTCGTGCAGGCGCAGGTCAAGAAGGGCCTCGGGCGCTTCTCCGCCCGCAACCTCGCGCCCAAGGACGCCTGCGACCTCATCGAGGCCAAGGCCCACGAGGCCCTGACCAATCGCGCCCGCTGGCCCAAGCCTTACAAGATTGGCTCCCCCGCCGAGTTCAAGGTGGAGCTCTTCACCGCCGACCACTCGATCCCCTTCCAAGGCCGCCCCGGCATCGAGATACCGGACCCCCGCACGGTCATCTCACGGGCGGAGAACGCATGGCTGGCGTGGGATCAGTTTTGGAGGAAGCATTGATGGCAGGGAATGGGGAATGGGGATTGGGGATTGGGAAAGTCGAAGGTGCGGAAGTGCCTGTCCTACAACCAATCCCCGCTACCCCGTCCAATTCCCCTGTGCCCATTCCCCATTCCCCGCTGTTGGTCGATTTCGGCAACTCCCGCCTCAAGCTCTCCGCCCTGCGCGATGGACACATCGTGCGATTGGCCACCGTGGCGCGGGGAGAGGTGACGGCGAAGGCGCTGGGGGTGCTGTTGGACGAGCACGGGCGGGGCGCGGGAGATGCGGTGGTGGCGTGCTGCGCGCGGGCCGGGGATGAGGTGCTCGTGGGGAGCGTGGCGGGGAAGAACCTGATCATCGTGAGCGCGGGCCGGTCGCCGGTGTCCTTCCACTACACCAACGGATCTCCCGGCGCTGATCGACTTGCGAACGCCGCGGCCTTGCCGGCCATCTATCCCGGGCGAGCGGCGATGGCGGTGGATTTTGGCACCGCCACACACACCGAAGTGGTGAACGCCGCGGGCGAGTTTCTGGGCGGCGTGATCCTACCAGGGCTCTCCACCAAGCTCGATTCACTGACCGCCCGAACGGCGGGTCGCCTTCCCACGGTTGATTTGGGCGGCGAAATCGCCGCCATCGCCAACTCCACCGATGGCGCCATCCGCGCCGGAGTCGTCCTCGGCACCGTCGGAGCCGTGGTCGAACTCGTCCGCCGAACCCGCGAAACATTGGGCTTGGGCGACTTGCCGGTGGTACTCACCGGCGGCGGGCTGGCGACGGTCGATGCACTTCTCCCGGCCGATTGGCTGCGCGAGCCAGACTTGACGGCGATGGGATTGGCGGAGGCGGGACGGCTCCTGCGAAAGCAAGGCGATTTCCTTTGACAGGCCCGGGCGGTTACCGCTTCCCTCACTGGCCCTTTGCGAGCCGGGACAGTGGCGCGTCAAACGATGGGCAGTTCACCGAAACAGGCACTCAGAACATGGCAAAGTGTGAGATTACAGGCAAGAAGCGGGCGACGGGCAATAGCGTCAGCCACGCCAACAACCGCACGAGGCGGACCTTCAAGATCAATATCCAGAAGGTGAAGATCGTGGACGAGAATGGCACGGTGCGCCGCGCCTATGTCTCGACCAAGGCCCTGAAGACGGGTCTTGTCCGCAAGGCCGCGCCGCGTCGCATCATCATGGCGCAGTTGGCGGCCGAGAAGAAGAAGTAAGGTCGTTCGGCAAGGAGCGCTCAGTGCTCTCCCGGTCGGCGGGGCGGCGGGAATCTCCGGGCCCTGGATGACGGGCGGCAATGAACCTGGTCAGGTCCGGAAGGAAGCAGCCATAAATTGCGCAGCTCGGGTGTTCAGGTAGCCCGGAGGTTCGCGCCGCTCCGCAGAACAGCAGGAAAAGCAGGGAACGGCGGGGAAAGTCAAGGAACGGCAGGGTATGCCGCCTGAGATTCCCCGCTGCTTCGTTTAATCGGATAGCCGCCTGCCGCTCCCCTCACTTGACCCCGGCGGACGGACGTCGGCACGATTGTCGCATCGAATTCGGAAAACGGAAAACCCATCATCGGAGAGACCACCATGGCCTACGAACTTCCCAAGCTGCCCTATGCCTACAACGCGCTCGAGCCCCACATCGACGCCAAGACGATGGATATCCATCACACCAAGCATCATCAAGCCTACATCACCAACGTGAACAACGCCATCAAGGGCACCCCCTTTGAGGCGAAGAAGGTGGAGGACCTGATCAGCGACCTCGCGTCGATCCCCGAGAACATCCGCACTGTCGTGCGCAACAACGGCGGCGGGCACGCCAACCACAGCCTTTTCTGGGAGACGCTGACCCCCCACGGCGAGGGCGAGCCGAGCGGCTCGCTGGCGGTGGGCATCGAGAACGACCTCGGCAGCTTTGCCAAGTTCAAGGAGCTGTTCAGCGACGCCGCGATGAAGCGCTTCGGCAGCGGATGGGCCTGGCTCGCAGCCAAGGACGGAAAGCTGATCGTGACCTCCACGGCCAATCAGGACAGCCCGCTGATGGAGGGCGCCACGCCACTGCTGGGCCTCGATGTTTGGGAGCACGCCTACTATCTGAACTACCAGAATCGCCGCGCCGACTATGTGGCCGCCTTCTTCAGCATCGTGAACTGGGGCGAAGTCGGCCGCCGCTACGCGGAAGCCGTCTGACCCACGCGCAGATCGCAATGAATCCCGCGGCCCGGACGTCTGACGTTCGGGCCGCTTTCTTTCGACGGAGGTGTTGCATTGGGCGCGGCGATTTCGGGGCAGGTACTGCTCGACTGGCGACTGCCGCGCGAAAAGCGACGGCGCGTGCGCGCGATCGCGGCGCTGTTGTGGGAGCTACGCCAGAAGGTTGCTGGCGAGGCCGCGCGAAGCGGCGGCGATGTACAGCGCGCCGTGCTGGAGTTGGTCCCCGCGCTGGAGAACCACCACGAGCGCCTCGGCGTGCCGCGCGCGCTGCTGGCGGAGTTCCTCGACGGCGTGCTGCTCGAGCTGGTGCGGGAGCGATACCGCGACTGGACGCAGCTCCGCCAGTACTGCCGCGCGCTGGTCGGTGCGCCGATGGAGATGGTGCGCCTCGCGCTCGGCGGCGACCCGGCACTGGGGCGCGATGGCTCGCTGGGCGAGGCGTGGC
>JBBQYG010000039.1:0-28544 GCA_038208905.1 Candidatus Sumerlaeia bacterium | reverse complement strand
GGCGGTTGATGGGGTGCGAGGGGATTCGGGTCAGCAGGTCGGTGGCCTAGTCCCACAGGTTGAGACCGGCGCGAGGGCGCGAGCCACGCCGAGACGGCGTTGCTGTCGATGAGGATGCGTCCGTTGGTTGTACAGACGTATAGCCGCGCCCATTTGGCGAGCGCGTATCCGTTGGCCTTGCCGAGGGGCGCCTTGGGGGCCACGGCGAGCTGGTGAGGGTTCTCGACACCCTGGCCCCCGGCATCGGCGCCGCCAACCCCGACTACGGATGGCCATCCAAGGACTTCTACCTCCACGCCGTCGACGCGGGCACGGTGCTCTTCGCGACGGACCGCGCGGGGACGGTGGTGGAGCGGTACGAGTGTTCGGACTTCGGGGCGCGAATCATAGGAGATGTGGCGCTTTCTTCCCCGCGTCGTAGCACTTTTTTTCCCCACCCACCTCGGTCGTCTTGGCCGATTGGGCGTCGAGGATGGCGCGCGTGGTCTGGGGATTGCGTCGAGAACGCCTCTCCGCCCCTACCGCCCAAACCGAAAAATATCCACGTCCTTATTCTTCCGCCGCAGCACAAAGTCCCGCGCCAACTGCGCGGCGATGGCGCTGTAGGTGATGTCGTTGCCGCCGTAGCCGAGGACGAAGAAGGCTCCGGGGAGGGAGGGGGCCTCGCCGAGGTAGGCGAGGCCGTCCTTGGTCTCGCCGAAGGTGCCGCCCCACGCGCAGTAGGTTTCCCAGGGGATGTCGGGAAACATCGAGCGAAAGCGGCGCACCAGAATGCCGGCCTTGCGGGGAACCGCGGCGTCGCGGAGCTTGGGCGAGCGGAAGTCGTCGTCGAGGCCGCCGATGTAGGCGCGGTTGTCGGCGGTGGTTCTCAGGTAGTAGTAGGGATGCCCCGTCTCCCAGATCAGGCAGCGGTCCGGCCAGGTGGAGAAGTCGGCGATCGGCTCGCTGGCGACGACATAGGTGGACCTCAGGCAGCCGGTGTTCTCGCGGGGGATGAACTCCCGCGACTCGTATCCGGTGCAGAAGACGACGGTCCGCGCCGTCACGTCGAATTCGCGGTCGGTCTGGATGCGAAAGCCGCCGCGCGCCCTGACGACCTTGCTCACCGCCGTGTTGTCGTGGACGCGGGCGCCGCGCTTTTCGGCGCGCTTCAGGAGCAGGTGGCAGAGGCGATAGCAGTCCACCTCGGCCCCGATCCGAGAGTAGAGCGCGGCCGCGCCATCAAAGGGAAAGCGCTCGGCTATTGCACCCGCGTCCAGGTACTTGAGCTTGGGATCGATTTCGCGGCGGAGCTTGTATTCCTCCTCCACCAGCCGCACATCGCGCTCGTGGCGGGCCACGAAAAGGCTTGGCCGGGCGGCATATCCACATTCGGCGCCAAGGCCCCGCACCGCGTCGTGGATATGCTCCAGTGCCTCCACCCCAAGCCGATAGGCCCGCATCGCGTGGTCGCGACCCACCAAGGGGATCAGCCGGGAAAGCGGCGTGTCCACCTCGTATTGAAGCAGCGCCGTGCTGGCCGCCGTGCTCCCGTGCCCGGCGTCGCGCTTGTCGATCACGACGACATCCAGCCCGTTCGCCACCAACTCATCCGCCACCAGGGCCCCGCTGATACCCGCGCCAATCACGGCCACGTCGCAGCGTTCTGCCTTCCCAAGCGGCGGAAACGCCTCGCCCAACCCGTTTTTGAGGAGCGCGAACGGCTGGGCGGAGCGGAGGTCCACGGAGTGGCCTTTCGGGTGGGCGGTGCGGTGAACTTGCCCTTTGAGCGCCAGATGCGGGCCAAATTTCCTTGGACCGGCGCCGCACATCGAGACGGCTTCGCCGGGGTGGCGCCCATCTTTCCCGTTGCTCGCGCGGGGTCTTGTGAAGAAATTCACAAGCCTCTGCCAGCCCCGCGTCGGGGCGGGGCACAGCCCGCGTTGCGTTCCGCGGCTCCATCCACCGGCAGGAACCCCATGTCCGATCAAACCATCCATCCCGCGCTCAAGCCCGGCACCGAGCAGGTCAAGATCGTCCTCAATGGCCGCGAGGTCACCGGATTCAAGGGCGAGACGATCATTACCGTGGCCGCGCGGGAGGACGTTTATGTGCCCCACTACTGCTGGCACCCCTCGCTCAGCGTCGCGGGCAACTGCCGCCTCTGCCTGGTCGAGGTCCACATGCCGGGCCGCGACGGCAAGCTTTCCCCCGCGCCCAAGCCCGTCATCGGCTGCCAAACCCCCATCAGCGCGGGGATGCACGTGTTCACCGACTCCGCCCTGGCGAAGGAATGCCAGAATGGCATGATGGAGTTCCTGCTGGCGAATCACCCGCTCGATTGCCCGATCTGCGACCGCGGCGGGGAGTGCATGCTCCAGCGCTACAGCATGGAGTACGGCACCGGGCACGCCCGCATGGCCGACAAGAAGCGCAAGTTCACCAAGCCCCAGGCCGACCCGCTGATCGACATCGAGCGCAACCGCTGCATCATGTGCACGCGCTGCGTGCGCTTCTGCGACGAGGTCGCCGGCGAGCACGTCATGGGCGTGTTCGACCGCGGCGAGGGGAACTACATCGGCACCTTCGGTCAGGGGCCCGTCTCGAATATTCTCAGCGGCAACGTGATCGACATCTGCCCGGTCGGCTGCCTCACCAGCAAGCCGTTCCGCTTCAAGGCCCGCGTGTGGGAGCTGCTCCAGACGCAGTCCACCAGCATCTGGGACGCCAGCGGCGCGAAGGTCACGCACTGGACCCGCAACGGGAAGCTCTACCGCACGACGCCGCCCTCCCGCAAGATCCACGACGGCTATACGGTCAACGAGGACACCGAGGAGTTCATCGACAATATCACGCGCTTTGGCTCGGACTTCTCCCGCCACGAGTCGCGTTGGGACGAGAGCCGCATCCGCATCGGCGGATCGCCGCTTCCCTCTTCGTTTACCGAGGCTGTCCGCCAAGCCGCGGAGGGCCTTGGCCGCGTGAAGTCCGCGAGCGGTGGCGATAGCATCGCCGTCCTCGTCAGCCCGCGCGCCACGATGGAGGAGGGCTACCTCGCCGCGAAGTTCGCGCGCACGGTGCTCCGCACCGACAATATCGACTGGCGCGTTTCGCTGGATACTCAGGAGTCCGCCGACGCCGCCACGGTGGCGATCCAGCACGCCGATGGCGATCTGGAGGATGGCTTCGACGCGGCCATCGTCCTCAGCGGCGACTACCTTCACACGACGCCGGTCTTTGCGATGCGTGTTAGGGAGCACGCCCGCCTCAACGGCAAGCCCCTCGTGCTCCTCGGCCATCATCACGATCCCTACCTCTCGGCAGAGACCGCGTGGCGTTTCCACTGCCAGCCGGGCGCCATCGCCAAGGTTCTCTCGCTTCTTGCAAAGGCCATCGGTGGCACCGCCGCCGCGAAGGACGAGCTGGCGGGACTTCTCAATGTCACCGCCGAGCGCGTCGGCCAGTTGGTCGAACTGCTCTCCGCCTCCTATCGCAAGGGGCTGCTGATCCACAATCTCGATGACATGGGAAGCCGGGGTCTAGCCTCCGAGGTCCCCGCCGCGCTGGGGCTCAAGGCGGCGCTCGGCGCCGCGTGGGGCTACACTCCCACCATGCGCGCGCGGAACGCCTTCGGGCTGTATGCGGTGGGTGCGCAGCCCGGGGTTCTTCCCTCTGACGAGAAGCGCGTTCGCCAGGCGTGGGGCGTCGATGCAAATGTGTCGCTCCCGACCGATGGTGGCCTTGCGGCCCACGGGTTGATCGAGGCCATCGAGTCGGGCCGCATCCGCGCGCTGGTGGCGCTTGGGGCCGATACGCTTCATGCCTACGCCGATCGCGAGCGCCTGATCGCGGCGTTGCAGAAGCTGGAGTTCTTCGTTCTTTCCGACCTCTTCGAGTCCGACTTCGCCGCTCACGCCACGGTGTTCCTCGCCGCGGCCTCCAATCTGGAGAAGGACGGCACCTATGCCGACCTCGAGGGCAATCTGGCCCGCCTGACCGAGGCCGAGCCCCCCGCCGGCGGCAGCCGGCCGGAGTGGGAGGCCCTCACCGGAATCGCCACGCTGATGGGCTCCGACGAGTTCGACTATGAGAGCGTCGCCGACGTGTTTGCCGAGATGATGCCGCTGATCGCGCCGGGTTTCCAAGGCTCCTTTCAGGCCATGAACCTGCGCGGGCCGCGCAACGATGTGTCGATCTCCGATCCGGGTGGCGCGCGCAAGCACTCGCCGCTGTACAACCCCGGTGACTACCGGATCGACGGCGCTCATCTGCGCTGGAAGGGCGAGGCCGTCGAGGCGGCGGGCCTTCCCGCTCCGTCAGCCCCTGCGGCCGATGGCGAGTTTCTGGTGACATGGGGCGCCCACGGCCAGGGAGACGACTATCACCTGAACAACGCTTCCATCGCCGAGATGCTCAAGGCGACCCCCTATGCGGAGATCAACCCGGCGGATGCGAAGGGCCTCGGCATCGAGGACCCGTTTGCCCGCCACCGGGCGATCCTCCACATCAACGGCGAAAGCCACGAGGTGGACGTGATTGTCCGCCGGGGGCCAGCCCCGGGGGTGTTGTATGTTCCCGAGGGGCTTGGACCGATCAGCTTCCGGAATCAGGTCTCCGCGGTCACGGCGCGGCTGGAAGTGGTGGCCAGGGAGCCCGTGGAAGTCGGCTAGTATCAGAGGAACCGGTTCACCGGGCGCGGCGAATCGGCGGATCAAACCACCCTTGACGCACGGGAACGCCACGCCGTTACTGGCGGCGCATTTTCAGGGCTTATTTGCAACGGGGCGAGTTTGTGAAAAAATTCCCAAACCCCAGGCCCCCGCTGTCACCAAGCCCAAATATCCAAGGCCGGTCGAATGCAGCTACCCTTTAGCCTTCAGCCCCTCTTCGATTTCATCGGCCGTTTCCTTAGCAACGATCCCCTCATTGGTGCCACCTACGCCTTTATCATCGTGGCGGCGCTGGTCAAGATCCTGCTGATTCTCGGTGGCCTGCTTCAGGTCATCCCGATCCTGATCCTTCTCGAGCGCAAGATCATTGGCTGGGTCCAGGATCGCCCGGGCCCCAACCGCGCGGGCCCATTCGGCATCCTGCACGGCTTCCTGGACGGCGTGAAGCTCTTCTTCAAGGAAGAGATCCTGCCCAGTGGCGTGGACCGCGTCCTGTACCTGATGGCGCCGGGCCTCGTGGTGATTCCCGCGTTCCTCGCGCTGTGCCTGATTCCCGTCGGCCCGCTGATCGAGGGGAACAATCTGGCGGCGATGGGCAACTTCCTGCGCCTCGATCCGGCGATGGTTGGTCCCAACGGCGCGATCAAGCATATCGCCCTAGCCATCTCGAACCCCAACGTCGGCATCCTGTATGTGCTCGCGATCACGTCGGTGGGCGTTTACGGCATCACGCTGGCGGGCTGGTCGTCGAATAACAAGTGGTCGCTCCTCGGCGGAATCCGCGCCTCGGCGCAGATGATCAGCTACGAGATCACGCTCTCCCTCGCCATTATCGGCGTGGTGCTTCTCAGCGGCAGCCTGAACCTGTATTCCATCGTGGACGGCCAGCGCGGCGGCTTCTGGAACTGGAACGTGGTGGCCCAGCCGGTGGCGTTCATCCTGTTCATCGTCGCAATGTTTGCGGAGACCAACCGCCTGCCGTTCGACTTGGCGGAGGGCGAGGCGGAACTGACCGGTGGCTTCCACACCGAGTACTCGTCGATGCGCTTCGCGCTGTTCTTTCTGGGCGAATACGTCAACATGGTGATCGTGGGCGCGATGTGCGCCACGCTCTTCCTTGGCGGTTTCCTCGGGCCGATCCAGCTGGACTGGGTGGCGATCGGCGCGGCAACGGGCGGATACGACTGGGTGGTGATCATCGGATCGTTCCTGCTGGGTCCGCTGGTGATCATGCCGGCCAAGATCGGGTTCTTCATCTTCCTGTTCTTCTTCGCGCGCGCCACGCTGCCGCGTGTCCGCTATGACCAGCTCATGAACATCGGCTGGAAGTACATGCTCCCCTTCGGCCTCATCAACTTCGTGATCACGGCGGTCGCCGTGGCGCTGGACATGATGTGGACGCCGAACGGAAAGATCGAACTCGCGACGAAATGGGTCCTTGGCGCGGTGACGCTGTCGCTGTTCCTCGGCTGGGACCTGCTGTACTTCTCGCCGCGCCGCAAGGCCCAGATGACCCGGGACTACCGCCACTATTCGGAGGAGACCTCCACCGGTCGGTCCGCGCTGGTTTCCTAAGTTGCCGAGCCTCCAGGAGAACGCATCATGATCCTCGAATTCCTCAAGGGCGCCTCGATCGCCACCCGCCACATGGTCCTGTACCTGGCTGGCAAGGGCAGCGTGACGCTGGAGTATCCCGAAGTGAAGCGCGAGCAGCCCGCGTTCTTCCGCGGGCGCCATCGCCTGCAGCGCTACGAGGACGGCCTGGAGCGCTGCGTCGGATGCTCGCTCTGCGCGGCGGTCTGCCCGTCGGAGGCGATCTATCTGGAGGCCGCGGAGAACACGCCGGAGCATCAGGTTTCGGCGGGCGAGCGCTATGCGGAGATCTACCAGATCCACCTGCTGCGCTGCATCTTCTGCGGCTTCTGCGAGGAGGCCTGTCCCGAGAACGCCATCATCATGGGGCCGACCTACGAGCTGGCCATGGACCGCCGGACGGACACGGTGGCGGCCAAGGAAGACATGCTGGACCCGGTGGAAATGGGCTTCGGCACCTACCACGACTACGATCCCTATATTTCCCACGTGACCCCCGAGTCCGACGCCGAGGCGAAGTCGGACCCCTGGGCGGCGAAGCACTGACCCCGGCGCCTCCGGGCGCCACACGAACGGACGACCGATGGCCGGACTTGTCTATACGCTCCTCTTCCTGATCACCGTGGCCTTCGGCCTCGGCGTGCTCCTCAACAGGAACACCGTCAGCAGCGCCATGTGCCTGGTCGGCGTGATGTTCTGCATCGCGGTGAACTACCTGATGATGCGCCAGGAGTTCGTGGCGCTGATCCAGATCCTGGTCTATGCCGGCGCGATCATGGTGGTGTTCCTCTTCGTGATCATGATGCTCAACCTGCGCGAGCGCGAGACGACGCCGTGGTACCTGCGCAACGCGCGGTTCTGGGGCGGCGCGCTGGCGATCGTGTTCTTCTTCGTGCTTGCCGCGGGGATCCAGATCTTCGCCGTCTCGGGCGGAACCAAGGCCACCGCCGCCAAGGAGGCCGCCATCGCGGCCCGCGAAACGCCGGAGGTCATCCTGCTGGCGACGCTGATGCTCACCGAATACATCGCTCCCTTCCTTCTGACGTCGGTGCTGCTGCTGGTAGCCGTGATCGGCGCCATCGTGATGGCGCGCCGCAAGGACGAGGACGGCAACGAGATCCTGATCGAAGAGGAGGTCGCCTGATCCACCGATGGAACTGACCTTCGAAGCCAACCTCCTGCTGAGCGCCCTCCTCTTTACCATCGGCATTCTGGGCGTCATGTGGAAGCGCAACGCCATCTCGCTGTTCATGAGCGTGGAACTGATGCTGAACGCCGCCAACCTGGCGTTCGTCGCGTTTGCCTACGAGCTGGGCCTTCTCTCCGGCGGCATCCTCGTTCTGTTCATCATGACGGTGGCCGCGGCAGAGGCGGGCGTTGGCCTCGCGATCTTCATTTCGCTTTTCCGCGGCAAGCACCACATCCGCGTCGACGAGCACGATTCCCTCCACGGCTGATTCCGAAAGCGAACCCGCAACCAGCATGAACCCGATCAACAAGGAAATCCAGGACATCGTCGCCTACGTGCCAGACATCAGTCTGGCATCGCTGGCCCCCTTCCTGATCCTCCTCCTGGGGGGAATTGTTTGCCTGGTGGCCGATGCCGCCAGCGACAAGAAGGGCAGCCGCCGAATCCTGCCGCCGATCGCCGGCGTCACTCTCATCGCCGCCATCGCATCGTTCTTCATGGGCCTCGTGCCGTCGCGTCCGTTTGTCGAGGGCGCCTTCTACGGCGATTTCTTCGCCCAGATCTGCTGCATCGTCTGCCTCTTTGCGGGCTTGCTGATGGTGATTCTGGCCCCGCGCCTGATCGAGCGCCGCAACATCCCCTCGGGCGAGTTCTACACGCTGATCATCTTCGCTTCGCTGGGCATGTGCCTCCTCGCGATGTCCAACGAGTTGCTCACGGCGTTTATCTCTCTGGAGATCATGTCGCTCTCCCTCTATGTGCTGACGGGGATCGACCGGCGCAGCGGGCGCGCCGCCGAGGCCGCCTTCAAGTATTTCATCCTCGGCGCCTTTGCATCGGCGCTGCTGGTGTTCGGCATGGCCTTCCTATATGGCGCCACGCAGACGACGCGGCTCGACCTGATGGGCCAGGTGCTGGCGAGCGGCTACAACACGCTCATCACGGGCGAGACGGTTGCCGTCAACCCGGTGTGGATATACCTGGGCTTCACGCTGGTTTTCGCCGGGCTTTGCTTCAAGCTGACCCTTGCGCCCTTCCACATGTGGGCGCCCGACGTGTACCAAGGCGCCAATACGCCCACGGCGATGATGATCGCCACGGGTTCCAAAGTCGCGGCGTTCGCTTTCCTGATTCACTTGGTCACGGCGCTCTCCTTCTGGGAGCCGTTTGCCGGTTCCGCCGCATTCATCATCGGGCTGGTTGCCATCGTCTCGATGATCTGGGGGAATCTGGCGGCGCTGGTTCAGAAGGACTTCAAGCGCATGATGGCCTACTCCTCCGTCGCGCACACGGGCTACATGATGGTTGGCGTGCTGGTGATCGTCTCCCTGCCGGCGCTGCTTCAGGGCGACGATTTGGCGACGGCGACGGCAACAGTGCGTCAGGCCATCGCGCTCTACCTCGGCGGATATACGATCATGAACGTCCTGGCCTTCGGGCTGGCGTATCACCTGGACGGCGAGTCCAACATGGAGGCCTATCGCGGCCTGTTCTGGCGCAATCCGGGCGCGGCCTTCGGCATGGGCATCGCGATGTTCAGCCTGGTGGGCATCGGCTTCACGCCGCCGACGATCGGGTTCATGGGCAAGTTCTACCTCTTCAAGGAGGGCGTGCAGTATGGCTTCACCGCCGTGGTGGTGATCGCCGTGCTGGCCTCCGTGGTGTCGGCGTTCTACTACCTTGGCCTGGTGACGCGGATGTTCATGCGCGAGCCGGAGACCGGGGATGGCGCCGTGGCGCTCTGTGGAACGGGCGCCCACCAGTGCGGCCTGTTCACCAGCGCCTCCTTCACGCGCATGTACCTGATCGGCGCGGGGATCCTGATCTTCGTCCTCGGCCTGCTGCCGTGGCTCTTCATCGGCGTCGGCCAGCACCTGGCCAGCGGGATCGCGCCCTGATGCTTTCGCCCTGTCGATGCACGCCTCGCGCAGAGGCCGCGCTGCGCGACCTGCTGGACGCCGTGGATGTCTGCGGGGCGCCGCACGTGGAGGTGGAGTTCCGCGAGCTTCCGTATTTCCTCGTCTCGCGCTCCCAGTCCCAATGGCAGGCTGGTCCGGCGGCGGACGTGAATGTGATTAACATTCTGGACGTGACGGAGCGGGGCCTGCTGGTGGACGCGGAAGCGCAGTCCATCGATGTGGAGCCGGTGCGCCGCACGCTCATTCCCTGGCAGAATATCATCTCCCTATCCCTCGGAAGCGCGCCCGTCGGCGCAGGAGGCTCCTGACCCGCATGGACGCGATTGGATTCGTCTGGCTTATTCCCGCGATCATGGCGCTGGCCGCCCTGGTCAACGGTGTCTTCTGCAAGCGTCTTGGCGCGCTGGCGGGGTTGATTTCCGCGGGCGCGATGGGCTCCACGTTCATCATCGCCACGCTCGTTTTCATGCAGGTGAAGTCCGCCGCGCCGCACATCGCGCACGGCGCCCACGAGGGCGGCGACCATGCCGCCACCGAGCACGCCCACGCGGCGACGCATAGCGCCGACGCGGGGATGAATTACTGGAACGGCCTGAGCCACGAGGGCCAGGAGGCGATGAAGGCGCAGTACACCTTCATCCGCGTCGCCGACCCCGCCAATGTGAAGCCCTGGGAGACGGAGTTCCGCGGCGGCCAGGGCGGCTACGTTTCGCTGTGGCGCTGGATCGATATTCCCGCGGTCTTCTCCGGAGAGAAGTCGATGGTCATCGACCTCGCGCTCCACGTGGACCAACTCACCGCCGTCTTCCTGATGTTCGTCAGCTTCGTCGGCACGCTGGTGTTCATCTATGCCACGGGCTATATGAAGGAGGAGCGCAACGGCCACGTGGTGCTGGACGAGGGCTATGCGCGCTTCTTCAGCTACATGGCGCTCTTCGCCGCGTCGATGTACACGCTGGTGCTCGGCGCCAACTTCGCCGTGATGTTCATCGGGTGGGAGGGCGTCGGCCTTTGCTCCTACCTGCTCATTGGATACTACTACGACCGCCCGTTCAGCGAGAAGCTGTCGTGTTCCGACGCGGGCAAGAAGGCCTTCGTGGCGAACCGCGTCGGCGACTTCGGCCTGATCCTGGGCATGGGGCTGCTGTTCTGGGGACTTGGCACGCTGGACTTCCAGGAAGTGATCCACAAGCTTTCCGTGGGCGAGGTGCCCGCGGGCTTTGGCTACAACGGCGCGATCATCACGGCGGCGGCGCTGCTGCTGTTTCTGGGCGCCACGGGCAAGAGCGCGCAGATTCCGCTCTTCATCTGGCTGCCCGACGCCATGGCGGGCCCGACCCCGGTTTCGGCGCTGATTCACGCGGCGACGATGGTCACGGCGGGCGTGTATATGCTGGCGCGGCTCAACGTGCTCTACATGCTGGCGCCCTCGGCGCTGGTGGTGATCGCGGTGATCGGCGCGGCCACGGCGTTTGTGGCGGCGGTGGTCGGCCTGACGCAGCGCGGCATCAAGAAGATCCTCGCCTACTCCACGGTGTCCCAGCTCGGCTTCATGTTCCTCGCCATCGGCGTGGGCGGATTCGCCGTGGGCATCTTCCACGTGTTCACCCACGCCTTCTTCAAGGCGTGCCTCTTCCTCGCAGCGGGATCGATCATCCACGCTCTGCACCACGAGGAGGACGTGTTCAAGATGGGCGGCTTGAAGTCCAAGATGCCTCTCACGTTCCTTGCGTACCTATCCGCCACGCTGGCCATTGCGGGCATCGTGCCGTTTGCCGGGTTCTTCTCCAAGGACGAGATCCTGTACTTCGTCTATATGGCCGGCCAGGGGAACGGGTTCTACACGGTGCTCTGGGTGCTGGCGGTGCTGACGGCGATCATGACGGCCTTCTACATGGGCCGGTCGCTGTTCCTCGCCTTCTTTGGCAAGACGCGCATGGCCCATGCGGGGCATGACGACCATCACCACGACCATCGTGACGACCACGGCCACGACGCCCACGCGCATCACGGCGTGGAGTTCGAGAAGGTCAAGGAATCGCCCCTCTCCATCACCGGCGTGCTGATGGTGTTGGCGGTGGCCTCGCTGGTTGTGGGCTTCTTCAACGTGCCCAAGGGCCTGCTCCCGCTCGGCGATTTCAACAGCGCCTTCCACCACTTCCTGGAGCCCGTCACCGACCGCGGCGTCCACAATATCGCGACGCAGTTCCACGGCTACACCGGCGCGGCGGCTCCCTATGGGCCGATCGTCGTGGGCAACGTGACCAAGGACGGCGCGATGTACTTCGGCTATCATGGTCCGGAGGTGATGCTGGCCGTTGTCTCCGTCCTGCTCGCCGCGCTTGGTCTCGGCATCGCGTGGGTGCTCTATGGCAGCGGCGACCTGAGCAAGTCTGAGAAGATGAAGCGCGCCTTCAGCCCCCTGTGGAATATCTCCTGGAACGGCTGGTGGTGGGACGACATCAACGATTCGATCTTCGTGCGCGGATTCATGCGTCTGTACGCCGCCGTGCTGTGGTTCGACAAGAAGGTGGTCGATGGCGCGGTGAACGGCGTGGGATCGTTCGCGCGTAGTTGCGCCAACGAGTTCCGCCGCCTGCAGAACGGCCAAGTCCAGGTTTACGGACTGGTGATGTTCATCGGCGTGTGCCTCTTCGTGTTGTACTTCGCGCTGGGGCTGGCCACGTTCCTGGAGAAGCAGGGCCCCCGCCTGACCCCGCCGCCCGCCACCAAAATTTCCGCCCCCGCCGCGCCTGCCGTAACGGCGCTGGCAACCGACTAAGACCCAGGAGCCGCTCCGCATCCCATGCTCAGCCTGATTATCTTTCTCCCGGTCTTCCTCGGCGCCATCCTGTGCGCCAGCCTGCCGGCCCGCCAGGTCAAGTACGGCGCGCTGGGCGTGGTAATTCTGGATTTGGTCCTGATCCTGTTCCTCGCCGCGCGATTCGACTGGAGCGGCAGCGTCAGCAATATCGTCAGCGTTCCCGTTGGCGGCGGTGCCATGAGGGAGGTGGCTTCCACCTTCCAGTTCCGCGAGTACCTCGCGTGGCTCCCGGAGTTCTCCATCGGCTACTCGGTGGGCGTCGACAACCTCTCGATGGTGATGCTGGTGCTGACGGGTATCCTCGGCATCTTTGGCGTCCTCTGCTCCTGGACGGCGATCGAGAAGCGCCAGAAGGAATTCTTCTTCTACCTGATGCTGATCCAGACGGCGATCCTTGGCACTTTCCTGGCCACGGACCTTTTCCTGTTCTACATGTTCTGGGAACTGATGCTGATCCCGCTGTATTTCATGATCGGCATCTGGGGTTCCAAGAACCGCTACTACGCCACGATCAAGTTCGTGCTCTATACGCTCTTCGGGTCGGTGCTGATGCTGATCGGCATGATCTGGATGTACTACAACAACGGCGCGCTGAACACAGCCACGGGCGAGATCGAGTACGTGAAGACCTACTCCTACGAGGTCCTTCTCGCCACCCAGACCGGTGCCGGAGCCCTCGCCACCTTCCACACGGCGATGCTGCCGTTCCTGGCGTTGTTCCTCGCGTTTGCGATCAAGGTGCCGCTGTTCCCGCTGCACACGTGGCTCCCCGACGCCCACACCGAGGCGCCGACGGCGGGCTCCGTGATCCTGGCGGGCGTGCTGCTCAAGACGGGCGGCTACGGCATCCTGCGCTTTTGCCTGCCGCTCTTCCCCGATGCGTCGGTGGCCTTTGCCCCCGCGATTTCGTGGCTGGCCGTCATCGCCATCATCTATGGCGCCATGACCGCCATCGTGCAGACGGACATCAAGCGCCTGGTCGCCTACTCGTCGGTGTCCCACATGGGATTCGTGGTGCTCGGCATCTTCTCCATGAACCCCCAGGGCGTTAGCGGCGCGGTGATGCAGATGATCAACCACGGCATCTCGACCAGCGGACTCTTCCTCGCGGTCGGCATGATCTACGAACGCACCCATACGCGACAGATGAGCGACTTTGGCGGGCTGGCCAGGAACCTCCCGATCTTCGCCGTGCTCACGATGATCATGGTCCTGAGCAGCGTGGGTCTTCCCGGGCTCAACGGGTTCATCGGCGAATTCGCGATCATCATCGGTTCGATGAATAACCTGCCGATTCTGATGGAAGCTCAGGACCCGTATAGCTGGGCCGCGTCGATGGGGATGGCCAACTACACGTGGGTCGTCGCCGCGGGCGCCGCCTCGGGCGTCATCTTTGGCGCCGTGTATCTGCTGATCATGTACCAGAAGACGTTCTTCGGCAAGCTGGACGAGGAGAAGAATGGCGGCCTGACGGACCTCGTCCCGCGCGAGTGGGGCCAGCTCCTCGTGCTGGGCATCTTCGCGCTCATCATCGGGCTGTATCCCAAGCCGCTCTTCGACGCCATCGCCCCCGCCACCCGGGCCTCGCTGGCGCCCGTGGCGCTGGCGCTCGAGAAGCGCGTCGCGGAGGTTGACGCCGTCGCGCTCCCCGCGGCGCTCCAGCCCTTCGCCAAGCGCCAGGTCGCTCAGACGGCACCGTAAGGTAGCGCGGCGCGTCCCGCCCGTGTCACATTCCTATTCGAAACTGGTGTCCATCAATCGACGGGCTCGCTCGAGCGGGTCGATGATCTGATCCTTCGGCGTACCGACAGTCGGTTTCTGGATATCGGGGTCCGAGGGGCGGCGCTGATCGGCGGGCAGGTCGGGCGCCGGGGTGACGGGTGCGCCCTCGATGGGGCGGGGCGTCTCTGCCTTGGGCAGCCGGTTCACCATCACCATCGCCGGACGCAGCACCTTGTCGTGGAGTACATAGCCCGGCCTCAGCACGCGCAGCACCACGCCCTCGGGCTTGGAGGGATCGGCCTCCATGCTGGCGGCATCGTGCTGGCGCGGGTCGAAGGGCTGGCCCACGGCCTCCACCTGGCTAAAGCCACTCTGGCCCAGCATCCCCAGCATGTCCCGATGGATGATGACCACGCCCGAGACCAGCGTGTCGGCCGGCGTCCCCTTCTCGAAGGACTCCACCGCCATCGCGAAATTGTCGAGCACCGGGAAGAGCTGCTCCAGCAGCTTCTCCGCCGCGAACTTCTGGACGTCTTCCTTCTCCTTCAGCAGGCGCTTACGCTGGAGGTCCATCTCCTGGTTCGACCGCAGGACCTGCGCCTTGGCCTCCTCCACCACCTTCTTCGCCTCCTGAAAGGCGCGCTCGCGTGTTGCGACTTCCTCCTCGCGGAGCGTCAGGAGCGTTGTCATTTCATCGACCTTCGCATTCAGTTCGGCGACTGCCCGCTCCGCCACTCCCGCGCGGGCGCGGAGGGCATCCACCTCGCTCCCCTTCGTCGATCCCGTGGACGGCTCACCCGCCGACCCGGCGGCGCCCTCGCTCACGCCCGCGACGGTTTCCAACACAGGGCCCGCGGCCTCCAACGCCGCGCCATACTGCCGACGCCGCAGCCGGTGCTGCGTCTTGCGCCGCTTCATCAAATGCAACGGCAATGGCCCGGGCCCGCCGGGTGGTGGGGGAGGTGAGGACATGGCGTGATCGCCTCTCAATTGATTCGGCGAAGTTGGCGTTTGGCGGAGCGTCGCGTCAAAGAAAAAGCCCTGCGGGCGAGGTGGGCATCGGATGTATGGTATCCGATCCCCTCCCGACAGCAGAACTCCTTAGGGGGTAGGCCGTTTCCCACCCGGCGGCCCAACAGAACCGAGCCGTTGGCAGTCAAACGCGGCGCACAGGGCTCCCGCGTCTCAAGAAGCCTGGAAACAGGTGTGTCGAAATCCAACGGCGGAACAGGTACACCAAGGAAAAACACGAGGCGGCGGAGGCGTGCGCCCGTGCCATTTGTTCCTGTTCACGATGCGGCGCCCCCGCCACGCCATCGGGGCGAAGCGCATCAAGGGGGAGCTCTCGGAGTTCCCCCGCCGACATCTCCCGGACGTACATAGTCCTTGTCTTTTCAGAGCCTTTTCGAGTACCACTACAACTAGTCGCAACCCCGGAAGAAGAACGGAATTTTCATCAGAATTTATGAAAAGCCGCACGGGGGACCGAAAGGCTTTCCAGATGAAGCGCAACTCCCTCCACCGCTGGGCAGTCACCCTTGCAGCCATTAGCCTCCTCCTCGCCTCCGCCGCCACGACAGCAGATGCAAGCCAAGGCTACGGCAGCATCAACAACTTCGATGCCGTCAATGATAACGGCACCCCCTGCCACGGCTTTGAAATTGAAATCGAGGACCTCCGCAGCAGGGATATTTCCTACACCTACGACTGGAACCACTACGGCGTCCCGAGAATCACCGAAGACAACACCGACCCCCTCCACCCCCGCGTGTCTGTCCGATATGAAAGCTCGAAAAACCCCGACGGTTCCTGGACCTCCTTCACCGCCGTTCCCGCCGGACCCATCTCCCCGACAGACGGCCACCAGTTCACCGACCCATCCGTCAACTTTGGTGGCGAGCACTTCGGGGTTGGCTTTAACGCCGCCCCCACAGCCGTCCGCTATCACTGGCTCATCGACGACGGCGCCGGCAACCTCATCCGGGGCAACGCCGTCAACATCGCCACCCCCACATTCACCTACTTTCCTCCTGCCGGCGGACCCGCCCAGGTGCAGGCCGTGATCGTCCCGCCCCCGCCCCCCGCGCCCCCACCGCTCGAATTCGGCGACCCCAGCTGGGTGAAGGAAACCAGGACGCAGACCCATAACAACAACCGCGTCGAACTCCGCGACCTTGTCACCGATGACCCAGACGACCCCAACGACAGGAACTGGGCCAACAATGAACCGGACGAAGTCGAAGTCGAATGGCAGCTCCTGCAGACGGATTTCAACTCTGGCAATGGCGGCGCCAACGGCGAACTCGCAGGTGCCCCGGAAGACATCCCCAACGGCGACGAAATCATCACCCGGCGGTACGACTTCTTCAAATACGTCGGCCCCATCGACACCGAGACCGGCGAAGCCCTCGCTGACTCTGTCGGCCCCGACGGCATCCACGGTATCGGCATCAAGCCCATCGACGGAATCGACGTGGACCTCTCCACCTTGGAGATCGTCGGCGATTTCATCGGTGCCCAAATGGCCGGCTTCGACGCTGGCCAACAACTCGGCCTCATCGACCACCTTCAGGACGGCGAGCGCGACCAGCCCTACACCGAGCGCACCATCGTCAACGGCGGCACATCGCCCATCACAACCCTACGCACCGGACTCCTCCCAGACGGCCTGGTCTTCGACGAAGTCGCCGGAGTCCTCTCTGGAACCCCCAACACCGCCGGCACCTTCAGCTTCGAAATCCGCAGCATCGACGCCAGCGCCGCCGAGGTCGCCACCACGTACAACCTGACCATCGCAGAACCCGGCATCGTCCCGCTTCTACACTTCACCGTTACCACCACCGCGATCCCCGCCACCGACGGTACCACCACCGGCGACGGCGACTATCTCGACGGCGCCCTGGCCACGGTTACCGCGACGCCTCTGCCGGGCTTCGACTTCGCCACCTGGACCGACGGCGGCACCATCGTCAGCTCCACGCCCGTCTTCGAATTCGTTGTCATGGCAAACCGGGAGCTGGCAGCAAACTTCATCCCCGCCGTTGCGCCCACGCCAACGGGCACACCAACACCCAGTCCCACTGTCTCACCGACGGATACGCCGACAACAGCCACGCCCACCATGACTGTCACCGCGACGCCGACGCCGACGCCCTCGGCGAGCGAGACTGCCTCCCCCACACCAACAGCCAGTCCCACCGTCTCACCGACGGATACGCCGACAACCGCCACGCCCACCTTGGCCTTCACACCGTCCTTGACCGCCACCGCCACCGCGACAGCGTCCCCAACGCCTACGCCTACGCTCTCGGTCAGCGAGACTGCCACACCGGCCCCAACCCCAACGGGATTGAGCCCCACCGCCAGCCCGACGCAAACATCCATCGGAACTCCTTCCGCCTCCGCCTCCGCCTCGCCCAGCGCGAGCCCGAGCCCGAGCATCACCTCCGTCCCAAGCCCCTCCGAAACCCTCACCGCCACGCCCACCGCGAGTGCCACCCCGAACCCTACATCGAGCCCGACGCAAACCACCGCCCCAACGCTGAGTCCTTCGCCATCAGCCACGGAAACCCCATCACCCACGCCCACCGTTACCCCCGTAACAACGGCGAGTCCCACTCCCGCTGCCTCGGTGGCGTTCGACTTCAACACCACCGCAAGCGGCTGGGATTTCCGTGAACTATCCGACTTTGGTGGTGGCACCACCACGGGCGGCTACGATGCCGATCGCGGCGCCCTTATCATTACAACCAACGACAACACGAACACCTTCGCCTTCCTCGAATCCGGCATGTTCGAAATTATGGGTTCAACCCACGGCCAGCCCGCCAAGGCCAACACGGCCTACTCGATCGTCGCGAAGGACGGCGCCAACGCGCTCTTCCGCTCCACGTTCACGGTGGGTTCCAGCCTGGCCTCATCGGCCATCGTTCCGACGGTGCGCATGCGCTCCTCATCGGACGACTTCCAGCAGAGCGACGTCCTCGTCGCCACCTCCACCGGCACGGGAAGCTACTCCGCCACGGCCGCGCGCAACTACGTGCAGTACTTCAGCCAGCCCGTCGGCCAGAGCCAGTTCCGCTTGGACTTCGACGTGCTGAACTTCGATCCCACCGATGCCGCCGCCGCGACGCTGTACCTCGACGGTGTGACGGTTGAAGCGCTGAGTTCCCCGCTGACGGCGGCCTTGGTCGCGAACTTCGATTTCGCCTCTTCCGGCACGCTCGGCTTCACCCCGCGCGACGCCACCCCGCTCCTTGCCAAGCCCGCCGAATTCGGCACTTCCGGCGGCCTGACGATCCGCGCCATTGCCCCCGGCACGACGACGAATGTCGGCGCGATCTTTGGCAACTACGGCCTCGACACGATGGTTCCGTTCACCGCGGGCAAGCTCTACCGCCTGCTGTGGACAGTCACCTCCGACGCCACGGAAGCAAACCGCGGGCGCGTGCCGACCTTCCGCCTGCGCGTCAACGACAGCAGCCTGATGTTCTCCGCCCTCACGAATATCGACTCGCGCAATACGGCGGTTCGCGTTCCAACGGCGGGCAACGACATTACCTACACCCAGATACTTCAGGCTCCCGCCGAAATCGACGGCGCCACGTGGATCTTCTCCTTCGACTACCTCTTCGTGAAGACCCCGGTGGATGTCTCCGTGGATCCGAACGCGGACGACCCGACGGTGCAGCTCACGCTGAAGAGCATCCGTGTCGAGGAAGTCTCGCTCGTCCAGTAACCGCACCACGCAACCCACACACCTCTACCCGCTCCCCCCGGACGCCTCACGGTCCGGGGGGAGCGACTCGCGTGGCGCCGCGATGGCGGGCGATGCAGGCTTTCGGTTTCGGGATGGTGGCTGCAGGGACGGAAGAATGGGAGCCTCGGACTTCGGCCCTTCCCTTTCCCGGGAAGCAACGCCCATGATGCAACTTCAACATCCCCCCAACGCCGACAGCAACTTCGCCACCGCCGCCGCCACGGCGCCGGCCTTGATGGCTTCGTCGATCTGCTCGTCGGTGAGGCCTAGCTTGTGGGCTTTGGCGAGGTGGCTGGCGACGCAGGCTTCGCAGTTGTTGAGGGAGGAGACGGCGAGGCAGATGGTTTCGGTCTCGGTGTGGGTGAGGGCGGAGTTGATGTGGGTGTTGGCGTTGAAGGGGGCGCGGAAGGCGTCGTAGGTGGGGCGGAGGTCGGCGGGGAGTTGGTGGCGGAAGCGGTAGTAGCCGTTGAAGATGGCGCAGACGGCGGCGGCGGCGATGGCGTCGAGGACTTCGGCGCGGGTGCGGCCGGCGGCGAGGGCGGCGGCGGTGAAGAAGTCCGTGGCGGCGCGTCCTCCCGCGGCGGAGGCGACGGCGACGGCGATGACGAGCTTGGTCTTCTCCGGGAGCTTGCCGTCGGCGAGTTGGCGGTCGAGGTTGGCGGCGATGTCGCTCGCGCCGGTCTCGGAACCGGCGAGGACGTGGAAGGCGGGGGGGAGGTCGGCGACACGGAAGCGCTCCTTGATGCGGTCAAGGGCGCGCAGTCCTTTTTCGGTTGGCTCGACCGTAGCGAGTCGGCTTTCTGGCTCCGGCATGGGGGTCTCCTGCGCAGGATGTGTCCGGCGTTTCTGTCGCCGGATGTTATCCGCGCGGGGGTATGGATCAAGCACCATGCCGGTCGCAACCGCCCAGGCTTCCCCCAACCGCTCCACTCCCCGCGCGCCCCCCCGTGACCACGCCAGACCTCTCCATCATCCTCATCAACTGGCGCATGGGGGCTGACGTTGCCGGGGTGCTCCCCTGCATCGAGCGTCACGCCCACAAGTGCAGCGTGGAGACGATCCTCGTCAACAAGCCCTCTGGCGATGGGACGGAGGAATTGGTCGCGGAGAAGTATCCGTGGGTGAACCTGATCCGGCACGACATCTTTGGAATCGCCGAGATGCGCAACGTGGGCCTGCGCGCGGCGACGGGGCGGCATTGCCTGATTCTGGATGCGGATACGGAGCTGCTGGACGGCTGCCTCGACGCACTGGTGCGGTTCATGGACCGGCATCCCAGGCTGGCGGGGTGCGGTGGCCACACGGTGCGGCTGAACGGCGAGCTCGAGTACAATGTGAAGCGCTTCTACGACCTCGCCACGGTGCTGGTGCGGCGGTCGCCGATTCAGCGCCGCTGGCCCGATAACCCGTGGACCCAACGCCACTTGATGAAAGACAAGGACCACACGCTCCCGTTCCTGGGCGACTGGATGGCGGGGGCATGCTTCTGCATGAGGCGCGAGGCCATCGAGCAGGTGGGCCACTTCGACGAGAAATACTACTTCGGTTTCGAGGACGTGGACTGGTGCTGGCGGGCCAAGCGCGCGGGATGGCGCATCGCCTTCAATCCGCACGCGCGCATCGTACACAAGGTGCAGCGCCTGTCGGACAAGGGGCTGAACCGCCTGGCGCTGGAGCACCTGAAGAGCGGGCTGCGCTTCTGGTGGAAGGTTCATCATCAGGGGCTCAACTGGGCATGGCCCAGCCGCCCGGCGTCGCGCGTCCGCGTGGAGGGAATCGAGAGCGGGAACAAGGCGGCGGACCGACCGGATCTTTCCGTGGTGATCGTGAACTACAATGGCAAGGCGTTGACGCTGGATTGCCTGCGCTCGCTGGCCGACGCCGCGCCGCGCCACCGGATGGAGGTCTTCGTCGTCGATAACGGCAGCAAGGACGGAACCATCGAGGCGGTGAAGGCAGGCTACGCCGATGTGAAGACGATCGCCAACAAGGGAAACCTTGGCTTCACGCGCGCCAACAACCAAGGGATCGAGGCGTCGGCGGGGCGCCACGTCCTACTCCTCAACAACGACACGCGCGTGCAGGCTGGCGCCTTCAGCGCGGCGATCGAGTACATGGATGGGCATCCGGCCATCGGGGCGGCGGGGCTCAAGCTGCTGAATGGCGACGGCTCGCTCCAGCTCTCGTGTCGGCGCTTTCCCAGCTTCAGCCAGGCGCTCTTCAATCGCTATTCGCTGCTGACGCGGATGATTCCGAACAATCGGTTTTCGCGCTCCTACCTGATGACGGATTTCCGCCACGAGGAGATTCAGGACGTGGACTGGGTGAGCGGCGCTTGCCTGATGATCCGGCGGGAGGCACTTGAGCGCGTGGGTCCGCTGGACGAGCGTTTCTTCATGTACTCGGAGGACGTGGACTACTGCTATCGCGTGTGGGAGGCGGGCTACCGCGTCAGCTATCTCCCCTTCGCGCGCGTCGTGCACCTGATCGGCCAGTCCTCGCGGAAGTACCGCACGCTCACGATCCTGGAGCGGCACCGCTCCATGTACAAATTCTACAAGAAGCACTACAGCCGCAGCCTGATGTTCCTGGACGCGGCGACCGGCGCGATGATCGGGGCGCGGTGCGGCGTGCAGTTGGCGGCGGCGTGGATCGAAGGAAAGGTTGCGCGGCCATGAGCAACGTGGGACTTCACGCGCTGGTCGCCGCGGGGCTACTCGTCTGCGTGCTGGAGGTGGCGTCGGATCGGCTCCCGCGCGCAAGGCGAGGACCCCGTCCGATGTTTGGCGCGGGGGTGCTGGGGGCGCTGATGCTGATGGCGCTCCAGCATCCGGGAGAGGGACTCGGATGGATCGTGGCGGGCGGGGTGGCGATGCTGGTTTTCTGCCGCCTTTCCGATGTGTCTCTCCCGAGCTCCCGCCGCCATGTGATCGCGACGTTGGTCGCGGGGTTGATTCTGTGCGTCGGCGGATTCCGGCTTCCGTTCGTGGGAGTGCCGGGGATCGGGTCGGTGTCGCTGGACGCGATCACCGCCAGCGCGCTGACGCTGATTTGGGTGTTTGTAATCGTGGGGCTGGTGGAGGTGCTGGCGTTGCTTCCGCTGCTGACGGGTTTGCTCTGCCTCGTGATCGGGTTGGTCAGCTTTGTGCCGGGCCTCACGCGGGAGACCTATGCGGGAAGTGCGCTCGGCGGGGTCCTTGTCGGCGCGATGCTGGGCCGCGCCGTGGCGGAGGTGCTGCGTCGCCGCCCGCGGATTCCGTCAAAGTCGGAGACGCTCTTCGTCGCCTATCTGGTGGCCGCGGCGACGCTGGCGCTCTTCGTCAAGAGCCTCACCCTCGCGGGGCTGGTGCTGCCGGTGGGTATCGTCACGATCGTCATGGTGATCCTGGCGGTGCAGGGGTTCGAGCGGTCGCTGGTGCTGAGGCCGTCGCCGCGGGAGTAATTTCGCCCTTGACGCGGGGGTGGTGGTGGGGCTCACCTATCCGCCCTGCCGGGAAACCGGTGGGGCACCGCTGGGGAGTGGTGCAACTGGTAGCACGTCAGATTCTGGATCTGAATGTTCTGGGTTCGAGTCCTAGCTCCCCAGCCAAATTTTTCTCGGCACTTGTGCTCCCATCGTCTAGGGGTCTAGGACACCGCCCTCTCACGGCGGTAACAGGGGTTCAAATCCCCTTGGGAGTACCACCCCTTTCTTTTCAGATCGAGTAACGGCGCGACTGGCTCAGGGCCAGAGCGCGCTCCCGGTCACGAGGACTTCTCTCGGATCGCTGCCGGCTCGCACTTCGGATTGCGCCAGCAACGCGGAGAGCGGGTCGGAGTGTTCCGCCTGCATCCAAGAGAGCGCCGCGAGGCCCTTGAGCCCCAGGGCAATCCGGTTGGCGCTTTCGGCGTCGCGCGCGCGGAGCTTGCCGTCGAGCGCGGCCTGATTTCCCTTCAGCCACATGCCCAATGTCGCCCGGTCCAGCGGCAGGCCCGCGATGGCGGGCGGCAGCGCCAGCATGGCCAAATCGGGCTCGATGCCGTCCAGCCACAGGATTGGCGCGCCGCGTCCGGCAGTGGCCGTGGGATAGGCGCCGCCGACCTTCCGGGCCACGCCGCCAGCGGCCCCGGTGGCGATGGCCTTTTCCATGGCGGTGAATTCGCTTGCGAGCAGCATGATCCCGGGCGAGGGGAAGGCGACCAGGATGCCGCCTCCGCTGGGAATCGCGTGAACCGGCAGGCCCGAGAGCTTGCCCGTCTTGTATCCGGGAATCTTCGCAGCGCGGGCGCCAATGGCCTTGGGGTCAAAGCGCCCCGTCAGGGCGGCCACCATTGCACCGGGATTGCGCGACGGGCCCGACAGGAGGAGTTGGTCGGCGTCGCGGCGCACGTTGACGCCCAGGGCGCCCTGCAACTCGGCGAGGCGGGCCTGCTCCTCGGGGGGGAGGTATTGCTCCAGCATGGCCCACGCGGCGGGCTGGTCGCGAGCCGCCTTCATGTCGGCCACCGTCACCAGATCGGCGTCGGCGCCCACGAAGCGGAACTCTGCGGGCGCGGCTATCGCCGACGGCATCGGCAGGAGCGCCGAGAGAATGAAGAGGAGAAGAATTCGCAAGTCGCTGGGCGCCATCGCACACCTCCGGGAAATCTGGAGGAACGTCAGCGCCCCCGCGCCGAACAACGGCAAGCTGTATCGGCTCTCGACCGTTGGCTGGGGCAATGCGCTTGACCCTCCCGCCACCTCCGGTGCCCCAATGTGCGATTGAATTTTGCGGGTGAATCCCCCTCTCTCCCGGAGCCGCCGGAACCATGAGCTATCTGCTGTCAGTCGTCATTCCGGTCTACAACGAGCTGAAGACCCTGGAGGCCATCGTCGAGGCCACCCGCGCGGTGGTGCTCCCCGCCGGGGGACAGAAGGAAATCATCCTGGTGGACGATGGCAGCACCGATGGCACGCGCGACCTGTATCCCGCGCTGGAGTCCAAGGTCGCCAAGATCATCCTCCACAAGAAGAACCGCGGAAAGGGCGCCGCCATCCGCACGGGATTTCGCCAGGCCACCGGCGACTATGTGGTGGTTCAGGACGCCGATCTGGAGTACGACCCCCAGGAATACGCCAAGCTGATCAATCCGCTGCTGGATAACCGGGCCGATGTGGTCTATGGGTCGCGCTTTCTGGGCGGGCACGAGCATCGGGTGCTGTACTTCTGGCATCGCGTGGGGAACGGCGTGCTGACCACGCTCTCCAATATGTTCACCGACCTGAATATCACCGACATGGAGACGTGCTACAAGATGTTCCGCCGTTCGATCCTCAAGGGTGTGCATATCGAGGAGGATCGATTTGGCTTCGAGCCGGAGATCACGGCAAAGCTGGCCAAGAAGCAGGCACGGTTCTATGAGATCGGCATTACCTACCACGGCCGGACCTATGACGAAGGCAAGAAAATCGGCATGAAGGACGGCTTTCGCGCGCTGTATTGCATCGTGAAGTATTCGATGCAGAAGCCCCGCAACCGCGACGATGATTAATGGCGGGGAACAGCGGTGAAAGGCAGGGGAAAGTGGCGACGAAACACGGCGCCAAGCCCTTGCAGTCCTTGGCAGTCCCCTACGTCCTTCGGGATTGCGATTCAGCCATCGGTTGTCAGTGGGAAGCCAAGTGGAGCTGCTGAGCGGGATCGAACCGCTGACCTCGTCCTTACCAAGGACGTGCTCTGCCGACTGAGCTACAGCAGCCCCGTAGGGCCCTGTGAGAAGAGGCGAGCAGCCCCCCTGCCGCAAGGGGAAAAGCGGTCATTTTCGCCGTCGGCGAAGGCGATGTCTCTCTTTTGTTGCGGCCCCGGGGCGGTGGGCGGCTGACTCCGGCTCTCGCGGCGGGCAACTACTGACAGGGAGCACCGACAGGGATGGCGCGCAAGTTCCGCAGGGTGGCCGTGATCATGGCCGGTGGTTCGGGAGAGCGATTCTGGCCCCTCTCCCGCCAGCAGCGCCCCAAGCAGATGCTCCGGCTGACGCACCCCCGCAAGACCCTGCTGGAGGAGGCCGTCGAGCGGATCCTTCCGCTGATCCCCGCCGAGCAGGTCTTCGTCTCAACTTCCGATATTCTGGCGCCGTCGATCCGGGGGGCCGGCCTGCCGATCCCCCGCGCCAACGTGCTCAGCGAACCCGCGCGCCGCAACACGGCGGGGTGTCTTTCCTGGGTGGCGAGCGAGGTGATGGCGCGCTTTCCCGGCGAGGAGATCTCGCTGGCGGTGCTGACCGCCGACCACATGATCGGTCAGCCCGGGCGGTTCCGCTCGAAGGTCCGCGCGGCGATGGTCGCGGCGGAAAAGAACGACGCCCTCGTCACCATCGGCGTCCGCCCGACGCGGCCCGAGACGGGCTATGGATATATCGAGGTGGTGAAGGGGCGCTTCAGCGGCGCCGCCCGCCGGGTTAGCCGGTTCCGCGAAAAGCCCAACCGCGAGCTGGCGGAGGAGTTCGTGGCCAGCGGCCAGCACTACTGGAACAGCGGCATGTTTTTCTGGCGCGTGGATACGTTCCTGCGCGAGCTGGACGGCGCCTCCCCGATTCACGCAGAGGTGACGCGCAATGTGGCGGCGCTCCTCGCGAAGAAGAAAGCCAAGCCCGCGGCGAAGGAATTCGAAAAGCTGCCCGACATTTCCATCGACTACGCGTTGATGGAGCGCGCCTCCAGCGTGCTGATGGTGGAGTCCAACTTCCCGTGGGACGACGTGGGTTCGTGGGATGCGCTCGACCGGTCGCGCCCCCACGACGCCGCGGGGAACGTGGCCGAGGGCGACCCGGTCCTTGTGGAATCGCGCGGCAACATCGTGATCAACGAGGCCGGCGCCGAGCACATCGCCGTGGGCATCGTCGGCGCGGAGAACCTGATCGTGATCATCTCCAGGGACTCCGTGCTGGTGGCCTCCAAGAGCAGCGCCCAGGACGTCCGCCTGGTGGCTCGGGAGCTGAAGCGCCGCGGCGCGAAGCAGGTCTAGAAGCGCCACCTTCCCTTTGACCGTCTTCCCCGGGGAGCCTTCGACTCGCGGCATGGGCTCTGCAATTTCCGCCACACGCTGGATTCTGATGGGATCGTTTGGCTTCCGGGTGCTCTCGCTCGGTGGCCAGATGATCATCTACCGCGTGGTGGAGAAGGATGTCGTTGGCCTGTATCGCGCGATGGTGCTGATCCACCTGATGGCGCTGGCGCTGCTGCCGTTTGGGCTCGATTCGCTGCTGGTGAGGGAGAAGTCGAGGCGGGCCCGCTACGTCGCCGCGTGCTCTCAGGCGCTGGCGCTGATCGGCGGAGGATTGGCGCTAGGGACGCTGGTGCTCGCTCTGGTGCCGCACGTCGGCGCGTCGAGTTTTCTGGGCGGGTGGCTTACCGTGGGGGACGACTGGCCGGCGTTGCTGTTGATGCCGCTGATCTTTGCGGTTCAGGCGGTCAAGCTCTCCATCCGCGGTTCGCTGGCGGCGCGGCTCGACTTCAAGAAGATCTCCATCGGCGAATTCGGCAACGGACTGATCACCTGTATCGGGGGGGGAATCGCCGCGCTGGCACTGGCAAAGGCATGGCCACTGATGGCGATGTACCTGGCGGGGGAAGTCTTCGAGTGTTGGTGGCTCTTTCGTCGGGAACCGTTCAGGCCCGCGTCGATCCTGCGTCCGTCGCGGTTCTCGATCTTGAAGCGGCTCGTGAGGAGGCACCTCGGCTACTGCACGTTCAACACGGCGGACCTGACGCTGAACAATGTGGCGTCGCTCCTGCCGGGGGTGCTCTTCGTGGCATGGATATCCAAGGGGGCCACCGCAGACTACTCCGTGGCGCTGCAACTGCTGGTGTTGCCGGTGATGCTGCTGTCGGGCGCGCTGTGGCGGGTCACGTTTCCCACGATCTCCGGCGTGCCGGACCCAGAGTTGCACCGCCGCTGCCTCGCGATTATCGCGGGGGCCGCGGCGTTCATCGCGCCGGCGGTGCTGTGGTTTGCGTTCTTTGCCCCATCCAACGTGTATCTGCTGGCGGGCGGGGCCTTCGTGGAAACCGCAACGCCCATCGTCCGGTGGATGGCGATCTACATGGTGCTGGTGGCCGTCTATACGCCGATCAGCAGTCTCGACATGGTGCGCGACCGTTCCGAAGTGGGGCTCCTCTGGAACATCGTCTATACCGGTGGGCGTGTGGCGATCATCTGGTGGCTGGCTCCGGATGGGCTGCTGGCGGTGGTGGCGGGAATTGGAATATTCAGCATGGCGATGTGGGTCGCCAACGCGGCGATTCTGGGCTGGCTGCTGGGGGCGGGATGGGGGCGGTATCTGGCGGCCACGCTCCGGCTGGTGCCCGCGCTCGGCGTCTATGCGGGGGGGCTATGGCTCTGCATCGCCGCGACGCAGGGGCACCTGCTGTGGGGGCCATTGCTCAGTGTCCTTCCGGCGATTGTCTATACAGTACTGCTCTGGCGGTTCCACCCGGAGCAATTCCGCCTGCTCATGCGCCTGGCCGGTCGGCGATAGCCTGGCCTGCGTACTCGATGGTCAGTAGGCCCCACACGCCAAGAGTGGTAAGGTTGTCGTCGCGCCCCAGACTCGACCTGAGATAGTCCTTCAATCGGTCCATCTGGAACAGATGCGGGAGCACACTCGAGCGTTCGATGTCACCCAAGACGGATTCCCGCATCTCCGCGTCGCGCCGCCACAGTGCCACCATCGGGCAGGACGAAACCCGCCGCTCATAGCTCAGCGGCGCCAAGGCCCTTAGCAGGCGATTCGTCGCCCGACGCGTCTGGTAGCGAAGCGAGTGCCTCTTGTTCGCGTCCCCCACGGGCGAAAGCACGCCCCGCCCCTGCAACGGTACCCGGGCGACTGCATGATCCCGGAACACGCGCCGGAGGATTGTATTTTTATAGACACGTTGGTTGTAGAGGAAGCGCCGGGGAATCCGCCCAAAGAAGTCCGCTAGGCGACTGTCGAAGAACGGCAGCATCGGGAGAGCCCGCCGACGATAGACGATCGACTCGGTAAGGACGCGGCGCCATACCAGCTGGTAGAGCAACCATTCCTGTGCCGTCTCCATCGCGTCGCCCGACGGAACCAGGGCACAACTCCCCGCAAGCTGGCTTCCTGTCGATCCCGCCAGGTGCAGGTGCTCCGGGCGAAGCAGCTTCTCAAGCAGCGGGGCCCGGAAGCACGTCCAGCGACTTGACATGAGCGCGGCCACGTCCCCGCCCGTGCGAAGCCCCTGTAGCCCCGCGTGCAATCGCGAGCCGCTGAGGATATCGCCCGAATGACCCAAGAGGAAGACCGCCAGACCCTCGGCGGGGAGGAATTCCTCCGACAGGCGCAGCCCCCCATCGGCCAGCGTCAGGCGGGTAGTCAGGCCGATGGATTCCGCCAGCAGGCGGCGCCGTTCTGGCGAGAGGAATGAACCGTCGGTGAACGCGACGAGGCGGTGCTCCATCCCCAGCGCCGCCGCCGCCGCGCGGGAATAGCGCACATCCTGGGACAGCGGATCGCCGTAGCATACGGCCTGCGCCCGGTTGCCAAGGCGGCGGGAGAAGAGTGCCGCCAGTAGCCGCGAATCGAGCCCGCCGCTGAGGGGTATATACACAGGCGCGCCAATGGGGAGCAGGCTGCGCAGGCCCTCCGACCACTCGTCGGCGACCGTGTTGAGGATAAGTGCCAACTCCTTCTCCAGCGCTGCCTCGTCTGCTTCCGCATCGGACATCAGGCGCGGGCGCCACCATGAACGAAGCATGACGGCGCCCTGGCGGAAGGCGAGCGCGCTTCCGGCGCGGAGTTCGTGGACGCCCGCCGCCAGCGTGGTGTCGCCGGGGACGAATTCCATCGCTGCCAGCGCGAGCGCCGCGCCGATGTCCAGCGGTGCGCGGACATGGCGGGCAAGTTCCAT
>JBBQYG010000038.1:0-28682 GCA_038208905.1 Candidatus Sumerlaeia bacterium | reverse complement strand
GGTAAGACGGTGGTGTTTGTCCTCGTGGACGGAGCGCTGAAAGGCGCGATGGCCCTGGCCGACATCATCAGGCCCGAATCGAAGCAGGCCGTCGCGGCACTCAAGGAAATGGGTATTCGCTGCATGATGCTTACCGGCGATAACAAAGCGACTGCCAAATGGGTATCGGACCAGATTGGACTCGATGAATACTTCGCCGAAGTCCTGCCGCAGGATAAAGCAGCCAAAGTGAAAGATGTCCAGGCACGTGGCCAGTTGGTGGCCATGACCGGCGACGGAGTGAACGATGCGCCGGCGCTGGCGCAGGCTGATTTGGGAATCGCCATCGGAGCCGGCTCGGATGTCGCGGTCGAAACCGCGGACGTCATTCTGGTGAGAAGCAATCCAGCGGACGTGCTGGCGATCCTGAAACTTTCCCGCGCCACTTACCGCAAGATGATGCAGAACCTGGCCTGGGCCACGGGCTACAACGTCGTCGCCATTCCACTGGCGGCCGGAGCGCTCTATGCATGGGGCGTGTTGCTCACTCCCGCGGTGGGCGCGGTGCTGATGGCCGCGAGCACGGTGATTGTGGCCATCAACGCGCGATTGCTGAAAATCAAAACCGACCCTCAGAAAGATGGCGAAGAGCAAGTCCCGCCGGGCGATCAAGAACCATCTGCCCGCAAAGATCGAAAAGTATTAAAAACAGCCAAGATTGAAACAGACCAATGAAAGAACACAGTGCACATTCCGGAGCTTGGGGTGGGTAGTGTAACCCTAACCGAGTTCGTCCTTGCTGACGAGCTTGTCCTCTCCGAATTTCACGAGCCTGAGGTAGACGCCGCGACGAAGCGCCGTCCCTGTTCGCGACCACAATGGCTCTCTAAACCACGACTCCTACCGCCCCGAGTTCAAGCGCGCCCGCAAGGCCTGGGATCCTCAGGTATCCTTCCCCCCTAGGACATGAGGAACGTCCTACTTACCTTCTCGGACGACCGAGGCATCCGGATCCGCTCGGCGCTCTGGGAGGAGTACACGGGGCACGTGGCGCCTAGCGTCTCGAAGAAGCACTACATCCCCAGCATCGCAAGCCGCACGAGGGGCCAAAAGGAGGCCTTGGAAGAGAAGATGGATTCTTTCCGACGGTCTGTAATCGGACCCTTGGAAGAGGCCATTTCTGAAGTACAGAAGAGGCTCTCGGCGCCGGGCACTTGCAAGAAACTTGCAACTTCAAGCGAAACCGCCGCCAAGTGGCCTCGGCGGCGGTTCGTAAGTCGAGAAATTTGAGTGGCGCGCCCTGAGAGATTCGAACTCCCGACCTTCTGATCCGTAGTCAGACGCTCTGATCCAGCTGAGCTAAGGGCGCGCGGTGTGGCCAAGTCGTCAGCCACAGAGGTTGGAAGCCTATTCAGGAGCTTCGGGGAGTCAAAGGTTATTTTCCGGCGATTCAGAGGCGGTTGAGTTCGTCGATGAGGGCGGCGGTTTCGGGGTGGAGCTTGGCATAGAGCGCCAAGGCGCGGCTGCCGGAGAGGCGGGCGGCGATGGCGCGGGCGCGTTGGCGGATGGCGTCGGTGTCGGCGGAGGAGGCGGCGTGGGCGAGGAAGGCTCGGTGGAGGTTGGCAAGCGGGTTGTCCACGATGCCGCAGGGTGGGCGGTCGGTGGCGGAGGTGGGGTTGCGGGCCCATTGGGCGAGGGCGCGGAAATTGTTCTCGGGGCCCCAGCGGGCGCGGAGGGCGGCACGGCGCGTGGCGGGGTCGGCTTCGGGGAGGCGGTGGGCTTCCTCGCGGAGGGCGGCGGAGAGCGTTTCCCAATCGCCGTCGGTTACTGGGTTGACCCACCCATCTCGTACCAGATCGGCGGTGGCGTCGCTGCTGACGGTGCTGACGACGCGCATTCCCGTCCAGAGCCATCCGAGAATCCGGTTCCGGCATCCGAGTTCGCCCTCGAGCGTCTGGCGATCCACATTGATGCCCACATGGGCGCCCAGCATCGCGTCGAGAAGTTCGGCGTGGGGGACCCAGCCGAGCAGGTGGAACCGGTCGGCGACGGGGCTCGCGGCGACTCGTTCGCGGAAGCGTGTATAGACAACTTCGACGTGGCCCTCGATGGCGCCGCCAGTGGAGACGAAGTGTAGCGCGGTGTCGCGCTGGAGGGCGTCCTCGATCCCGCGAAACATCGTCTCCTCGTCGAGCCAGGTGTTGTAGCCACCGGAGGAGAAGACGACCCGCGCGCCCGAGGGTATGCCTTTTGTCTCCAGATAGTTCGGGTGTTTCGCGACGATGGGCTCCGAGAAGGGGAGCGTGGGCGGAACGACCTCTACCAATTCAAGATTGCACGTTTGGCTGTTCAGCCGCCCCGCGGCGCCGAGTTCGCCCACGAGGGCGAGGCGCTGGCTTGGCGAGCACGCAGAGAAGCGGTCCGCGCGAAGAAGCGTTGGCAGCACATCGAGCCATTGCGCGTGGAGGGAGGCGTCGCTGCGGTGTATATACGCCTGCTGCTGCCGCTCCGCCATGGGGTGGCCAAAGAAATCGGCGTGGAGGGGACCGCCGAACTTCGACCGAGACGCGGCGAGGCATCCGATGTCTGTCAGGGCCACGATGGCGTCGGGGGGGGACTTTTCCGCGATGGCGTCGATGCCAGCGATGATCGCGTCGAGGCCGGGGCCAAGAAGCTCGTGAGCGACGAGGCCATCGCGCTTGGCGGGGCGGAACGCGTCGTCGATTCCGGCGAAGTGAATCTCGCCGAGGTGAACATCGCATCCCGCGCGAAGGAGCGCGTCCAGAAACGCCTCCAGCCGGAGGCCCGGCGCATAGACGCGGCGCAAATCCCCGGCGGGAAGCGGGCCAACGCCCACCAGGAGGATGCGGCTCATCTCAGGAGCCCGGCGACCTTCTCAACCAGCTCTTCCACGCCCGCCGCCGTCGGGGCCTCGGCAAAGACGCGCACGATGGGTTCCGTGTTGCTCGCCCTCACGTGCACCCAGCGGTCGGCGAGGGAGACCTTCACGCCGTCGGTGGTCTCGATCTTCTCGCGAGGGAATGCTCGCTTCACTTTCTCCAGTGCCGCGGCAACGGGAACGGAGCCGAGAGGGACGCTCGTCTTGCGCATCGCGTAGTCGGGAATCGTCGCGTTCCAGTCGGCCAGCGTGCCGCCGCGTGCTTGAAGGCCCATAAGCACCAACGCGATCGCCGTCGCCGCGTCGCGGCCTGGCTGCACCTGGGGAAGGATCACGCCACCGTTTCCTTCTCCGCCGATCCTGGCTTTGTGGGCTCGCATTCCCGCAAGGACGTTGGCCTCGCCGATGGCGGTGCGATAGACCTTCACTCCGTGCTTCTTTGCCAGATCATCGACGGCCATCGACGTGGAGAGATTCACGACCAGCGGCGACTTTCGCTTGCCCAGCGTCAGGAAGGCGTCCGCCGCGAGGATGAAGGTACGCTCCTCGCCGAGGGCGTTGCCCTGCGCATCGACCAGCGCCAGGCGGTCGGCGTCGGGATCGATGGCGAAGCCGAGGTCGGCGACCTCCTTTACAACCGCGCGGCGGAGCTTCACGATATTCTCCGCCGTGGGCTCGGCGCCGCGGGGGAACTCCAGCTTTCGCGTGTCGCAATGCAGGAGCTGGATCACCGCGCCATAGGCATCGGCGACATCGGGGGCCAGCGTGGTGCCCGCGCTATTGCAGCAGTCGATGACGACGCGGGGGGCTTTGCCCGTGCGTGCGCGGCCAGGCGGGGGAAGCGCGGCGACGAGTTCGCGCAGGTGCAGTTCCGCCGCGCCGCCGAATTCCTTCCGGGCACCAACGCGGGGGGCCTCGGCGGGGGAGTGCGGCGTCGCAATCAGCTCCTTCAGCCTCGCCAGCATCTCGCCGGTGATGAACTCCCCGGCGGAGTGGAAAAACTTCAGTCCGTTGTATTCGATGGGATTGTGGCTCGCGGTCACGCAAATGCCGCCTGCGGCTTTCAGCTTGCGCGTCATCATGCCGACGGTCGGCGTGGGGCAAAGGCCGAGCTGAACGACGTCGATGCCGTGGGAACGCACCACAGCCTCCACCAAGGGGACGATCCACTGATGGGATGGGCGCGCGTCATAGCCGATCACAATGCGCGGACCGCCGATCATGTGGGCAAAGGCATCGACAAAGGGCACGACGGTGGCGGCGGTCAGCTCCCGCCCGGCCACCCCGCGGATGCCCGAAATCGTCGCCATCAGCGGGCCGGGGGCTACTCCTCCCGCCTTGGCCTTCCCCTGAGCGGGTTTACTTGGGGGCTTCGATGGCATCGACAAAATGCTCCCGGATTTCTTCTCTTGGTCCATGTTCTTGCGAACGGATGCACCCGCGGCGGCGATGGCGCAATGCGATTCCCGGGGGGCACCATGTACCTGTGTTTGCCTCCGATCTCCGCATCGGCCCTTGCCCACGCCGGGCCCCGGGCAATAGTTCGGCCATCCTTTAGGGAGAAGACGCGCCCACTTGGAACTTCCCGCCTCGCTCTGGCCCCAGCCCGCCGACCTGCAACTTGCCTCCGATATGGCCGCGCTGTTCGATGCCTCGCCGCTGATACTGACGGATCGGCTTGCCAATTCGCTGTATCTGAACGCCGCCGCTGAGGAGTTGTTTGGCGAACGGGCGGAGGCGCTGGTGAACCGGCTGTCGTTCTCGCTGTTGGGATTCGGCAATCGGGACAAGGTACCGGGCGGACTGGAGGAGGCGCTCCTTGGCCGCGGCGCGCCGTGGCGGGGTGTGGTGCAGGTTCAGGCCGCCGATGGGCCGCTCGCGCGATTTGCCGAGGCCAGCGCGATCCGGCGCGGCGACCTGCTGGTATGCGGCGTGATCCGGTTGTCGTTCGCCAACCAGGCGCTTCCATGAGCGGTTTAATCCTGCCGCCGAATCCGCCGGCCAGGCCGTTGCGCGCCGCGGTGCTCGCCAGCGGGCGTGGATCCAACTTGTTGGCGCTGCTCGCGGAGTCGAAGGCGGGCCGGTTGCCCAACGTGGAGTTCGCGCTGGTGCTCTCTAACCTTCCGGGGGCAGGCGCGCTGGAGATCGCGCAGCGCGAGGGCATTCCCGGCCTATGCGTGCACCATCGATCCTATGGCAAGGATCGCGAGGCCCACGAGGCGGCGATCATCCGCGAGCTGGAGGCCCGTCGCATCGACTTCCTGATCCTCGCCGGGTATATGCGTTTGCTGACACCGGTGCTTGTCGGCGCTTTCGCGGGTCGAATGATCAACATTCATCCGTCGCTGCTCCCCGCGTTCGCTGGCATTCACGCACAGTCGCAGGCCCATGCCTACGGCGTGAAGGTGGCGGGCTGCACCGCGCACTTCGTGACGCTGGGCATGGACGAGGGCCCGATCATCGCCCAGCGCGCCGTGCCCGCATATCCGACCGACACGGAGGCTGATCTTTCGGCGCGGATTCTGGCCGAGGAGCACCGCGCGCTGCCGCTCGCGGTGGATTTGTTTTCACGCGACCGGCTGAGGGTGGTCGGTCGCCGGGTGGTTGTGCTGCGCGGTCCGGGAAGCTATCCGGAGCTGGAGCCGGATCTGCGGCCGGTAGCGCCGCTTTTCGTCGCCACAGGGAACGCGCACAAGCTTGGAGAGATATCGGCGATTCTCGGCGACCTTCCGCTGTATATACAGGGGACTGATCTGTTTCCCGGCGCGCCGGAGCCGGACGAAAATGGCTCCACGTATATTGCAAACGCGCAGATCAAGGCACGCGCCTGGGGCGAGCGCACCGGGGCGTGGACTCTCGCCGACGACAGCGGCCTCGAGGTGGACGCGCTTGACGGGCGACCGGGAATCCACAGCAGCCGCTATGCCCCCACCGCGGCGGAGCGCAACGCACGCATGTTGGCGGAGCTCGATGGCGTGCCCGACGAAAAGCGCACGGCGCGCTTTGCCTGCACCGTTGTCCTACGATCAACCGATGGGCGTGAATTCCACGCCTCCGGCACCTGCGAGGGCCACATCGCCCATGGCCCGCGAGGCGCGGCGGGCTTTGGCTACGATCCGATTTTCGTTCCCGACGGATTCGACGGCGCGCACCTGGCGGAGCTTGGCGACGAGGTCAAGAATCGCATCAGCCACCGCGCCCGGGCTCTGGCGGGGCTGCGCGAGGCGTTGCGGGAACTCACTGACTAGGCTGTGTTTGATAAATGGCTTCGAGCTGGTCCGTTGAGCGAGAACGAGTCATGACGATGGCGCCGATGACGAGGCGATGTGGTTCATCGTCGAGGAATCGCGACGCGTCAGGACGAAGGTTCGCAGCCATCGGAAAGCCGAATGCAATTGTCAAACACAGCCTAGGCCGTCGAGCACGCGGTCGAAGATCGCCCGCGCCCTCTCGAATCGGGATTCAAGGCCCGCGGCGGCGCCGTCCCACTGGCTCTTGCCCGTCTCTCCGAAGCGGAGCGTCAACTGGTCCGCCACGCCGCGCGCCAGGGCCTCCTGCTTCTCCGCCGTCGCGGGATACTGGTCCTGCGTCGTCTCCCACAGGACGCGGTGGGCGCGTTGCAGAATACGCAGCAGCCCCAGATGATCCAGCAGCCAGGCGCCGTCCTCCGCCGGGACATCGCCCCGGCGGATGAACTCCGCCAGCGCCTGCTCCGTCGTCATGGGAAAGAGCACCGCGGCCTCCGCGTGGTTCCCGAGCTGGAAAAACTGCGTCAGGAACTCCACATCCACCACTCCGCCGGGGCTCGACTTCATGTCAAACAGCGCATTGCGCGGCACGCGCACGTGCTCTTCGATACGGCGCCGCATGGATTGGATCTCGCCCGCCAGCCCGGGCAGCGGGCCGATCTCGCCAAAGACCTTGTATAGACGCGATAGCACCTCTCCGCCGAACCCGAGGTCGCCCGCCACGGCGCGCGCCTTCGTCAGGACCTGCCACTCCCACAGGCCCGCCTCCCGGCGGTAGTACTCCACAAACCGGTCGGCAGTGGCGGCCAGGGGGGCCCCCGCGCCGTCGGGACGAAGGCGCGCGTCCACCTTCCAGAGCTGCCCATCGGGAGAGATCGCCGCCATGTGCCCGATCGCAATTTGGCCCACGCGATCCACCCAGCGCGTCATCGCCTCGCCCATCCACACGTCGTTGCCCTCCACCACAAAGGCGATGTCCAGATCCCCCGCGATGTGCACCTGGCCGTCGCCGATTCCGCCTAGGCCGATGATGGCCCACCGCGCCGGGAGCCGCGACGCGCCGATGCCTTCCAGCGCCTCGCGCTCCGCCACCGCGGCCACGAAGCGCAGTACTCCCTCCGCCAGGCGCGTTGCCCGCGCCGCCGCGGCGGGGGCGGGCGCCACGGCAAGGACTTCCTGCGTGCTCAGGAGGAACCCCTCAAGCTGCTTGAATTGGCGGATGCGCCGCAGGTCGTTCCCGATGCTTCCAGTGGGCGGCGCCAGAGATGCCAGCGCCTCGTCGGTCCGCCCCTCCGTCAGGCCGCCCCCCCGAAAGATTTCCTCCAGCCACTCGGGATGCGCGATCAACTGGCGCGCGAGGAAGGAGCCAAAGCCCAGCGTCCGCAGGAAAAGCCGCAGGATCGGCGGATGCGTGAGGCACATCTCGTACACGAACTTGTTGCCGCGCGCCGCCTTCATCATCTGGTCGAAGTGGCGCACGGCCAACTCCGGCAGCGCCACGCCGGGGAGCTCGGCGAGGAGCATCGGAAGGAGCTTCGCGAAGTCCGCCCGCGCGCTGGCGCTTGGCGCGTATTCGCGCGTCCCCGTCGCCAGCGCCTTCAGCGCGCGATAGCCTTCCTGCGTGCCGAGTCCCGCCGGGCGCAACTGCTCCAGCACCTCGTCGGGAGGCTCCTCCGTGAAGAGGAGATGATCCAGCAGGGAGAGGCCCGCGTCCTCGCCCCTTGCGTGGAACTTTTCCTCGAATCGCGTCCTCACGAAGTCGCGCAGCCCCGCGATGGTCTTCTCGAAATCCGCGGGCTTCAGGAAGCCGCACCGCAGCGCCAGCGCCTCGCGCTCCCGCGGGTCCGATGGCATCCGGTGAGTCTGGGCCTCGTGCATCATCTGCAGCGTGTGCTCGACGCGGCGGAAGAGGTGGTACGCGCGCTCCAGCCTTTCCGCCGTGTCGGCGTCCATGATCTTCGCGGCTTCGAGCATGGATAGCCCCATCAGCGTGGACCGGACGCGGAGCGCGGGCATGTCCTCTCCGTGAAGGAGTTGCTCCGCCGAGACGAGGAACTCGATTTCGCGAATGCCGCCGGTGCCGCGCTTGATGTCCAGCTTGCGCGATTCGGCGTCGAGCGACTCGTGGTCGATGCGGCGCTTCAGGCGCGCGATCTCCGGAAAGAGTTCCTCGGCCACGTTGTGCGTATAGACAAACTGCTCCACGATCTTGTCGAAGACCGACGCCAGTTTCCCGTCTCCGGCCAGGCAGCGCGCCTTCTGGTAGGCGATCTTCTCCCACACTCCAGCCTGAGTGTTGAGATATGCCGAGTAGGCGGGCCGCGACCGCGCCAGCGGGCCGTTGATGCCCTCCGGCCTCAGGCGCGCATCCACGCGGAACAGAAAGCCCTCCGCGTTGCGGTCCATGATCCAGGAACTCACATCGCGCGAGAGCGCGTTGAAGTACTCGTGGTTGCTCACGCGGCGGACGCGCTGGCCGCCGAGCCCCACCGGCACTCCCTCCGTTTCGCCCTCCTCGTCGTAGACGAAGATTATATCCACGTCGGAGCTGAAGTTCAACTCCCCCGCGCCGAGTTTCCCCATCGCGTAGATACAGTAGCCCGATTCCCCCCCGCCGGTTTCCGATATCGGTAGCCCGTGGATCGCCAGTAGCCGCGCGCGACACTCCTCCAGCGCGACCTCCACCACGGCCTGGGCAAGGCTCGACAGCTCGCGGCAGAGTTCCCCCGTCATCCCCAGCTCCCGGATGTCGCGGATGCCGATGCGGAGCAGCTCGCGCTTCTTGAAGAGCGTCGCCGCCGCGCGCCGCGCCTCGAAATCCGCGTGTGGCGCCAGCGCCTCTGCAAGCTGCTCGCGATACCGCTCCACCGGCTTCTCGCGATTGAGCCGACTGTGGCGAAATATCCACGCCAGATATTCGGGATGCGCGATCACGATTTCACTGAGGTACTGGCTGAAGGAGAAGAGCGAGCTTAGGAAGTGAAGCTGTTCGGGATTGTGGGGAAGGCCGCTGACCTCGCTGGCCATGCCGTCGCCGAGCGCGCGCAGGTAGCGGTCGAAATGGCGCAGCGCCATCGCCGGGTCGGCGGAGAAGCTGAGCGAGCGGACCAGGTGGGCGCCGAACTCCGCGGCGCCGTGCTCCTCGCCCACACTCGCCAGAAGGCTTGCCAGCAGCGGCCTGTCCCCGGCGCGCGACTCCGCCGGCCAGTTGTGTATTGCCAGCAGCCGATCCAGAAAAGCCGCCAGCGACTCGCCCGGCTCCAGGCTCAGGATCGGATAGCGATGCGCCGGGCTTGCGGCGCTCTCCTCCGGTTCGTCCGGGGCGTCAGTCATTCCGCCGTATATCCGCCGCGTCCAGGATCAAGTCGCCGTTGTTGTCGAGCGCCAGCGTGCCAGAATCCACGCCAAGCAGCGCGGGAACCACGTCGCCGGGCACCAGCGTTGCCGAGGGCGATGCCGTCGCCGATGGGGACGGTGTGGGCGTCAGTGTCAGCGTCGGCGTTGCGGTTAGCGTCAATGTCGTTGTGGTGGGTGTTCCTGTTCCCGAGGGTGTCGGACTCGCCGTCGGCGACATCGTTGGCGTTGCCGTGGGGAATCCGCGAATCTCCACGGGTGGAGAAAACGGCACCACGATGGAACGCTCGATCTCGGCGCCGCGCTGCATCACGGCCCTCACGTTCAGGATGTTCCCGTTCCCCGGGAAGTCCTCCACGTTCGCGCTCGTTCCGGGAACCGTCACCAGCACGTTTCCAGCCCCGCCGAGGGGCAGGAAAGTGACCTCGTAACCCGTCACCTCGCCAAAGATCGGCTGCGAGGCATTCCATGCGGCAACGGGCCCCATGGCGCCGGTGTTTCCCAGGCCCCTTCGATTCAGCGGCGCCGCCGCATGGCGCGAGATCATCAGTCCATCCGCCACATAGTTCTCGCCCGCATTGACGAAGCCGTTGTTCTTTCCATCGCCCAGCATCGCGTTGGGCACATAATCCAGAACGCCATCGCCATTCATGTCGCCAAAGGCGGACGAATAGGCGAAGAGGTCGCCGTCGAGCTGCTCCGGCTTGCCATCGACGCCATAGACGAGGGCGCGCATGAGTTCGGGCGTTGTGTTCACCGGATCGACGAAGACGCGCGTGGGCATCTTCGGAAGGGCCTGCCCACCGTAGATCACCATCGCATAGCCGGACTGAAGCCGGTTGCTGGATGGGTTGCCCTGCGGCACGGCATAGAACAGGTCTAGGGCGCCGTCCTTGTTGATGTCGAAGAGTTCGAAGGTATCGCCCGCGATGCCAAGCGATTCAGTTCCGTAGATCCCGCTGACGAAGCCAGCGGGCGGCGAGGCCACATCGATGGCGACTGAGTTGCGAAGCGCCGCCCCGCCGGGAAACATATAGGCTGCGCCCACGGTGGAGACCGGCGGGGGGCGCTTGGCCAACAGCGCGCCGACAAACAGGTCGTCCACGCCATCGCCAGTAAAATCCCCCGCAAAGAGTTCCTCGCCGAAGTAGTCGTCCCGTGTTTCGCCATAGATGATCGTTGTCTCGATCTCTACGGGAAGGCTTGCCAGATCGAGTGCGCGGAAATCCTTCAGCTTCGCCGCATCCCAAAAGATCGTCGCCTCGCCCGCGTTGAACCGCGTGCCTTCGGGGCCGTCTCCTCCGCCGGATCCCGGATACCCATTGGCGCCATAGGCCAGCCCGGATCGATTCACCCCTGCCGAGATGATTGCATCGCGCCTTCCATCGCCATCCAGGTCGGCGGAGAAGCTGGTCGCGCCAAAAAGGTCCGCGGCGTCGCGGCCATAGATCACCGTCAGTGCTTGCGCCGTCTCCGCGTCGCCCACGCGTATATACGGGCGGTCGGGGAAGGAAGACCCCGCGCTCCATGCGATCACCGCGGCGCCCGCGTTGGTCCGGTTGTTCGCCAGGCCATCGGAAAGGTCCATGCCCATGATCGCGTCCAGCTCGCCGTCGCCGTCCAGATCGTCGATCTGGAACCAGCTCCCCAGGCGGTCGTTCTCGCGCTGGCCAATGAAGAACTTGGCGCGCTGGCTGGATGGGAGGGACTTGATGTCGAGCGTGCGGACGCTGGCGCCCCAGTCCGGCGCGCCAAACAGGATCACGGCCTCGCCCGCGCGGGGGGCGTCGGCAATGAACTTTCCGTGGGAGGCGCCGACCAGGATGTCGTCGAAGCCGTCGATGTCGAAATCCGCCACGTAGGCCTCCACGCCAAACAGGCTGTGGGTCTCCGCACCGTGGACCGTGAGCTGGGGCCCGGTGTAGGTGTTCCAATCGACTTCTGCGCCGATGGTGCCGTCGCCGAAAGTGATTCTCAGGACGCCGTTGGCCGTCCTCCCCAGCGTCGAGCCCGAGAAGGGGGACGCCGCGATATCCAGGAATCCATCGCCATTGAAATCGCCCGTGGTCACGGGCACGCCGCGCTGGCCGCCAGCCATGTCGGTGTAGTAAGTGAACGACGACCCGGTCGGGCGGTTGCGCAGGTCAAAAACCTCGCCCGGCCCGCCCAGGGCCAGTCCAACGGGAAGTGCCATCGCTGTACACCAAATCGCCTGAAATCGTAGCAAGGGGCTCCTCCGCGCGTGGCGTGAATTCAATACCATCCTTGGATAGACCAAGCCCTCCGCCCCCGCAAGCCCAGCCCGCACGACATTCCCGGTTGCCACCGCGCCGCCAAGTGGCCGGAATCCCCAGCCATGTGGCAGCGGGTCGAGCAACAGTTCTCCGATTTCTACGTCCAAAGCGGCGGGATCATCCTCACGTTCCTGCGCGGGATGAGGGAATTCCACCTTGGCGGCAACGAGCGCCGGCGCCTCCTCCAGCAGATGGCCCGCGTCGGGTGGGAGACCATTCCCCTCGCGCTGATGATCGGGCTCTTCACCGGGATGACCGTGGCCCTCGGCACGGGAATCGTCCTCGCTCAGTTTGGCCAGCAGCAGTGGATCGCCAGTGTCGTCTCCGAGTCGATGATCAAGGAGATGGGTCCCGTCTTCACCGCCTTCATCATCGCCGCCCGCGTCGGCGCCGCCATGACGGCGGAGCTGGGCACGATGGCGGTCAACGACGAGGTCAACGTCCTCCGCGTGCTCGGCATCCGTGTGAACCGCTACCTCCTGATGCCGCGCATCGTCGCGGCGGTCACCATGACGCCGGCGCTCACGGCTTATTCCACCGTCACGGGACTCTTTGGCGGTTGCCTGATCGCCACGAGCTATTTCGGCGTCAGTTGGGTCACCTTCTGGGCAGAGACCTTCCGCTACATCACCGTGGGAGAAATCGCCAAGGGCCTCTTCAAGGGCGTTGTCTTTGGCGCGATCTACAGTTCCGTCTGCTGCTACAAGGGCGTGAACACCTCCGGCGGCGCCGAGGGCGTGGGCCGCGCCACCACCAGCGCCGTCGTTGTTTCCCTCAGCGGCGTTCTCGTCGCCAACTACCTGCTCACTCGCTACCTCTTCGGCTGATATCCCATTCCGCGGCGGCGCCCCGATGGCGGAATCGCAAGCCCAGCCTCGCGCGCCCGCTTGGGCTCGAATCTACCTGATCGTTGGACTCGCGGCGATGCTGCTCCGCGCGCTCTATTTCCTGGAGCACACGGGATCGCCACTCTTCGCGCTGCCGCTCCTGGACCAGAAGTACTATGACGGATTCGCGCGGGCACTCCTTGGCGAGGGGAGCCTGCGCGACTTCGCGGGCTTCCGCCCGATGCTGTATCCGCTCTTCCTCGCCGCGTGGTACTGGATCGCGGGCCCAGCCATGGGGATTGTTCTGGCGATCGCGGTCCAGCACGCCCTCGGCGTGGCAACCGCGCTGCTGGTGGCAAGCGTTGCGGGGCGCATGTTCCGCTCGGCCCGCGCGGCGCTGGCGGCGGGCCTGCTGTATGCGCTGGCGTCGCCGCCGCTGTACTTCGAGGGCGACTTGCTCATCGAGCCCTTCCTCGCCTTCCTCGTCATGGCCCTGCTGTGGCTGATCGCCCACACCGTGGCGCAATCGGGCGGGCGCCGCATCGCGGGATGGATCGCGTGTGGCGTGCTGGCCAGCTTCGCCGCCCAGGCGCGGCCCAACATGGTGCTCTTCTTTGCGGCGTTTCCCGCGGTGGCGGGATTGCACTGGCTCAGTTGCAGGCGGCGGGAATCGCTTCTGCCCTTGCTGGCGCTGGCGGCGGCGTTCGTCACCCAGGCGTTGTGGGGATTCGCCAACGCGAGGCAGTCGGGATACTACCAATTTGTCACCGGGGCCGGCGGGATAAATCTCTATGTCGGCAACAATCGCCAGGCCGACGGCATGATCCCGCGTCAGGCTCGCGCGGCGACCTACTCGGGCGAATACCGCGATTCCATCCAGGTGTTTGCGGAGCAGGAGTACCGCCGCGAGATAGCGGCGCGCGGGACCGCCCCCAGCGACGATCCGCGCGTCATCTCCGATTTCTGGTCCGCGAAGGCACGCGGGGAAATCGCCGCCGATCCTCCTCGCTGGATCGGACTGATGTTGAAGAAGTCGTGGCTAATGGCGTGGAATCACGAGGTCGCAAACAACAATTCCTTCTCCTTCATTCTCAGGGAGGAATCGCTCCTGCTGCGGCTCCTACCGGTGAGATGGTGGCTACTGCTTGCGCTGGCTCCGGCGGGCGCGTGGTTTGCCTGGAGGCGGGGCGACCGGCGCATTCTCGCCTTTGTCGTTGCGCATATACTTCTATACAGTGCCAGCATCGCCCTCTTCTTCGTCAACTCGCGCTTTCGCATCCCGATCTGGCCGACGATGGCGATTTTGGCGGGCGGGGGAGTGGCATGGGCATGGGACTTCGGCAGGCATCCAGCCAGGGAGCGCCTGGCCCTGTGTTCCGCCGCCCTCGGCATGGCCGCCCTGTCGCTCGCAAACTGGTGGCGCGTGCCGCCCGACGACTACTCGCGCGACTACTTCTTCCGCTCGATCGCCAACTTCGAGATCGGTCGCCCCGCCGACGCCGTCGCCGACGCGCGCCGCGCGGTGGAACTGGATCCCGCCAATGCGGACATCCACTTCCAGTTGGGCAATGCGCTCTTCGCGGCGGATGATTTCGCCAACGCCCGCTTGTCTTTTCTGCATGTCACGGGGATGGAGCCCGCGGAGCCGCGCGCGTGGAACAACCTGGGGGCGACGTTGGAGGCGCTGGACGATCACGCGGGCGCGTACCAAGCCTACCTGCGTGCGCTGGAAGTGGCGCCCGGCCACCTGTCGTCGCTGGCGGGTGCGGCGATTCTGGAGATTCGCGCGGGCTTCCTCGACGACGCGGAGCCTCGCGTGGAGAAGGCGCTTTCCTCCGGCGGAGTCACCCGCGCCGACGTGCTCTTCGCGAAGGCGATTCTTCTCCGCGCGCGGGGCCGCGGCGCCGATGCCGCGGAGTGGCTCGCTCGCGCGCAAGCCACCGCGCCCGCGCTCGTTGCGCGAATGCTCCAACAATACGAGGTCAAGCTGCCGCCGCGGCAGCTTCGCCCGGAGTAGCCCGCACAGTCGCGGTCGGCGGCGCCGGGGGAGCCTCGGGAATCGACAGCAGCCGCAGGCTGTTGAGCACCACCAGCACCGTGCCGCCCTCGTGGCCAAAAACGCCCGCCAGCAGCGGCAGATGCCCCAGCAGCGCAAAGGCCATCAGCACCGCCGCGGCGCCTATGGCGATGGTCAGGTTCTGGGCTACCACGCGGCGTGTGCGGCGCGCCAGATCCACGGCCATCGGAAGGGCGATTAGCCGGTCCTTGGCCAGGATCATGTCGGCTTGCGCCAGCGTCGCCGCCGAACCGCGCACGCCCATCGCCACAGCCACGTCGGCCTCCACCAGGGCGGGGGCGTCGTTCACGCCATCGCCCACCATCATCACGCCGCCCTGCAGCGCCAGCGCGCGGATCGCCTCCACTTTGCCCTCGGGCCGCAACTCGCCCCGGGCATCGGCGATGCCAACTTGCTTCGCCAGCCGATCCACGGCGGCCTGGGTGTCGCCGCTGATGATCAGCGGCGTCAGGCCGCGCGCGCGCAGCGCGGCTACTGCTTGCGCCGCGTCCTCGCGCGGCGTCTCCGCCAGATAGAAGTGAATCGATGGCTTGCCGTCCGCGTATAGCACCACGCGCGAATACTCGCGATCCTCGCCGTCGAGCGCGTCGCAGCCTCGCGCGCGGCCCAGCTCGAACTTGCGCCCGTGCCATTCGCCAGTCATGCCGCGGCCCGCGCGCTCGTGAACTTCCTTCATCGTGGGATGCGCGCCGCGCTCGAATTCCTCGCGAAAGTTGCGCGCGATCGCGAGCGATGCCGGATGCGTGGAGGACCGCGCAAGGTCCCACGCCACGCCCAGCATCTCGGGGTCCTCGGCGCCGGGGCCCGTGACCTTGACCACGCCGGGGATTCCCACGCTCAGGGTTCCCGTCTTGTCAAAGGCGGCCATGCGCGCGCCCGCAAGCGCCGCCAGCCCGCGCCCGCCGTTGAACAGGATGCCGCGCCGCGCGCCGCTCGCGATGGCCGCAAGAATGGCGCTCGGCACCGACAGCACGATGGCACAAGGCGATCCCGCCACCAACAATGCCATCGCGCGATAGGTCGCATCGGCCGCGGTCAATCCCATGCCCAGCCACCACGCAAGGAATGCCACCGCCGATACGGAAAGGATCGCCACGGTGAAGATGCGCCCCGCCTTGTCCGACAGTTCCTGGGCGGGCGAGCGGCGCATCGGCGCGTTCTCGATCAGATGGATGATTTTCTGGAAGGAGCTTTCGGCCGCGAGTCGCGTCACCGACGCGCGCACCACTCCGCCGCCGTTCACGGCGCCCGAGGGGATGTCCGTGCCGACTTTGGCCTCGCTCGGCGCCGACTCGCCGGTGATGGCGGAAAGGTCCAGCGTGGTCTCACCCTCCACAATCTCGCAGTCCACCGCGACGCGTTCCCCCGCGCGGACGAGAATCGTGTCCCCGGGAACCAGATCCAACACGGCGACGTCCTTGAATTCCCCGCCCTCCACGCGCATGGCGCGACTGGGTAGCTCCGCCACCAAGTCCTTCACCGAGGCACGCGTGCGGCCGCGCGCATAGGCCTCCATCGCGCGGCTCGCGCCGAAGAGCGCCAGAAGGGAGGCGCCCTCTCCCGGGTGCCCGAGGAACCAAGCCCCCAGGGCCACCACGACCATCAACAGGTCAACATCCACCTGGCCGTGGGCCAGCGACTGCGCCATCTCCGGAAGGGGATACCGCATCCCGGCGATGAAGGCCGCCGCAAACAGCGCGGCGGAGACGATCGGCCACGCTGCGGAGGTCGCGAGGGCCGCCAGAAGGAAGGCGAGGCACAGCGCTGACGCGACGGCGGGCTCCCTCCATCCGGAGGTCCCGTCGCTGTCGGGGTGACCGTGGCTTTCTACGTGGGCTTTCATCTTGTTCTCCTCGTTTCGAACTGCGCACGAAAGATGCCCCATATCAGTTTTCCATGCGAACTATTTCTTTGTCCGCATCGCCCAAGCGCTCTATGGATAGTTCCATTGTGCTTGGGCCACCCCAACGCCTACCATACAGGCCTATCTGATCCGAGGGCATGCCGATGAAGATGAGCGAAACCCGCATCCGCAAGTTGGCCAAGGCCATGGCCCGCGAAATGACCACCCGTGGCGCCGTAAAATGCATGACCGGGGCCGACCAGATCGCCGACGTGATCGGCAAGATCATGTTGCAGGACCAGCGCATCGAGGAGGAGATCGAAGGCCAGGCGCGCGAGATGCTCTCCCGCCAGCCGAGCCTTCCGCCGGAGGGAACCGGCGAGTACTTCGCCGCGTTTCAGCAGGCCAAGCGCGCCATCGCGATTCGCAAGGGCTTCAAGCTGTAGGGGGAATCAAACGCCGCGCTGCTTCGTCAAGCTGCGGCGCCACCGCTCCGAAATCGCGTCGAGCCCAACCACGATCGCGAGGATCATCAGCAGGCCCGCGATGGCGGCGGGGAACTGGCGCCATTCGATGTAGTACATCAGGTCCTGCCCGATGCCGCCCGCGCCCACCACGCCCAGAATGCTGGCGGAGCGAATGTTGTACTCGAACACGAACAGGCACGCGCCCACCAGTGCCGGACGCGCCGTGGGAAGGATCGCGCGACGGAAGATCTGGAGCCTGCTTGCACCGAGCGCCTTCAGCGCCAGCGCCGGGCGGTTGTCGGCGTCCTCCAGCCCTTCGTAGAACAACTTCGTCAGATACCCCATCGAGTAAGCCGCCAGCGCCATCACGCCCGAGGCCGGACCCAACCCCACAAAGGCCACAAAGAACAGCGCCCACACGATCGACGGCACCGTGCGGACGACGTTGAGCAGGAATCGCGCGGGAACGCGCAGCAGCCGCGGCGACGTCGCGCGAGAGGCCATCACCGCCATGGGCAGCGACAGCGCCACGCCCGCGAGCGTCCCCACCAGGGCCATCTGGATCGTCTCCACGAGCGAGGCAAAGAGCGTCGCCCACGGCAGCGCCGCGACTTCGGCCCAACTCGACGGCAGGAGTCTCCTCAGAAACGCAGAGACGCCGCTGGCCTCCATCGAGGAGGCCGCACGCACAAGGCCCAGCGCCGACGCGGACCACCATACCGCCGCGCCCATCATCGCCACCGCCACGGCGGGGGCGACGCGCCTCCACAGGGGCGCGCCAGCCTCGGTCGCCGCGTCCTGGCGGGGCGGGGGCACGAACTCGCTGTCCTGCGGATGGTGCGCGGGCACCGCGTGCATCGTCCCCCACGCCTCGGCGGCGCTTGCGGTGGAGAGCGCCAACTTTCCATCCCGGACGACGATATACCGGTCAAAGAAATCGGGATCGGGCCCCGCGTCGTGCATCGACAGCACCAACGCAAAGCGATGGCGCCGTTGCAGGACCGCAAGCACCTCCAGCAGGCGCCCGGAGTTGGCCGGGTCCAGGGAGGCCATCGGCTCGTCGGCCAGAATCGCGTCGGGCTGGCCACAGAGCGCCCGCGCAATCGCGACGCGCTGGCGCTGGCCGCCGGAGAGCGAGGACGCCTTGCGATCAATGAATTCGGAGAGTCCCAACTCTGCCAGCAACGACTTCGCCCGCGCCACCACTTCGCGCGGGAATCCAAAAAGGCCCTGCCGCCCAGGCATCCGCCCCAGGGCGCCGTTGCACACATTGGCCAGCACCGTCGCTTCCCCCACCAGGCGAAGGTCCTGATAGATCAAGCTCGCCACGCCGCCACGCTCAAGCGTCCCCTCGTTCAGCGGAAGCGAACCTTCCAGCGCGCGCAGCAGCGTCGTCTTTCCACCACCCGATGGACCCAGCAACGCCACGCGTTCTCCCGGCTGCAGGGTCAGCGACACGCCGACAAGCGCCGCCTTCTCCGCCCGCCCATAACGCACGCTGGCATCGCACAGCCTCAGCACCGGCGCGGCTTCCGCGGTGCCTGCCTCTCCCGCGCCGACGGCCAGGGTCAGGGGCTGGGGATACACACTCACTCGACGAGGCCCGCCAATCCGAGGCCCGTGTTTTCGAGCGCCGCCTCGGCGCCCTTCAGGTGTTCCTTCTCGTCCACTTCCTTGAACGTCGCGGCGCCGTAAACATCCGAAAGCAGCGCGGGCTGCTCCTTCGCGATGCGCAGGATCGAGGCCTTGAAGGCTTCGCGGACGGATATCGGAAGGTCCTTGCGCTGGCAGATCAGGTGCGTGGGCACACCGGGCGTCCGCGTCAGGACGCGCAATTCCTCGCGCATCTGCGGCGTCGAATACACATCGGCCTTCTCCCCCTCGACGGTGTAGTAGCTCACCGCGCAAACGTCGGCCTGGCCGCGATGCACCGCCAACAGCGCGCGGTCGTAACCGCCGGCGAAATTCGCCTCGCTAAAGAACGTGGTCGGCGCCGCGCGCTTCTCCAGCAGCTTCTCGTCCACCAAGCGCGAGTAGGCCATCACATAGCCCGACGTGCTGGTGGCCGACGTGAACATCATCCGCGCGCCCTTTAGATCGGCCAGCGTCTGATAGGGGGAATCCTTCCTCACTACGAAGACTGAATCATAGTCGGTCCGATTGCCACGCACTTCGGCGAGCGCGATCTCAACCGGCGCCTCCTGCCGCGCCAGCAGATACGGAATCGCGCTCATGTAGGCGAAGTGCGCCTTGCCGCTGGCCAGAGCCTGAACGCTGGCGGTATAGGTCGCCGGAACATAGACCTCCACCGGGATGCCGATATCCTTTGTAAGGATCGCCGCCAGCGAGTCGGCGGTTTCCTGAATCTTGCGGGGATCTTTCTGTTTCTGAAAGGCGATGACCAGCCTTTCCGGCGCCGGGGCTTCCTCGGCGGTCGCAAAACCGGGGGCGAGGACCAATGCAACGGCGAGCAAAGTTGCGGCGAAGGACCGGACAAACGGGGGGAGGAACAAGGTGGGATTGATACCGGCTTTCATTGGTATGCCTAACTCGACAAGCACAAGGCCAACTTCGGTTGGGCGTGGGGGCGTGTCGAGGGAAACCGCGCGTCAGATGTCGTAGTTCTCGATCTTCAGCGCCGTCTCGTAGCTGAGTTCCACGAAGTCGGAGTTGTCGCCCCCTCGCGCCCGGTCGGTCGGATTGATGTTACAGTATTGAGAGGCGTGCTCCAAGTGGCGCCAGCGGCCCGCGCGTTCGTCCTCACCAGGGAGGACCGGCGTGGTGCATCGCGCGCAGCTAACCGTCGGGTAGCCTTGGTCGTGGAGCGGATTCACGATCACGCCGTGCTGGCGGATATAGGCCTCGATTTCCTCTTCGGTGATGCTGATCAGCGGGTGGATGCGGACGAGATTCAGTTCGATGTCGGGCGCGAGAACGGGGGTCTTGGCGCGGCGGCCGCCATCACTGCGGTGGAGGCTCGACAGCAGCGCCTCATAGCGCCCGCGGATCTGCTTCAACGGATCCTTCTTGCGCAATTCGCAGCAGCGTTCCTGCCCCTCCTTGGAGAGATAGAGCACGCCCTCCTCCGCCGTCTGCCGGGCCATTGTGCGCTCGGGATGCAGCGCGATCACGTTGAGGCCATACTCAGTGCGATAGCGATCCACCGTCTCGATCGTCTCGGGAAAGTTCACCCCCGTGTCCACGAACAGAACGTCCACGCGCGACTGAAGACCGAGGCGCGCGATGCTGTGGCAGAGGACGCATCCGGCCTTCTGAAAGGCGGAGAGCACAGCGATTTTCCCAATGGGGAAAGTATCCAGCGTCCAGTGGATGATCTCGTCGGCGGAGAGACTTTCCAGGCGCGAGCCCGTGCCCTTGAACACCGCCACGCCAACGCGGCTGGTGGTCTGGCTGCCGCGGGACGAATCGAGGTTCATGGGGCTCCTTGGCCAATGCGGCGCGGTTCCGGCAACAACTCCCTCAGCAGAAGCTGAGCCATCCACGACTCCAGTTCAGCGTCGGGCAGGATGGCGTCGGGTTGAAAGCTGATTCGGAGCCCGGGAAACTCCGAGATCGCCGCCGGAATAAGTTCCTTCTGATAGGTGGAGACCGAAAGGTAAAGTGGAAGTATCGCCGCGCGGGGTTTGCCGCGACCTCTCGGCGACGCCAGTCGCGTGCGTCCCGGCAGGGACGCCACATTCGTAGCCCCGGACTTCAGTCCGGGGACGCGAGAGGATAGGGAACCGGACCCTGGGAGGGGTCCAACAGGCGCGCGACTGTGCGATCCCTGCGGGCGTCGGAATCCACCGGGGCCAGTGAACCCCGGACTGAAGTCCGGGGCGACGAATGTGGCGCCGCTCCCGCGGCGCATCGTGGCGTGGCGTGTGGAAATCCGGCGCGCGCTTCTCTCCACCGACGCGAGACAAGTGCGCAGCGGCGCCCCGTAGTCCGCCAGAAAATGCCCGCTCGGCGCCCACAGCCACGGCGCGCCTCCGGCAAACGGCCCCGCCGCGTCTTGGACTTCGCGGATCAACTCGCGCCACAGTTCGTCGTGATGAGAGGCGCCATAGCCCGACACGATCACCGGGTCGCCCGTGCGCGCGCCCGCCGCCAGGAGGCGCCTCGCGGCGTTGCGGCCAAGAACCGTCTCCCATCCCTGTGGCGAGACAATCCGCCACGGCACGTGCCCCCCCAGCTTCTCCTCGGCGATGCGCGGCACATCGTCGCCGGCGTGGCCGCTGCGAGAGAGGAAGAACGGCACGACGACCACCGGCCCGCCCTGCTTCGCGAGATCGCCGAGGCGGTCCTCCAGCAACGGCTCCGCGATTTCCAGGAACGCCAGCTCCACGGCGCCGCCCGCGTCGCCCATTTGCTCCACCACGCCGCGATGCCACGCGCGCAGGGCGGCGACCCACTCCCGCGAGCGCGAACCGTGGGCCACGATCACGATGCGGGGGGGCTTGCCGCCGGGGAGGGGCTGTGGTTTCATTTTGCGGGGACTTTCCTTACCTTGCTCAACGGAGCCGGAATCATGACGCACGAGGACGAGTTGCACGATCGGCGCCAGAAGCGGATCGAATCGGGAGCATTCTATCCGGTGGTCCTGGTGGGGCCAGAGCGGAGTGCCCTCGTCGTGGGCGGAGGCGCCGTCGCCACGCGCAAGGTCCGCGGACTACTGGAAGGGGGATTCGGCGTGACGGTGCTTAGTCCCGAGATCACCGACGAGCTTCGCCAGCTCCACGCAAGCGGTGCCATCGGGCACGTCCCCGGGAGTTTTCCCGACGGCGCGCCGGAGGTCGGAATTTTCAACCTCATCTTTGCCGCCACCAACCACCGGGAGGCAAATCGCGCGGTTGCCCGGGCCGCCAACGCCGCGGGCGTCCCGGTCAATGTGGCCGACGATCCCGAGGGTTCCGATTTCTTTACCACCGCCGTGATCCGCCACCCCGAGGAGGGCGTGCTTATTTCCATCTCCACCTTTGGCCAGTCCCCCGGGCGCGCCAAGCGCCTGCGCCAGGCCATCACCGCCGCCATCGAAGGCGTGGATTGGGAGGCGGAGGGGGGTCTGGCCAATCTGGACTAATCCGGTCGGAATAATCGGTATTTCTATTGACGCCCTCCGGTCGCCCTGATTCATCGTTGCACTTGCGCGGGGCGGGGGCCTCGCGGGCAAGCTGTTGCCCCTTCGCCGCGCCCCGAATCCCCCACGCTCCCGGCCATCCCTTCCGTTGCCAACCAAGCTACAAAACATCAGCCCCCGGCGCCACCCGCAACCCCCGCCCCTCGGTCGCGGCTTCGGTCCGGGCGAGGTCTGGCTCGTGGGCGCGGGACCCGGCGATCCGGGACTGCTGACGCTGGCCGGGTGGCAGCTTCTGGCGGAGGCCGACGTGGTGGTACACGACCGGCTCGGGTGCGAGGAGTTGCTCCAGGCGCTCCCCCCGGCCACGCGCCGCATCGACGTGGGCAAGCGCCCCGGCGATGGTCCCGCGTCGCAGGACCAGATTAACGAAACCCTCCTGACCGAGGCCCGCGCAGGAAACCGCGTCGTGCGACTAAAGGGCGGCGACCCCTTCGTGTTTGCACGCGGCAGCGAGGAGCGCGACTTCCTCGCCGCGCGCGGCGTCGAGTGCCGCGTGGTCCCCGGCATCAGCTCCGCGCTCGCGGTTCCCGCCGCCGCCGGGATTCCGGTGACGCATCGCGAGCTGGCGCGGGGCTTCGCCGTGTGGACCGGGCGCGGCAAGGACGGCGTTCTTCCCGAGCCCGGCGAGTCGGACACGCGCATCTTCCTGATGGGTGTGGAGGCGCTGGGCGACATTGTGGCACGGCTCCTCGCCCGCGGCGTCGCGCCCGGGACGCCCGCCGCGCTTGTCGCCAGCGGCACCACGTATAGACAGCAGGTGGCGAGGGCGCCGCTCTCTGGAATTCAGGCCGCCGTGAAAGCGGCGGGGATCAAGCCACCCGCGGTTCTCGTGGTGGGGGAAACGGCGGCGCTGGGCCGTGATTCTCGGGCGGGAGGCCCGCGCCACGCGCAGACGATCATGGTCACCTCCTCGCGCGTGTCGCCGCTGCTGGCCGCGCGATTTCCCCACGCCTCGATGCTTTGGAGGCCGGTGACGGCGTTCCATCCGCTCGAAGGCGAGGCCCGCGCCCAGGCCCGAATCGCTGTCGCGGATGCGCGGGGGGCGGACTGGCTGCTCTTCAACAACCCGCATTCCGCGCGGGAGTTCTTCGCCCTGCTGCGTGAGTCAGGCCATGACGCGCGCAGTATTTCCGCGCGCATTGCGGCGGCGGGCGAGGAGACGGTCGAGGCACTGGAGGCGTTGGCGCTCCTCCCCGATCACCTCGTCAGCGGCGGGCTTGGCGAAGTCTTTGCCGGCCAGCGGGTCGCCTTTCCCTGCGCGGCCCACTATCGGGGCGGCATGGCGGGGGAACTCGTCCGCGCGGGCGCGACGGATGTTGCGTGCATCGCAGTCTATCGCGCGGAAGCCGGCCAGCCCGCCCCAGTGGATTTCGCCTTTGTTGACGCGGTATTCTTCGCCAGCCCCCGCGCGGTGGAGGACTTCGCCGCGATCTACGCGGAGGCGCCTCTGCCGTCGCTGCGCGCCATCGCCATTGGCGAGCTGGCCTCCGCCGCCGCGTCGCGGCTTGGCTTCGCCGCGGTCGAGGACTTGACGGCGCATCCCGAGCCCGCCGCCCAGGAGGGCATCGCATGAGCGTCCCCATGCAGCCCCACGGCGGAGCGAAGGAACTGGCCGTGCGCCTTGTTGGCGCAGAGCGCGCGGTGGAACTGAGCCGAGCCCATGCCGACGCGCCGCGCATCGTCGTCAGTGGCATCGACCTCCTTACCGTGCGGCGATTCGGCGATGGATTGCTGACGCCGCTGGTTGGTCCGATGACGCGCGATGTGTGGGATCGCGTGCTGGACGAGGAAATCATCATTGCCAACGGCGACTCGTGGGCCTGGGGCGTGCCGATCGCGTTTCCCCTCACCGAGGAGGAGAAGGCCGCGGTCAAGCCGGGCCAGCCCGCGATCATGGTTTCGGAGCGCGGCGAGGAAGTCGCCCTGCTCGAAGTCGAAGATGTCTATGCGTGGGACAAGGCGCGCTACTGTCTCGTGATTCACGGCAGCGAAACGCCCGAGCATCCGGGGGCGCGCCAAACGCTGGAGGACCGCCGCGGCTGGCTCGCGGGCGGCAAGATCCACGTGTTCCCCTCGGATTTTCGGCCCAACGAGGCCATCGCGCGCTACACGCACTCGACCGACCGCGTCCGCGCGCTGCTGAAGGTCAAGGGTTGGTCCGCCGCCATTGCGATGCCCGCGCGGCGGCCGCTGCGCCGCGATCACGAGTACGCGATGGTCGTGGCGGCGGAACGCCTGATGCACGCCGGAACGTGGGCCGGCGTGGTGCTGACGCCGCTCGCCAGCGAGACCCGCTGGGACGATGTTCCCGCGGAGGTCCGCATCGCCTCCCACGCGGTGCTGAAGGAGATGCGCCTCCTCGGCAAGGGCGACGCCGAGGAGAGCCTTTGGCGGCAGGCTGGATATACAATAAACGATGTGTTCGACCTCTATGCGCTGGAAATGCGCACGTTTCACGGCGGCCCGCGCGAGGCCGTGATGCACGCGATCTATCGCCAGAACATGGGCTTCACCCACATCATTATCGGGCACGGCACCGCGGATCCGCTCTATGATTCGGGGAGTAGCTTTCCCTCCGGCACGGAGGCGCGGGCAAAGTTCGAGAGCCTTGCCGGCAAGCTCCTGATCGAGCCGATCTTCGTCGGCGCCGCCGCGTACTTCGAGGAACTGGGCGCCGTCGCGCTCATCGCCGACCACGCCGACAGGGGCCTCAAGACCGTCACGATCCCCGACCGCAAGCTGCGCGAGTTGCTGCGCAGCGGCGTTGCCCCCGACGAGCGCATCATGCGCCCCGAGGTGGGCGAGGTGCTAAGCCGAGCCTATCGCGAGATGCAATCGGGGATCAAGCTCGCTCGCGAAGCCCCCAAGGACCCCCCAGCCCCCGAGCCCAACATCGTGTGGCACTCGCAGAAAGTGACGCGCGAAATGCGCGAGAACCAGAACCGCCATCGCGGCGTCACGCTCTGGTTCACGGGCCTCAGCGGATCGGGCAAGTCCACCCTCGCCAACGAGGTGTCGGCGATCCTCCACGAGCGCGGCGTCAGGACCTATGTGCTCGACGGGGACAACATCCGCATGGGCCTCAGCAAGGGGCTGGGCTTTGGCGAGGAGGACCGGAAGGAAAACATCCGCCGCATCGCCGAAGTGGCGCGCCTGTTCAGCGACGCGGGGATCGTGACCCTGGCGGCGTTCATCAGCCCCTTCCGCCACGAGCGCGACATGGCGCGCGCGCTCCAGCCAGAGACCTTCGTGGAGGTTCACGTCAAGGCCGACCTCGCCGTGTGCGAGCAGCGCGATCCCAAGGGGCTGTACCGCAAGGCCCGCGCGGGGCAGATCAAGGATTTCACGGGAATCGGCTCGCCCTACGAGCCGCCCGCCAAGCCGGAACTCGTCGTGGACACGGGTCTTAGCAGCCTGAAAGACTGCGCCGAGATGGTCGTCGCCGAACTCGAAATGAGAGCGTATATACCCAACATGGGCACCGCCGACACGCGGTGCAAGGAGCTGTGACAACGATGTCAGAGAAGACCTTTCAAGACCCCGAGGAGCTTCGCGGAACGCTCGGCATCGACGCGCCCCTCGAGAAGAAAAACAAGGTCGAGCATCTCAAGACCGTGAGCCACGGCCTGCGCGGCGATGTCTTCAAGGAGATGACCGATCCCAACCTGCCGGAGGTCTCGGAAGAGTCCTACCAGCTTATGAAGCACTTCGGCATGTACCAGCAGGACGACCGCGACACGCGCATCGAGCGCAAGCGCGCCGGGCTGGACAAGGACTTCAGCTTCATGGTCCGCACCAAGGTGCCCGGCGGACGCCTCACCGCCGACCAGTACCTGATCCTGGACGACTGCGCGACGAAGTTTTCCAAGGGCTCCATCCGCCTGACGACGCGCCAGACGATCCAGTTCCACGGCATCGGGAAGGAGAAGCTGCAGGGCCTCTCCCGCGAGCTCAACACGCGCCTGCTCACCACCTATGGCGCCTGCGGAGACGTTGTCCGAAACGTGATGAGCTGCCCGGTGATCGACCTGGACCCGCGCCCCGAGTGGGCCGGGCGCGACGTGTTCATCGAGCTGTCGCGGCAGATTTCCGACCGCACCCTCCCGCGCACCACCGCCTTCTATGATATCTTTATAGACGGAGAGCGGAATCAGGAGGGTGTCCCGATCATCAACCTCCGCGATCCGAATGAGGATCTTTACGGCGAGACGTATATGCCGCGAAAGTTCAAGATCGGCGTCACCACCCCCGGCGACAACTGCATCGATGTCTTTACACAGGACCTTGGACTGATCGCGCTCACCAAGGACGGCGAGGTCACCGGCTACAATATCGTCGCGGGCGGCGGGCTCGGCCATTCCCACAGCAACAAGGCCACCTATCCGCGCCTCGCCACCAACATCGCCTACGTCCACCGCGACGATATTCTGGCCGCAGTGGATGCGGTGATCACCGTGCAGCGCGACTATGGAAACCGCACCGACCGCAAGCAGGCCCGCCTCAAGTACCTGCTGGATGCAGTCGGGGAAACGTGGTATCGCGAGGAGATGTCCCGCCGCATGGGGATCGAGCTGGCTCCCGCGCGCCCCATCGACGACTCCGCCTGGAAATACGACGATCATCTTGGCTGGCACGCCCAGCGTCAGCCTGGGTTGATGTACGTCGGCATCTTCATCGAAAACGGCCGCATTATCGACGCGCCGGGGCGCCCCGCGCGGACGATCCTGCGCCGTATCGTGGAGAAGTTCCGCCCGGAGGTCCGCCTTACCGGCCAGCAGAACATCCTCCTCGCCAATGTCTCCGAAAAGTGCCAGGCGGAAATCAGTGCAATGCTCGCCGACACCGGCCTGGCCGTGAACGTGAACGGCAAGCTGAGCGAGATCCGCCGGCACGAGATAGCCTGCGTCGCGCTTCCCACCTGCGGGCTCGCGCTGGCGGAATCGGAACGCGCCATGCCCGTCTTCATCGACAAGCTGGAGGAACTCGGCCTCGGCCACGAGCGCATCTCCATCCGCATGAGCGGCTGCCCCAACTCCTGCTCGCGGCCAGAGAGCGCGGAGATCGGCCACATCGGCTGCGCCCCCGGCAAGTACAACCTCTACCTCGGCGGAGACTTCGAGGGGACGCGACTCAACAAGCTCTTCAAGGAGCGCATGCTCTTCGAGGATGTGCCGCCGGAGATCGCACGCCTGGTCGGGCGCTGGCGCGCGGAGCGCCAGCCGGACGAAGCGTTCGGCGACTGGACCCACCGCCTCGGCCTCGAAGCGCTGAAGGCCTAGCCGCGTGGCGATCACGCTCAAGTGTCAGTACGCGCTGCGCGCGCTCTTCGAGCTCGCGCGGCGCGACGGCGATGGCACGGCGCGCATCGGCGATATCGCCGACGCCCAGAAGATTCCCATGCGCTTTCTCGAGGTGATTCTGAAGGAACTCAAGCAGGGCGGCTTCACCGTCTCGCGCCGCGGCAAGGCGGGCGGCTACGCCCTCAGCCGCCCGCCCGCCGACATCACCGTGGGCGATGTGATCCGCTTCGTACAGGGACCGCTCTCCCCGGTCGATCAGTCCAAGGGGTCCCCCGCGCGGGACGACGTGTTCGGCCCCCTCTGGGACCGCGTGGAGGCGGCGACGGCGGAGATCTACGACAGCACCACGCTGCACGGCCTCCTCGACGCGGAGTCGGAACGACTCGCGCGGGTGCATCCGAACTTTCATATCTAAGTGGCTGCCATGGTAGCTTGGGCGTCCCGCCCGAGCCGGCGCGGGCGAGACGCCCACGCTACCTTGAATACAAAGCTTCCACTTCTGCCTTGCCGGATTCCTTGAGACGAATCGCGTCGCGAAACGGCACCGGCGCGAACCCCAGTGCCGCGCGAGCTTCTGCGATATCGACAGACTTGTCCTCGCTGATTCGGAGGATCTGTTCGCGTGAGACAATGCGGCGGGGGAGCACTGACGCCGCGGCCAGCGCCGCGCCGCGTGGCACGGGAATGAAGAGCGGGTGCGTCCCGCGCACGGCCAGTGCGATCTCCTCCATCATGGCACGCCAAGTCAGTGCGTCGGGGCCGCCGATGTTGAAGGCGCGGCGGGTTGCGCGCCCGGGGTGCTCGAGCGCCTGCGCGATGGCGGTCACCACGTCCTCTGTATAGACGGGCTGAACGAGGGCGGCGCCGTCCCCGATTATCGGAAGCCAGCGATGCCTGCGGAACCACGCCACGAGGCGCGTCAAGTTGGCGTCGCGGCGGCCGCCGAAGATCATGGTGGGGCGAAGGATCGTGTAGTCCAGGTTGCTGGCCGTGATCGCACTCTCTCCGTGCTTCACCTGCTCGACCGTCTGGTCGGCAACCTGGGAGAAAAGGCGCGCGCTGCTCATCTGGATATACCGGGCCACGCCCGCGTCCGCGCAGGCGGAGACGCAGCCGGGCGCGTGCTTCACATGGGCGCAGCTTATGAGGGCGTCGCAGCCGGCGAGCGCGGCGGCAAAGGCCTCCCGCGTGCCGCACTCGCCCTTCGCATGGCTCGCTCCTGACTGAATCAGTGCCGCAAGGATGGGTTCATCG
>JBBQYG010000037.1:0-28815 GCA_038208905.1 Candidatus Sumerlaeia bacterium | reverse complement strand
GGCGATCCCGACGCACGGAGGATGCGGAATGCTGCCCAAATGATGAAGGCCGCGCTGGGGAGCGCGACGGAGAGCGTCAGGCAAAATACGATAAAGTAGGACTTCCCCGACCACACTTCCGCCATGATGCGGCGATTCTCGGCGGAGCTGCGATAGAGTGTCTCGAAAGCGTCGCTCCTCAGCGTGACCTCGGTCTGCTCCTGCGCCTGCGAGTGGAAACGCTCGGCGGTCGCCTGATCGAGCGACGACCTATCGAGGAACAGCGCTAGGCCAACCAGCACGGCGCAACCCAATCCCACCGCGCATACGCGGCGCGGGCTCCTGTTCCCGTTCATGGCGAAAACGAGGGACATCACGGCGACGGGGAGGTACATGACCATGATGCCCTCATGCGCCAGCATGGCGAGAAACAGTGATGGAAAAAGGAGGAGGAACTTGTGCCAGAACTTTCGTATATACAGGCTCGCCAGGACGATCAGCAGCCCGATATGGTCCAGGTATCCGACGAAGTGGCAATAGTTGACGATGCAAAGACTGGACGCGAGCAGCAGGCAGCAGGCGGTCAGGGCATGATCGCCCGTTCTGATCAACACGACCATCGCATGGCCAACCAACAGGAGGATGGCGCCGAGGAGGAGAAATCCTAGCGCGCTGAAGAAAGTATAGTCTCGCAAGAATTGAATCCCGGTCAGTCGCGCGAGTTCGCCCACCGCGCCCCGCCGGATAAATCCGAAACGGTAGTCGAAGAGGAAGTGAGTGTAGGACCAGGCGTTGGGAAAACGAATCCCGCGAAGCGCGGAGACTATCAGCATCAGCAGCGCGACAAAGCACCAACGGTGTATATACGCCGCATGGCGCGTCGCAGGGCGATCACCTACCGGAAGTGGTGGAGTGGTCACGGGAATATCCGCCAGTTCGTTCGATGCCATCAGGGCTTCTGGCCCGGTTCAACCGGTCAGGTCCATCGAAAAAGATCCGCCTCAGCGCCGCACCCCTCACCCAAACCTTCCCGAAACATACTCCTCCGTCTTTTCCTTCGCCGGGTTGGTGAAGATCCCCTTTGTCTCGCCGTATTCCACCAGTTCGCCGTTGAGCATGAATGCGGTGTAGTCCGACACGCGGGAGGCCTGCTGGAGGTTGTGGGTGACGATGACGATGGTGTAGGTGCGCTCGAGTTCCTTGATGAGGTCTTCGATGCGGGAGGTGGCGATGGGGTCGAGGGCGGAGCAGGGCTCGTCCATGAGGAAGACCTCGGGATCGTTGGCGAGGGCGCGGGCGATGCAGAGGCGCTGGCGCTGTCCGCCGGAGAGCGCGAGGGCCGAGGCGCCGAGGCGGTCCTTGACCTCCTCCCAGAGGCCGGCGCGCTGGAGGCTGCTCTCCAACAGGTCGGCGATGGCGGCGGCGTTCTTTCCCTTCAGCATGCCGTTGCGCTTGGGGCCCCAGAGGACGTTTTCGCGGATCGACTTGGGAAACGGGTTGGGCTTCTGGAAGACCATGCCGATGCGGCGGCGGACTTCCGCGGGGTCGATGCCCGGGCCGTAGATATCCTCTCCGTGATACTCCACGCGTCCCTCCAGCCGCATGGAGGCGATGCTGTCGTTCATGCGGTTGAGCGCGCGGAGGAGCGTGCTTTTCCCGCAACCCGAGGGACCGATGATGGCGGTGACGCGGTGCCGCGCGAAGGAGAGGCTGAGATCGCGCACGGCCACGTGGCTTCCATAGCGGATCGTGCAGTTGCGCATGGCGAGGACTTCGTCCTCGGGCGGCGGGGTCGCGCGCTGATCCGCCATCAGTGGGCCTTCTTGCTGCTGCGGTGGCGCAGCCAGATCGCCACACCGTTAAGCATCAGGAGGATCGCCATCAACACCACGATGCCCGCGGCGGCGTTGACCTGGAACTCTGGCTGGGGACGAGAGGCCCAATCGTAAACCTGGATCGGCATCGCTGTATATGCGTCCATCGGGCCCCGCGGCGTGAAAGCGATGTAGGTCAACGCGCCGATCATGATCAGCGGCGCGGTTTCGCCGATGGCGCGCGACGTGGAAAGAATGAGCCCCGTCATGATGCCGGGAAACGCCGAGGGCAGCACCACGTTCCATGTGGTTTGCCAGCGTGTCGCGCCCAGGCCAAAGGATGCCTCCCTCAGCGAAGAGGGCACGGAGCGAATCGCCTCTCGCGCGGAGATGATGACGACGGGGAGAATCAACAGCGCCATCGTCAACGCTCCGGCGATCAGGCTGCGGTCGAGTTGGAACGCGCGGACGAACAGCGCCAGCCCGAGGATGCCGTAGATGATCGAGGGAACACCCGCGAGGTTGGAAATGTTCACCTCGATGAAGGTGCTCAGCTTTCCCTTTCGCGCAAACTCCTCCAGATAAATCGCCGCCGCGATTCCCACCGGCGTGGCGATCGCCATCGTCAGCGACATCAGCCAGAACGTCCCCCAGAGCGCGGCCTTGATGCCGGCGTCCTCGGCCTTGCGCGAGGGGAAGCTGCTGATGAAGTCCCACGTAAGCAGTGGGAATCCCTTCCCCAGGATCTGGATGATCAGCACCGCGAGAATGGCGATCGTGCAGTAGGCGCAGCCCGCCACGAGGAACGAGAAGCAACGGCCCGCCAGGCGACGCCGCGCAAGGTTTCCCGTCGACATGAGGATCGAGTTGGTGGGCGGGCCGGGCGTCACTCGTAGCTTTCCCGATAGCGCTTGAGGATCCTGTTGGAGAGCAGGTTGAGCCCGAGCGTGATGACAAAGAGCAGCAAGGCGACGGCAAAGATCGTCTGGTAGCCGATGGTTCCGCGCGGCGTGTCGCCAAGGCTGACGGAGACGATGAAGGCCGTCATCGTCTGGACGCCATCGAGCATGTTGAAGGAGAGGTTGGCCGTGCCGCCGGCGGCGAGCGTGACGGCCATCGTTTCGCCGATGGCGCGCGAGATGGCGAGGATGAACGAGGCCATGATGCCGGAGAGCGCGCCGGGCACGACGATGCTGGAAGTGACCTCGTACTTCGTGGCGCCGAGGGCGTATCCGCCATCGCGCAATTGGCGAGGCACCGCGCGCAACGCATCCTCGCACAGCGACGCCACCGTGGGCAGGATCATGATGCCGACGACGATGGCCGCGCTGAGCGAGTTGAAGACCTGGATCGACGGGAACACGTTGCGCAGCAGCGGCGTGACGAACGTAAGCGCGAAGAATCCGTACACGACGGTGGGAATCCCGGCGAGCAGCTCCAAAAACGGCTTGAGGATCGAGCGCATCCGCGGCGACGCGTATTCGCTCAGGTAGATCGCGGAGCCAAGTCCCAGCGGGAGGCCGATGAACGCGGAGCCGATCACGATGTGGGCGGTGCCGGCGACGAGAGGGAGGACGCCGAAGGACGGCTGCGCGGCGAGCGGAAACCACTTGGTGCCGAAGAGGAACTCGTCGAGCGGGATGGTGCTGAAGAACGGAATCGATTCGCGCACCAGCACCACGATGATGCCGAAGGTGGTGAAGACCGAGAGGAACGCGGAGGCCACCAGAAAGCCGATGATCAGCTTTCCCATCGGGCCGTCACCGCCCTGCCTGCGGAGGTGCTCCCTGATTCTTGCGGTGTTCAACTCGGCCAACGGTCAGTTCTCCGCCGCCAGAAGTTCCTCGATCGTGATGCCTACGGTGTGTTCCTTCCCCTCGAAGACGGAACCTGTCCTGTTCGCGGCAAAGCGCGCCTTGGCTAGCTCGTAGCCCTTTTCGGGAAGCGCGATGTAGCCGACCTCGCGCGACAGCTCGCCGGCGTTGTTCATGTAGAACTCCACGAAGGCGCGAACCTCCGGGCGATCCGCGGACGCGCGCGTGAGGTAGATGAAGACCGGGCGCGACAGCGGCGAGTAGGTGCCGTCCATGATTGTCGCGGGCGACGGGAGAACGGGGCCCTTTCCTCCATCCACGGGGACGAGCTTGAGCTTGTCGATGTTGGCCTCGTAGTACGCGAAGCCGAAAAATCCGAGCGCGTTGATGTCGCCGGCGATTCCCATCACCAGCGTGTTGTCGTCCTCGCTCGCCGTGTAGTCGGCGCGGCAGGAACGCGCCTTGCCGACGATTGCCTCCGTGAAATAGTCGAAGGTCCCCGAATCGGGGCCAGGGCCATAGAGCTTCACTTCCCGGTCGGGCCAGCCCGCGCGGATGTCGCTCCACTTCTTCACCGTGCTGTTGGGCTCCCAAGTCTTGCGAAGCTCCTCCACGGTCATGTGGGCCACGAAATCGTTCTTGGGGTTCACGAGGATCGAGAGCCCATCGTAGGCGATGGGAAGCTCGATGAAATCGATGCCGTTGCTCCTGGCGGTGGCGGCCTCCGCCGGGGTGATCGGGCGGGAGGCGTTGTTCATGTCGGTCTCGCCGGTGTCGAACTTCTTGAAGCCGCCACCGGTCCCCGACCGCGCCACTGTCACGCGGATCCGCGGCTGCGTCTTGCCGAATTCCTCGGCCACGGCCTCGGTGATTGGATATACGGTGCTGGAGCCGTCGATGCGGATGGTTCCCGAAAGCTCGCTACCGCCCTCCGTGGATTCGCCGCTTCCGCCGCAGCCGACGAGCAGCGCAGCGCCGACCATGATCCCAACGAATCCCCGAACGATCATCATGACGTACCCCATCCATGAGTTTGGCGGGCACCATTTCCCCGCCGCGCCGAAACAGGCATCAGACCCTTTCAAGCCGTCAACCCGGAATCCAAAGTCGAATGAAATCAGTTGTCTAGTGTGACAATTGGGTGACAAAGGGGGAGGGGGAACGGCGGGAAAGGCGGGAACAGCGGGAACAACGGGAAAAGGCGGGAACAGCGGGAACAACGGGAAAGGCGGGAACAGCGGGAACGGCGGGAACAGGGTAGGCAGAAGCTGGTTGAGGGAGCGCCGTTTCCGTCTTTCCCGTTTTCTCCGCCGTTCCCGCCTTTCCTCTCCCCCTACGCCTGCGTCTGCCCGAGGATGTCCTCGACGATGCGGCGGACGCGGGGTTCGGAGGCGAGGCGTTCCTCGGCTTCGTCGTAGGTGAATTTGCCGGTGGCTAACAGCATCGCCAGGGGTACGATGCGGGAGCGGGTGACGGCGCGCTGGACGGCGACGGCGACGCTGGCGTCGGCCAGCTCGGCATCGTCGGGGAGGCTCTTGAAGATCGCGTAGTGCAGCGCGCGGCTGGCCTGGGCCTCGGGGATCGTGAGCAGCCGCGCGATCAGCCCGATGGCGCGCGCGTGGAGCTTGGAGTTGGAAATCCGCAGGTCGATCATGATGTTTTCATAGATCTTTCCCGCCATGATGTGCGCGCCGGTGGTGGTGGCGTTGAGGCAGATCTTCAGTGCCAGTTCGGCCTCGTTGTTGACGCCGGGCGCGAAGCCCAGCGACGGCACGATCACGACGCAGCGGTGGCCGATGGAGTCGGGAAGCACGCCGGGCTTCGGCGGCTCCGTCGCGATCAGCAGCAACGCCGTCCGCGCCTTGGCCTGGGCGGCTTCGTTGAGCAGGCGCAGCGTCATCTCTCCCGGCATGCCAACGGCGACGGCGATCACGAGGTCTCCCTTGGTGACATCGGGGAGCACGCTTTGAGCGAAGTATTCGAGGTCGATCTCGTAGGCGCGGCCGCGCGCGCGCATGGCCGCGGGCGAGTAGCCCAGCATCTCCCACCCTTCGCGCAGATAGCCGCGCACGTCATAGAGGTCGGAGCCGAAAGTCGGCGGGCATTCGGAGGCGTCGATGATGCCAAGGAGCCCCGCGACGCCGCGCCCCAGATAGTGGATGCGGCCGCTGGAACGCAGCGCCGTGCCGGCGAGGCGGACAAGTTCCGCGAGGGCGGGGATGTTTCCATAGGCGGCCTCCACCGCCTGCCGATAGCGCCGCAGCTGCCCGGCAACCTGGCGGCGGAGCGGAAGGAGGTTCTCACCCGATAGCTCGACGCGAGCCGACTCCGGCCCGGTCTCGTTCTCGACGATCCAGAGGGCCGTGGCAAAGACGGTCTCCAGGGCGATCTTGGTGGCGCTGCCGCCCTTCATGCGCGTGGAGCCGGTAATGGGTTCGGGGCCATAGACGGGATTAATGAGTGTGAAGCGCTCGCTCTCCAGCGCGCGATCCACGATCTCCTTCACCGTCTTGTCCCAACCCTCGGTGCTGGTGGCGCGGGCCATGTAGGCGGGATTGAAGCCGACGAGGACAGACTCGAAGCGGCTGTTGCCGCCCATCATTTCAAGCTGGGCCGCGACGTAGGGCGCGGAGAGCCCGCAGGTGATTCCGATATACATCCCTTGGCGGATGGAATCGTGAACGGCGTCCTTGATATCGCGCTGGGCGGCGGTGGCGCTGTCCTCCGCGGCCTCCTGGGCCATGATCAGGGCGGCTTCCCCGCCGGCCATGAGGGGGCGGAAGACTTCGGGAAGGCGGCGCTCCTTGAGGATGCGGTTGAACTCGAGGCAGAGCAGATAGGCGAGGCGTCCGCTCGTTCCGGCGCCGGCCATGACCACGATGGAATCAGGCGCGCGAAGCAGGCGCGCCATCCGCCAGGCGGCGCGCGCCAGCGATTCGAGCACATCTTCGTCCATCAGCGAGGGAAAGGTCTCCCACCCGGCGAACAACTGGGCGTCGGACTGCCGCAGCAGGCGCAGGATCCCGGTGGGATCGACGGCGTCGATACTCCGCGTGAGCGGGTTGGACAATTCCGTGATGGCTCGTGACATGGCAGTTCCCAAGGGAGGGGTGGCGGGTCCGGTCGTCAAACCGAAAAAAAAGAAGGAGAGCGCCCTGCCTCCGGTTTCCGGTGGGCAAGGCGCTCTCCTGTGTGTTCTACGGGGTAGGATACAGGGTGGGGTCAGCCCGCGGCGGCGGCGGCGGCCGGGGCGGCGGGGGTTCCCGCGGGAACCTCGGGGCGGTCAACGAACTCGATGTAGGCCATCTCGCAGCCATCGCCCATGCGGCGGCGCGTGCGGATGACCCGGGTGTAGCCACCCTGGCGATCCTTGTAGCGCGGAGCCAGCACCTCGAAAATGCGGTGGACGGCTTCCTTGTCCTGGAGCTTGGCGAAGGCTTGGCGACGGTGGTGCAGCGTCCCCTTCTTGCCGAGCGTGATCAGGTTTTCGACGAAGGGCTGAAGGACCTTGGCCTTCACCGCGCCCGTCTCGATGCGCTCGAGGTTGACGGGGTTTTCCCTGTCCTCGTTCGTCTGGAGGATAAGGGCCCTGGCAAGATTGCGCAAGGTGGCCGTGCGGTGGCCAAGGGACCGGTTCAGCTTGGTTTTATGCTTTCTGTGTCTCACGTGCGGTTGCTCGGTATGGGGGCTGGTACGGCGTCGAGGGTGGCTCGGTGCGGCTACTTACTTCTCGTCGCCGGCGGGAATGGGATTCCCGCGGTCGTCGAGCTTCATGTTGAATCCAAGGCCCATTTCCTTGAGGATCGCCTTGATTTCGGAGAGCGACTTGCGGCCGAAGTTGCGATACTTGAGCATCTCGCTCTCGGACTTCTGGACGAGGTCGCGGATGGTCTTGATCTGGGCGGCTTCCAGGCAGTTGAAGGAGCGGACGGAAAGCTCCAGTTCCTCGATGGAACGGTTGAGGAGGCCCTGAACCTGATCCTCGTCCTTGCCAATGCCGATCCCGCCTTCGGAATCGCCACCGGAAACGGAAACCGTGTCGTGGTCCCCGGCGCGGATGAACAGGTCGAGGTGATCGCGGAGGATCTTGGCGGCGTAGCTGACGGCTTCCTCGGGACGGACGGCGCCATTGGTGGAGACTTCGATCTGGAGGCGGTCGTAGTCCATGCTCTGGCCCACGCGCGCGTCGGAAACCTTGTAGGAAACCTGGCGGACGGGAGAGAACACGGCGTCGATCGGGATGATGCCGATATCGTCCTCGTCCTCCATCACGCCATAGATCGCGGGCTGGTAGCCGCGGCCCTGGGCGACGAGCACTTCCATGCGGAGGTGGCCGGTCTCGGAGAGCGTGCAGACGGGCTGCTCGGGGTTGAGGATCTGAACGTGGTCGGGGATTTCGAAGTCGCCGGCGCGAACAAGGCCGGGACCCTTCTTGTCCAGGAAGATGGTCGCCTTGCCATGCACGCCGTCCATCTTGAAGACGACCTGCTTCAGGTTCAGGACGACGTCGTTGACGTCTTCCTTGGCGCCCGGGATGCCGCTGAACTCATGGCGGATTCCCTCGAAGCGGACGCTGGTGGCGGCGGCCCCCTGGATGGAGGACAGCAGAATGCGGCGCAGCGAGTTGCCGATCGTGTTGCCGAAGCCGCGCTCGAAGGGCTCGGCGGTGAAGCGGCCGAACGTATCCGACAGCGTCACGCCATCGGGAACCAGGCGGGTTGGGCGAATCAGCGGTTTGAGTTCAAGCTCCATGGATAGGAGAGGCTCCTGAAAGAATTGGGAAGGTGTCGAGCCACGCCGCTCCGCGAGGGAGAGGCAGGACCGGTTCCACAACGGCTAATTAGCGCGAGTACAGTTCGATGACCATCTGCTCGCGCACGTCGATATCGTCGAGGTCCTCGCGCGACGGGACATGGAGGTACTTGGCCTCCTTGGTGTCGGCGTTGAACTCGACGAAGCCCTTGCGGGCGGCGCGGCGCTCGATCATCGAGAGAGCATCCTCGACCACGCGCAGAGCCTTGGCCTTCTCGGTCAGCGAGAGGACAGAGCCGGGCTTGACGTTGGCGGAGGGAATGTTGATCCCCTTGCCGTTGACGAGCACATGCTTGTGGCGGACGAGCTGGCGGGCCTGGCGGCGCGTGGCGGCAAAGCCGGCGCGGTACACCAGGTTGTCCAGCCGCGACTCCAGAAGCTGGAGAAGCACCGTGCCCGTGACGCCCTTGTAGCGGACGGCGGTCGCATAGTACTTGCGGAACTGGCGCTCGAGAACGCCGTAGATGATCTTGAGAGTCTGCTTCTCGCGAAGCTGGACGCCGTAGGTGGACAGCTTGGTGCGGCGCTGACCGTGCTGCCCCGGGGGGAAGTTGCGGCGCTCAAGGGCGGACTTGCCATTGATGTCGCGCTCACCCTTGAGGTGAAGCTTCTTGCCGAGACGGCGCTCGAGCCTGCTGGTTGGGCCTATGTAACGAGCCACTGGGGAAATCCTCCTGAAAGTTCGGTCAGACGCGGCGGCGCTTGGGCGGGCGGCAGCCGTTGTGGGGAAGCGGGGTGACATCGCGGATGAGCGCGATCTTGATACCGGCGGACTGGAGGGCGCGGATGGCGCTCTCGCGGCCCGGGCCGGGGCCCTTCACGAACACGTCAACGGACTGGACGCCGTGGTCGCGCGCGCCGGCGGCGGCCTTGTCGGCTGCCTGGCCCGCGGCGAAGGGGGTGGACTTGCGCGAGCCCTTGAAGCCCGACGACCCTGCGGACGCCCAGCTCAGGGTATTCCCGGCGCGGTCCGAGAAGGTAACGATCGTGTTGTTGAAGGTCGCGTGCACGTGGACCACCGCATGGGCGATGTTCTTGCGGGCTTTCTTCTTCGCGGGGGCCTTCGATGCGGCGGCAGGCTTCTTTGCCATGCTGGCGGGACTCCTTGAGGTGGTGCGGTCTGGCGGGGGTTACTTCGCGGCCTTCTTGGCGCCGACGGTCTTCTTGGCGCCCTTGCGGGTGCGGGCGTTTGTACGGGTGCGCTGGCCACGCATCGGCAGGCCCTTGCGGTGACGAATGCCGCGATAGCATCCGATGTCCATCAGGCGCTTGATGTTCTGGCCGATTTCGCGGCGCAGGTCACCCTCGACCTTGTACTCGTTGGCGACGATCTGCGAGATACGCGTCACCTCGTCGTCCGTAAGGTCCTTGGTGCGCGTGTCGAAGTTCACCCGCGCGGCGGTCAGGATGCGGCGGGCCGTGGTGGGGCCAATGCCGAACAGATACGGCAGGGCATAGGCGATTTTCTTTTCGCGGGGAAGATCGATACCGGCAATACGAGCCACGGGGAATACTCCTTCTCTTAGCCTTGGCGCTGCTTATGGCGGGGGTTTTCGCAAATCACGCGGATGACGCCCTTGCGGCGGATCACGCGGCACTTGTTGCAGATTTTCTTTACGGAGGCGCGAACCTTCATGTCAGTCGTCCTTCTTTCGGCTTTCTCTTCCTCACGCGGGGGGCGGCGGGGCCGCCAACCGGGCTTGCTGCGGGTGACTCACCGGGGTGGGTCAATTCTTGTTGCGGTATGTTATCCGCCCCTTTGTCAGGTCGTAGGGGGAGAGTTCAACCGTCACCTTGTCGCCGGGAAGGATGCGAATGAAGTGCATTCTCATCTTTCCCGATATGTGGGCCATGACTTCCAGGCCGTTCTGCAACTCGACGCGAAACATGGCGTTCGGGAGCTTTTCCGTTACCACTCCCTCGACTTCGATGCCTTTTTCCTTTGCCATATCCTCTTTCGCTTCGGGTTTCCGGTGGCGGGGGCGCGCCCCTGACCGCTAGGGCGCAATTTCGAATGCTCTCTTCCCGCGGACTCAGCCGTCAAGCCGAAACCGATCTCCCTTCGCTGAGTGCTTCCACGCCGTCCAGCACGGGGTCCAAGGTCAGGATTTCCACGCCGGCATCGGTAATCGCCACCGTATGCTCGAAATGCGCCGACAGCGAGCCATCCGCTGTCACCACCGTCCAGCCGTCCTCCAGCTCGCGCGTCTCCGAGGTTCCCACGTTCACCATCGGCTCGATGGCGATCGTCAGGCCGCTGGCGATGCGCTTTCCGCGTTCCTGGCTGGTGTTGTACACCTGTGGCTCCTCGTGGCAGGAACGTCCCACCCCGTGGCCGCAGTAGCCCTCCACGCAGTGAAACCCCGCGGCATGGACCATGTGTTCCACCGCCGCGCCGATGTCGCCCACGCGGCCGCCCACGCGGGCCGCCGCGATGCCGGCGTCCAGCGACTCCCGCGTCGTGCGCAGCAACCGCTCCGCCACCGGCGAAATGCGCCCCACCGGCACCGTGTAGGCCGTGTCCGCGAAGTACCCCTCGAGGATCAGCCCGCAGTCGATGGAGACGAGGTCTCCCTCGACAAGGCGGCGCTTGGTGGGAATCCCGTGAACGACGGCTTCGTTGACGGAGATGCACAGCGTGTTGGGGAAATCGTACAGGCCCAGGAAGCCGGGGATCGCGCGTGCTTCCTTGATGCGCATATACGCGAGGCGGTCGAGTTCGAGCGTCGTGACACCCTCGACGGCGGCCTCGGTCACCTCGCGGATGATCCCGCGCAGCAGGCGCCCGGCGCGCCGCATGATGGCGATCTCGGCGGCGCTCTTGAGATAGACCTCGTTGGAGCCACGCTCGTGCCGGCGCTGCCGGAAGAATCCCGCCGCGGTCATCATCAGTAATTTTCCTCGATGATGCGGTCCACCTTGCGGAAGACCTCTTCCGTGTCGCCGGTGGCGTCGATCGTGTAGAGCATGCCGCTCTCCTGATACATGGAGAGGACGGGGGCCGTCTGATCGTGATAGACGCGCAGGCGCTCGCGCGTGGTCTCCGGGCTGTCGTCGATGCGCTTTGTCAAGGGCCCCGAGCAGTGATCGCAGACGCCGGCCTGGCGCGTGGGCTTGAAGTAGATATTGAACGTGGCGCGGCATTCCGCGCAGATGCGCCGACCGGTCAGCCGGAGCATCAGCGTTTCCTCGGGCACGGTGAGGTTGATCACCACCGGGTGCGAAAGGCGGAATTCCTCGCAGATGTCATCGAGGATCGAGACCTGGCCCACCGTGCGCGGATAGCCGTCGAACAGGAAGCTTTCGGTCTGGGAGCGGAGCGGGGCGATGATCGTGCGCAGCAAATCGGTGACGACATCGTCGCCCACGAGTTCGCCGCGCTCAATCAATGCCTGGGCGCGCTGTCCGACCTCTGTCTTGTTGCGAATCGCGGCGCGCAAGGCGTCCCCCGTCGAAATGTGGGTCATCGAGTACTTCTTGCAGATACGTTCTGACTGGGTGCCCTTGCCGGAGCCCGGTGGGCCAAAGAGGACGAGGTTCATCGGCGGCGCCCTCCGGATTCACGGCGGTTCCGCGCAGCCCGCGGCTTGCCGCCCCTCATTCTCTAGCCCTGCTTTTCCCGGGCCCAGCGCCGCCCGCCACCCGATACCTGGCGGCGCGACTTGAAGCCCTCGTAGTGGCGCATGAGCAGCCGCGATTCAACCTGCTTCATCGTGTCCAGGATCACAGCGACCACGATGATGAGTCCCGTTCCGCCGGCGAACTGGGCCACGGCGTAGGGGATGTTGAAGGAGACGAACATGACCTCGGGGATGATGGCGACGCTGCACAGGAACACCGCGCCGACCAGCGTAATGCGCGACATCACGCGGTCGATATACTCCGCCGTGGGCTTGCCGGGGCGATACCCCGGGACAAACGCGCCGACGCGGCGAAGGTTGTCGGCGACATCCTGCGGGTTGAAGACGATCGCGGTGTAGAAGAAGCAGAAGAACGCCGTGAGCATCACGAAGGTGAACGTGTACAGGTTCGCGGCCTTCAGCACGAGGAAGATCGCGCCCTTGCTGAGGCCGAACGCGTCGTACAGGTTGTAGCGCGACTGCATGCTGAAGAGTTCGCCGAAAAAGCCCATGCCCTGCCCCGGGTTGGCGCCGATCCAGCCAAAGAGGTAGGAGGGAAGCATGAGAATCGCGGAGGAGAAAATCACCGGCATGACGCCCGCGGTGTTGATCTTCAACGGCAGGTAGTTCGTCTGGGCGTTGGTCATCTTGCGACCAACCATCTGCTTGGCGTGCTGGATGGGGATCTTGCGGGCCCCCTCCTGAATGAGGATGATCGCGACGGTGGTGGCGACGCACATGGCGCCGACGATGAGGAGCCAGATCGGCGCCATCGATTCCAGGCGTACTGCCTGGAAGGCAAGGCGCAGGTTGGTCGGATAGCTGGCGATGATGCCCAGCGCGATCAGCAGCGAGACGCCGTTGCCGATCCCGCGTTCGCTGATGCGCTCGCCGATCCACATCAGGAACACCGTTCCCGTGGTGACGCTGATCATCGTGGTCATCACGAAGAGCGCCTTGTGCTCGCGCATCGACGCGGTGATCATCTCGGGATCGGAAAGGATGAAGAGCCCCAAGCCGAAACCTTGGACAGCGGCGAGGAGAACGGTGCCCCGGCGGGTGAGTTCGGTGATTTTGCGACGGCCGGACTCGCCTTCCTTGGCGATCTTCTCCAGCCGAGGGATCACCAGCATCATCATCTGCAGGATGATCGACGCTGAGATGTAGGGCATGATGCCCAGCGCCATGATCGTGAGCTTGGAGAACGCCCCGCCCGTGAACATGTCGGCCACGCCGAAGACCCCGCCCGTCAACCCGCCGCCGGACATCGACGCCTGCATGTGGGAGGAGCTGATGAACGGGCACGGAATGAAGGAGCCCAAACGGAAGATCGCGATCATCACCAGGGTGAAGATCACGCGCTCCCGCAGGTCCTTGGCGGCGAAGATGTTTTTGATGATCTGAATCATGTCGTCCTGGTGCCCGGAGGGGCTACTGGTATGACTCTCTGACGACGGCGCGGGCGGCCCCGGAGGGCCGCCCGACCGCCTTAGCCGTTGATTGCCTCGAAAGTGCCGCCCGATTCCTTGATGCGCGCGATCGCCGCCTCGCTGGCCTTGTGGGCCTTGATCGTGAGCGCCTTGGTCAGCGTTCCCGTCGCGAGAATCTTCACCGGCTTGCGGCTCTGCACCAGGCGGAGCTTGGCGAGGGACTCGGGGTCCACCGTGGCGCCGGCCTCGAACATCTTCTCGAGGGAGGCGAGGTTGACGACCTCGTACTCGACGCGGAAGGGGTTCTTGAAGCCGCCCTTGGGGAGGCGACGAGTAAGGGGCATCTGGCCACCCTCGAACGCGCCCGCCTTGGGCGCGCCGGAGCGGGCCTGCTGGCCCTTGTGACCCATGCCGGCGGTCTTGCCGTGGCCGCTGCCGTGGCCGCGGCCAAGGCGCTTGCGCCCCTGCTTGCGGCCCGGATCGCCCGGGAGGTTGTGAATCTTCATGAGCCGACTTCCTCAACTTTCACGAGGTAGGAGACGCTGGCGACCATGCCGAGGATGGAAGGCGTTGCTTCCTTCTCGACGGTGTCGTTCATGCGGCGGAGTCCAAGCACCTGGATGGTGCGGCGGTGGGGCTGCTTGCAGCCGATCACGCTCTTGATCTGGGTGATGCGGATCTTCTTGCTCATTGTCTATCGGCTCCTGGGGGCGGTGCCCGGTGCGGCGGGGGCGTCGCCATCTGCGGCGGCGCGGCCACGGCGACCGGAAGCATCCTCGTCGCGTCCGCCGGCGCTATACGTGCCAAGGCGGCCCTTGTCCTTGCGGTCCTGCTCGTGCAACTTCTGAACGTGGAAGCCCGAGAGGACTTCCTCGCGGCCCTTGCGGTAGCGCTCGCTTGCCTTGTTGCCAAGCACCTCTTCCAGGCTCTTGCCGCGGCGCAGCGCCACGGACTCCGCCATCTCGAGGTTCTTGAGGCCGGCGAAGGTGGCGTGGACGACGTTGAGCTGGTTGCCGGAGCCAAGCACCTTGGACAGCACGTCGTGAACGCCGGCGAGCTGGAGGACGGCGCGGGCGGCGGGGCCGGCGATGAGGCCGGTACCCTCGGAGGCGGGGCGGAGAAGCACGCGCCCGGCGCCGAACTCACCGATGACATCGAAGGGGATCGTGCGCCCGACGAGCGGAACGCGGATCAGGGTCTTGCGGGCCGAGTCAACGGCCTTGGAGATGGCATCGGGGACTTCGTTGGCCTTGCCGAACCCAACGCCCACGTGGCCGGCGCCGTCGCCGACGACGACGAGAGCCGCGAAGCTGAAGCGGCGACCGCCCTTGACGACCTTGGCCACGCGATTCAGGGACACGACCTCCTCGCGGAGGTCGAGCTTGGCGGGGTTGATGGGCTCGCCGTGGGCCTTCAGGGCCTGGGACAGCGAGTCGTAGCGGCTGTCCTCGCCGCCTTCGCCATGGCTGGCGTCGTCGGCGGTGAGGTCGCTGTCTTTGATGTCGATTTCGTCGCTCAAGGCACTCGTTCCTTTTCTCGCGGGGGAGGGGTTGTCGTGAAGGTTAGAACTGGATTCCCGTTTCGCGGATCGCATCGGCGATGGCCTTCACGCAGCCGTGGTAGCGATAGCCGCCGCGGTCGAAGACGATCTTGTCGATGCCACGCGACTTCAGGTCCGCGCCGATGCTCTTGCCGAGGTCCGCGCCGTTGGACACGTTGCTCATGTGCTTGCCGGCGTTGGCGCGGCTCGCGGTGGCATAGATCGCGATGGTGCGGGCGCCGCCGGAGGGCGAATCGTCCACGACCTGGGCATAGAGATGCTTGAGGGTCTTGCGGACGCTGAGGCGCGGACGCTCGGCGGTGCCGTTGACCTTCTTGCGGACGCGCAGGTGGCGCCTCTCGAGTTTTTCCTTGCGGGTGAGCTTCATTGGTTTCCTTTGCCTTTCGGGTGGCTACGCTTGCGTGGCAGCCGCCAGGCGATTGTCTCGGGTTGAGGTTACTTCTTGGCCGACTTGCCGGCCTTGCGGATAACGTGCTCGCCGACGTAGCGCACGCCCTTGCCCTTGTAGGGCTCCACCGGGCGCTTGGCGCGGATCACGGCGGCGATCTGGCCGACGGACTGCTTGTCGATTCCCTCGATAATGATCGAGGTGGGCTTGGGGACGGTGAAGGCGATTCCCGTGGGGGGCTCAAGCACAACGGGGTGCGAGTAGCCGAGGAGGAGTTGGAGGTTCTTGCCCTGCAGCGCGGCGCGATAGCCGACGCCCTGAATCTCCAGTTCCTTCTTGAATCCGGCGGTCACGCCCGTCACGCAGTTCTGGATCAGGCGCTGATAGAGGCCGTGGAACATGCGGCTCTCCTGGGCGTCGTCGGGGCGCTCCACATGGAGGTTCCCGTCCTGCTGCTTGACGGAGACGCGGCCGAGATGGGCCACGGAAAGTTCGCCCTTGGGGCCCTTCACGCGGACTTCCGTGTCCTTGATCGTGACGCTGACGCCACTGGGGACCGGAATGAGTAGCTTGCCAATTCGGCTCACGGCCGTTGCCTCCGAAGAAGTCTTGGGCCCCGCATGGGCGGCCCGGGGTGGTCGGCAATCCCGGGTGGGATTACCAGACGGTGCAGAGAACTTCCCCGCCAAGCTGCTTCTGGCGGCACTCGCGTCCCGTCATGATGCCGTGGGACGTGGAAAGGATCGTGATGCCAAGGCCACCGCGGACGTGGGGGATCTCGGCGGACTTCATGTAGCGGCGCAGGCTGGGCTTGCTGACGCGGTCGAGACCGGCGAGGGCGCGCTCCTTGGCGGGGCCGTATTTCAGGAAGACGCGGATGGTCCCCTGCTTGTTGTTGCGCATCACCTTGTAGTACTTGATGAAGCCCTCGTCCTTGAGGATCCGCGCGATCGCCACCTTGATCTTCGAGTTGGGGATATCGACGTGGTCGAGCCCCGAGGTGTTGGCGTTGCGGATGCGGGTCAGCATGTCTGCTACGGGATCGGAATGCATGGTGTCTTTGGCTCCGTTCTCAGTTCCGGAAGGGCATGCCGAGAAGACGAAGAAGCTCTTTTGCCTCGGCGTCGCTCTTGGCGTTGGTGACGAAAGTGATGTTCATGCCCCGGGTCTTGGAGATGTCGTTGTAGTCAAGCTCCACAAAGATCATGTGCTCCTTGAGACCCATGGAATAGTTGCCGCGGCCGTCGAAGCTCTTCCCGGGAAGGCCGCGGAAGTCGCGCACGCGGGGAAGGGCGACGTGGATCAGGCGCTCCATGAACTCCCACATGCGCGCGTTGCGCAGCGTGACGAAGGCGCCAACCGGCATTCCAGCGCGAATCTTGAACTGCGAGACCGAGACGCGGGCGCGCGTCTGCATCGGCTTCTGGCCCGCGATAATCGTCAACTCCTTGATCGCCGCGTCCAGTTCCTTGATGTCCTTGGCCGCCTCGCCAACGCCCATGTTGAGCGTGACCTTGAGGACGCGGGGGACTTCCATGATGTTCTTGTAGCCGAACTTCTCCATGAGGGCCGGGACGGCCTTCTCGCGGTAGAGGCGCAGCAGCCTGGGAGACGCAAACGGATCTGCCGCCGCTGCCGCTCCCCCGCCGATGTTTTCTGGTGATGCCATGATCTTCAGCCTGCTTTCCTGGTATGCTCCCGAGGTATCGCGCACCCGACTCTACGTCAGTCGAGGGCGGTTCCCGAGGCGTTCTTGCCCTTGGTGATGCGGACGCGCTTGCCGTCCTGAATCTTGATGCCGATGCGGGCCGGCGAGTTGCTCTTGGGATCCACGATCATCACGTTGCTCGCGTGGATGTGGCCCTCGCGCTCCTCGATGCCGCCTGTTCGGGCGCCTTCCTTGGTCTGGCGGACGGGCTCGTGGTGCTTGCGCAGGTTCACGCCCTCCACCGTCACGTAGCCACGCTCGCGGTCCACCTGGAGGATGCGGCCACGCTTGCCCTTGTCGTTTCCGGTGATCACTTCCACCATGTCGTCCTTGCGGATCTTCAATTTCATCGTAGGTGTCCTATCTGGCCGATTCGCCGCGCGGTGTGGTTAGATGACTTCGGGCGCGAGTGAGATGATCTTCATGAACTTGCGGGCGCGGAGCTCGCGGCCCACGGCCCCGAAGATACGCGTGCCCACGGGCTCGTTCTGGTTGTTGATAAGCACCGCCGCGTTGTCGTCGAAGCGGATGTAGCTGCCGTCGTCGCGGCGCAGTTCCTTGCGCGTGCGCACGATGACTGCCTTGACCACGGTGCCCTTCTTGACGGTGCCATGGGGGTCGGCGTCGCGGACGGAGCAGACGATGACATCGCCAATGGAGGCGTAACGGCGCTTGGAGCCGCCGAGCACCTTGAAGCAGCGCACGCGCTTGGCGCCGCTGTTGTCGGCCACGGTCAGTACGGTGTATTCCTGAATCATCTTAGTCCTCTTCGGGCGGTGTGGCGGGTGGGGTTACTTGGCGCGCTCGATGACGCGGACAAGGCGCCAGCGCTTCAGCTTGCTCAGGGGGCGGGTCATCTCGGCCACCTCGACGGTGTCTCCAGTCTGGGCTTGGTTCTGCTCGTCGTGGACGTACAGCTTCTTGCGGCGCTGGATGTACTTCTTGTAAAGCGGGTGCTTCACCAGCCGGTCGATGGTGACGACAACCGTCTTGTCCATCTTGTTGCTGACGACCTTGCCCACCTTCTTCTTGGGGTAGGGCTTGAGGTCCTTCTTATCCGTTGCCTGCGCGGTCGCTTCGGCCATGGGGCCAGACTCCTCTGTGGTCGGTCAGTCGGTGCGGCGCCGGGTTGCCCCGGGGGGATTCCTGGGTTGGCTACTTTGCCGCGAGCTGCTTGCGGCGGATGGCGGTCAGCACCCGGGCGTAGTCCCGGCGGCCGTCGCGGAGACGGGCCGTGTTGGACTGCTCCTTGGTGGTGAGCTTGAGGCGCAGGTCGTACATCTCCTTGCGCAGCTCGGCGGCGCGGAGCGTCAACTCCGCGATGTCCAGTTCGACCAGCTTGGCGAATTCGCTAGGCATTGTCAGGTTCATCCTTCCGTGGCGGCGGGTGCCGCGAGTGCCGCGGGTTCCGCGGCGGCAACGTGGGCCAACGGCTCCTCGCGCTTGATGAACTTGGCGCGGATCGGCAGCTTGTAGATGGCGCGGGTCATGGCCTCGCGGGCCAACTCCTCGGTCACGCCCTCGAGTTCGAAGAGGATGCGGCCGGGCTTGACCACGGCGACCCAGTGCTCGGGGTTGCCCTTGCCCTTGCCCATTCGCGTTTCCGCCGGCTTGACCGTCAGCGGCTTGTCCGGAAAGATGCGGATCCAGAGCTTGCCGCCGCGCTTGATCGTGCGGGTGATGGCGATACGGGAGGCCTCGATCTGGCGGTTGGTCACCCAGCCGCACTCCAGGGCCTTGATCCCGAAGGAGCCGAAGGCCAGCGTCGAGCCGCGGTAGGCTTTCCCGCGGCGGCGGCCCTTCTGCACCTTGCGGTGTTTTGGCTTCTTGGGAAGCATCATGGTCGGATATATCCTCTAGGTGGTCGGTTAGGCCGCGGTCTTGACGGCGGGCTTCTCGAAGACTTCGCCGCGGAAGATCCACGTCTTGACGCCGATGATGCCGTACTTCGTCTTGGCCTCGGCGAAGCCGTAGTCGATGTCCGCGCGCAGCGTGTGAAGGGGAACGCGGCCCTCGCGATACCACTCCGTCCTGCTCATTTCGGCGCCGCCAAGGCGGCCCGAGCACTGGATCTTGATTCCCAGGGCGCCGGCCTTCATGCAGCTCTGGACGGTCTTCTTCATGGCGCGGCGGAAGCTGATGCGGCGAAGGAGCTGGCCGGCGATGTTCTCGGCCACGAGCTGGGCGGTGAGGTCGGGGCGCTTGATCTCCTCGATGTTGATGACGATCTGCTTGCCCGTCATCTTCTCGAGCTCCTTGCGGAGCAGTTCGATCGACTCGCCCTTCTTGCCGATCACGATGCCGGGGCGCGCGGTGTGGATGATGACCTTGGCGCGCTTGGTGGCGCGTTCGATCTCCACCATCGCGATGTTCGCGTGGCTGAACTTGGTCTTGATGACCTTGCGGATCGCGAGGTCCTCGTGGAGCAGTTCCTTATAGGCGGCGCGCGGATAGCTGCGCGACAGCCAGTCCTTGATGACGCCCAGGCGGAAGCCGTAGGGGTGTACTTTCTGTCCCAAGATTCAGTCTCCTTGACGGATTCAGGCCTTGCGCGCGATCAGGATTCGGCGAGGGCGAGGAAGATGTGGCTCTGACGCTTGCGGACGCGGACGGCGCGTCCCATCGAGGCAGGGCGGGTGCGCTTCATCATGGGGGCCTCGTCAACGATGGCCTCCGAGACGAGAAGGGTTTCCGGCTCCGGATGCACTTCCTTGGCGCTCGCGATCGCGGCCTTCAGGGCGCGCGTCACATAGGGCACCGCGGAGGGGCGCTGGGTGAACTGCAAGATGATGAGCGCATCGCCCGCCGCCTTGCCGCGGATAAGGTCCACCACCAGGCGGACCTTGCGCGGGGCGCAGCGCACGTAGCGCGTCAAGGACTTGCCCAGGATGCGCTTCCCGCGGGCTGTCTCTGTGTGTTTTTTCAGTCCTGCTGACATTGCCGGTCTCTGCTCCTCGTCGATGGTGACGTTACTTCGTTGCCTTCACGGTCTTGCCGCCGTGTGCCTTGAACGTGCGGGTCAGGGCGAACTCGCCCAGCTTGTGGCCCACCATGTTCTCGTTGATGAAGACGGGGATGAAGGCCTTGCCGTTGTGCACCGCGATCGTATGGCCCACCATGTCGGGCGAGACCATCGAGCGCCGCGACCACGTGCGGATCACCTTCTTCTCGTTCTTCGAGTTCATGGACTCGACCTTTCCCGCGAGGGAGTGGTCGATGAAGGGGGGCTTCCTGAGTGAACGGGGCATCGTAGGGTATCCTTGGTCCTGTCCGGGGTTACTTCGTGCGGCGCTTGACGATCATCTTGGTGCTGGCCTTGCTCTTCTTGCGCGTCGCAAGACCCTTGGCCTTCTGGCCCCAGGGAGAGCAGGGCTGGCGACCGCCGGACGTGCGGCCTTCGCCGCCGCCCATCGGGTGATCCACCGGGTTCATCGAGACGCCGCGGTTGTGGGGGCGCTTGCCCTTCCAACGCTGGCGGCCCGCCTTGCCGATCGAAACCAGCTCGTGATCCGCGTTGCCAACCTCGCCGATCGTGGCGCGGCAGACGACGGGAACCAGGCGAACCTCGCCCGAGGGGAGGCGAAGAGTCGCCATCGTGGTCTCGCGGGCAAGGAGAAGTACGCCGTTGCCCGCGGAACGCGCCAGCTTGGCGCCGCCCTTGGGACGCATCTCCACCGCGTGAACCGTGGTGCCCACGGGGATGTTGGCCAGCGGCAGGCAGTTGCCCACGCGGATTTCCGCCTGGGAACCACTGGTGACCACCGTGCCGACCTTCAGGCCCTTGGGTGCAAGGATGTAGGTCTTCACGCCATCGGCATAGTGCAGCAGAGCGATGTTGGCCGTGCGGTTGGGATCGTACTCGATCGAGGCAACCTTGGCGGGAATCCCGTCGCGGGTGCGCTTGAAGTCGATGATCCGGTATAGGCGCTTGTGACGCCCGCCGCGGAAACGGCTGGTGATGCGGCCGTTGTTGTTATGGCCGGCGGCGTAGTGAACGCGCTCGGTCAGGGAACGCTCGGGAGCCTTCTTGGTGATCTCCTCGAAGGAGAGCACCGTGAGGAAGCGCCGCGTGGGCGTATATGGGCGGAATCTCTTGATAGGCATTGTTGGCTCCTTACATCAACGCGATCTGCTGGCCATTGGCCAGAGTCACGTAGGCTTTCTTCACGTCGGGACGCTTGCCCGTGAGGCCCTGGCGATTGCGGGACCGGCGGGACTTCCCCTTGGTCAGCACCGTCGTGACCTTGGTGACCTTCACGCCATAGGCGGCCTCGACGGCCCACCGGATCTGGCGCTTGTTGGAGGCGATCGCCACGCGGAACACGTACTGCGCTCCGCCCGGTGTGGCCGACACGTTCAGCGCCTTCTCCGAAATGACAGGGCGAACGAGGATTTCGTAGGGGCTCTTCTCGATCATGACAGACGCTCCTCAAGCGCCGCGAGGGCGTCCTTGGATAGAATCAGCGTGTCGCAGGTCAGCAGGTCGAAGACCGAGACGGCGCCGGCGACCTCGACCCGCGTGGGGTCGGTTGCGGAGGACTGCAGGTTCTTGGCCGCGCGGAACAGGTTGGGGGCCACGTCGGCCGTAACGAAGAGGACCTTGCCGGTAACGCCCAGCTTGCCGCGCAGGGCGACGATCTCCTTGGTCTTGGTTCCGTCGGCGACCTCGAGGGTCTCCACGAAGACGATGGCGCCCCTGGAGTGCAGCGAGGAGAGCAGCGAGCGGAAAGCGATCTGGCGCTTCTTGCGGTTGACCTTCTCGCGATAGTCCTTGGGGAGCGGCCCGAAGACCGTGGCGCCACCGCGCCACTGCGTTGCGCGGATCGAGCCCTGGCGGGCGCGGCCCGTGCCCTTCTGCTTCCAGGGCTTCTTGCCACCACCGCTCACGAAGTGGCGGGTCTTGGTGGAGTGGGTGCCCTGGCGCTGGTTGGTCATGTAGGCGTTGTAGGCCTCGCGAACCACCACCGCGTTGGGCTCGGCGCCGAAGACTGCCTGGGCCAGTGAAACGGACCCGGCATCCTTGCCGCTGAGATTTTTGAGAGTTGCTTCGGGCATTGTCAGTGTGCCTTCCTTGCTTTCGTCCGGGCCGTTCAGCTCTTCGCCGACTTCGTCTTGCGGATCATCACGTAGCCGCCGTTGGCGCCGGGGATGGAGCCGCGGATGATGATCAGATTGCGGGCGGAATCCGTCTTGACGATGCGGATGTTCCGCGTCGTCACGCGCGAGGCGCCGTCATGCCCCGCCAGGGGCTTGCCAAGGAACGTGCGCGCCGGATCGGAGCTTCCGCCGTTGGAGCCCGGGCGGTTGTGATACATGGAGCCGTGGGACTTTGGTCCGGGCTTGGTGCCGTGGCGCTTGCGGACGCTGGTGAAGCCGCGTCCCCTGCTCGTGCCGACGATATCGACCTTCTCGCCTTCCTGGAACATCTCGACGGAGAGAGCCTGGCCGACCTCCAGCGAATTGATGTCGATTCCGCGGATTTCGCGGAGCAGACGCTGGGGCTTGGAGCCGGACTTCGCGAAGTGGCCGAGTTCGGGCTTGTTGGCCTTGCGCTCGGGCTTCTCGTCGTAGCCGATCTGGATGGCGTCGTACCCGTCGGACTCGACGGTACGCTTCTGAATCACCGGGCAGGGCCCGGCTTCGATTACTGTGACGGGGATGACGCTACCCTTCTCGTCGAAGAGCTGGGTCATTCCGATTTTCTTGCCCAAAAGTCCGAGTGGCATAAGTCCCGGAGCCTCCGTGTGGTGCCTGACAGTCGTCGGTGGGGTGTGACCCCGCCGCTCTGCGAGCGGATGAGGGTGTACCCTTACGAGGTAAGCTTGATCTCGACGTAAACGCCCGCAGGCAGGTCAAGGCTCTGCAGTTCGTCCAGCGTCTTCTGCGGCGGGTCGATGAGGTCCACGAGGCGCTTGTGCTGGCGCATCTCGAACTGCTCGCGGCTCTTCTTGTCGCCATTGGGTGAGCGATTGACGGTAAACTTGCGGATCCGCGTGGGAAGCGGCACCGGGCCGGCAATGCTGGCGCCGGTGTTGCGGGCCGTCTCGACGATCGACAGCACGGACGAATCCAGCAGCCGGCTGTCGAAGGACCAAAGGTTGATGCGGATGACTTGACTGGCCATGATTTGCTTCCGTGTGCTCTCTGGAGAATCGAAAAAGACAAGGGCGGGGGCCGCCGTATGCTCGGCCCCCGCCCTGGATTCGCTTCGTTACTCGAGGACTTCCGACACGACGCCGGCGCCGACGGTGCGTCCGCCTTCGCGAATGGCGAAACGGAGTTCCTTCTCGAGTGCGATCGGCTTCATCAGCTCGCCGACGATCTCGATGTTATCCCCCGGCATGACCATCTCGACGCCCTCGGGCAGGTGAACCGCGCCCGTCACGTCGGTCGTGCGGAAGTAGAACTGGGGCTTGTAGCCCTTGAAGAACGGGGTGTGGCGCCCGCCTTCTTCCTTCGTGAGGACGTACACGGAGGCCTTGAACTTCGTCCGCGCCTTGATGGAGCCGGGAGCGCAGAGAACCATGCCGCGCTCGACGTCTTCCTTCTGGATGCCGCGGAGGAGGAGGCCGACGTTGTCGCCGGCGATCGCCTCGTCCAGCAGCTTGCGGAACATTTCGATGTCCGTCACGGCGCAGCGACGCGTGTCCACAAGGCCCACGATCTCAACGTCCGTCATCTTCTTAAGCAGACCGCGCTCGACGCGGCCGGTGACGACCGTTCCGCGGCCGGAGATCGAGAACACGTCCTCGACCGGCATCAGGAAGGGCTTGTCGGTCTGGCGGATCGGCTCCTTGATGAAGCTGTCGCAGGCCTCCATCAGCTTGGTGATCGCATCGACGCCAAGCGCGCTCTTCTCGCCCTCGAGGGCCTTGAGGGCCGACCCGCGGATGATCGGCGTTTCGTCGCCGGGATAGTCGTACTTGCTAAGCAACTCGCGGACTTCCATCTCGACGAGCTCGAGGAGCTCCTCGTCGTCCACCATGTCGCACTTGTTGAGGAACACCACAAGGCCGGGCACGTTGACCTGGCGGGCAAGCAGCACGTGCTCGCGCGTTTGGGGCATCGGGCCATCGGTCGCGGCAACCACCAGGATCGCGCCGTCCATCTGCGCGGCTCCCGTGATCATGTTCTTGATATAGTCGGCGTGGCCCGGGCAATCGACGTGGGCATAGTGGCGGTTGGCCGTCGAATACTCGACGTGCGAGGTATTGATCGTAATACCGCGCTCCTTCTCCTCCGGCGCCTTGTCGATCTGGTCGAACGCCACAGCCTCGCCAAAGCCCTTCGAGGCCTGGGTCTTGGTGATGGCGGCCGTCAGCGTGGTCTTGCCATGGTCGATGTGACCGATGGTTCCGATGTTGACGTGCGGCTTGTCTCTCTTGAATGCTTCCTTCGCCATGATCAGCTCCCAGTCGTGGGTCGTTGTTCTGAGACTTCTCAGTCCCGCTCCCGATTTCGGCGGGGAGCCTTCGCCGACCAGCGACGCAAGCGACGCGCCTCCCCCGCTTGAGCTTGGCCACCGTTTCCGGTGGATTCTGCCCCGCGGACCTGCGCTTCTGGCCTGGCTTCGATGGGAGGAGGACGTGGTGGGCGCACTGGCGCGCCAGCAAGTCGCGCGGATGCGCGGTTTGCCGGCTGCGGAAGGCGCCCTCGTCTTCCTCTGCTCGACCGATGACTCAGTCGCTGGGCGGTCGAGGCCTTTTCAGGCCCATGCTGCGGTGAGGGACTCCGCAACCCGCGTTCCGCACAAGGACTTGGCCGGGTGGCCTATTCCTCTAGCGGCGGACGGGGAACCTATGGATGAGCCACCCCCGAGTCAACGGCAAATCGACCAAGGCAGGACGATTTATTTTGAGGGGGACGGCGGGGAAGGCGGGAACGGCGGAAAAGGCGGGGAAAGGCGGGAAGATGTAGGGAAGAGCAGGGGGAAGCAGGGGATAAGTGGGCGCGGGGGGGAGAGTATCAGCTACGGGGCTGGTCGAAACGGCCAATCGGGATTCGCCGCGATCATCGTGGCGGCGTGGGATTCCTGGGCTTCGTAGCGGGCGCGATGGTCGGCGGCGGTTTGCGCCGCGATGGCCACGGCGGCGGGGTCGTTGGCGGCGGTGAGGGCGAGGGCGAGTTGGTGGTGGGAGTCTGCGAGATTGAGAATCGGGGGGAGGCTCAATTCGAGATCGATTCGGATTGCCTCGCGCAGGTCCTCCGCGGCGCCCGAGTGGTCTTCCCGCGCGCGCTTCACGCTGGCGGAGCTTCGGAGGGCGATGGCGAATCGGCCATATTCGGCCATGTCTGCATCCCGATAGGTGTCCAGTGCTTCCGCGATGGATTCCTCCGCGAGGAGATCGTCGTTGGGCAGGCCGCGCGAGATGAGGGAGTCCGCGCGTAGCTCAAGCGCGGTTGCGATTCGCCACTGGCGCGGATTGAAGTCCCGCCGGTAAATCGTCAGTGCCTGGTCGGCGGTCGTGATCGCTTTGGACGTCTCGCCCGCGCCAAGCTGGGCCCGACCCAAAACGACCAGGGCTCCGGCAAAATTTCGGTGTTCCTCCCCGAGCGCGGGTCCGACCAGATCAACGACGCGCTGGGCCAAGGGAACCGCCTCGGCATACCGTCCCGAGTCGGTCAGAAGCCGTGCAATTCTTGTCAGTCCCCGGACCGCCATTTCGGGTTCAGTGGCGGAGCGAGGCTCGGTGATTGCAAGCCCGCGCCGCAGGATCGCCTCCGCCTCGGTGTGGCGGCCGGCAACCGCAAGAAGGTCGGCAAAACTGAAGAGCCGCAAGGCAAGCGCCGGGTCGTCGGGGGCCAGTTCAGCCTGGTCAATGGAGAGGGCCCGCCGCAGGAGCGTCTCCCCCTCAACCTCGTAGCCTCCTTCGAATAGGAGCGTGCCAAGGCTCTTGAGGTTCGTCGCCACCTTTGGGTGGCTGGGGCCATGGTGGGCTTCGATGATCGCGAGCTCGCGTCGATAGAAGCCTACTGCCTCCTCGGCCGCGCCGGCCTTGGTAAGAATGTCGCCCAGCAACCTGAGGGTGAACGCCATCCGGATCGGCTCCAGGTCCGGCTGCGCCTCATGGATTTCGAGAGCGCGACGCAGTTGAGCGACCGCCTCGTCGTGGTTTCCCATTCTGGAAAGGCCCATGGCGAGGGACTCCAGCAGCGTCTTCAGGTTAGGGTGGTTGGGGCCGAAGTGATTCTCCATGATGGAGAGAGCCGACCGAATCGCAGGGACCGCCTCGGCGTGTCGATCCAGCCCGATGAGAACGCTCCCTCTCAGGAATTGACGAGTGCCGGTGGCGAGGCTGCCTGCCGGTGGCAGCTTCGCCTCGATCTGCGCCGCGCGCGTCGCGATTTGTTCCGTCTCGTCTCGCCGCGCCGTGTCCAGCAGCAGGTCCGCAATCCTCCACAGCGTGTTGGCCACCGTTGGGTGATAGACGCCAAAGCACTGTTCCTCGATGACAAGCGCGCGTCGATAGAGGGCCTCCGCCTCGGCATACTCTCTCAGCTTTGCTTTCGATTCGGCCAATCCGCCAAGGCGCCGGGCGACACTGTGGTGATCGGGGCCGAGGAGTCTCTCGGTGAGGATCAGCGCGCGCTCCCACACCGGCACCGCCTCCGCGTGGCGCCCGGCGAACTGATGGATGCTCGCAAGAATATCGAGCAAATCGGCGAATGCCTCGGTGTCGGATTCCCCGAGCCGCTCCGCGATTGCGACGGCGCGGAGTGAAAGGGCCTCGGCCTCGGGGAGTTCCCTCGTCCCTGCAAGCAAAGCCGCGTGTTCGGCGAGGCGAGGGGCGAGGCGCATCGTCTCACCGTGGACTGCCTCCTCCACCGCCACCGCGCGCCGCATGAGCGGTTCGGCGATGGCATAGGCACCCCGCCTTGCTTGTGCCGCTGCCACCCATACCGCCACTTTCGCCCAGGCGGCGGGTTCGTCGGTCTCCGATGTAAGTTCCAAGGCGCGCGCGAAGGCGGAGAGGGAGCGATCCTGCCACTCGGGACCGAGGCCGTCGCGGTACTTGGCGAGGGCGGTGGTTCCCTCGATGGTGGCAAGATCGCGGGGGTTGCCATCCCCTGCCGCGGCGAGCCGCAGCGCGGCGTCGTAGTCACCGGCGGCCAGCGCGATCAGGCCGCGATCAATCGCGGTCAGCCAATCCGCGGATGCGAAGTAGGCGGACCGGTCGCGGAAGATCCGTTCGACGGATTCGGGAGAGAGGCCCGTCAGTTCCGGCATCGCCTTCATCGCGAGTTCACGCGCCCCCGCGGAGGAGAGGCTCTGGGCCCCATGCAATTCCTGCGCAAGGCGGACGTGAAACGCCTCGTGCGCATTCCGCAGGCGCGTACCCTCGTCCATGCCGGCCAGCCCCAGCCCCACCGCCGAGTCCTCCGCCGAGGAATTCGTATGTACAGCCCGAATCTTCTGGATCAGCAAAATCGACGGAACCACCAGCAGAAGCCCGCCAATCGCCAGCGCGATATTCACGATGGCGATGATCGAGTGGCGACGCTGCCTGCGCTGGTCTGACATGGGACGCGGTTCCTCCACCTTGATTACGCCGGGCGAGGGATTCTATTCACCGTTTCGGGCGGGAGGCAAAGATGATTTCCGGGATTGTTGCGTCGTGCGTCCCACCGCCTCACTGCCCGCTTCAGCGGGCACCTGCTTGCCGTCGGCTTTAGCCGAGGGAGGTCGGGATTCCTGGGCTCATGGCGCGCTTCAGCGTGCTTGCCGGGGGGCTTCAGCCATGCGTTTCGCCTCCACTGCCGTTCGCGAGGTTCGAGTTCCAGCTCAGGGGTCGGCCGCCGCAATCTGGGGGGGGCGCATTGACACGGTCGCGGGGAGGATGGCTGAAGCCGGGGGAAAGCACGCTGAAGCGCGCTTGGAATCGGCGGAGTCGGGCACCCTCGGCTGAAGCCGAGGGCAAGTAGATGCCCCCCGAAGCGGGCAGTGGCGCGGTGCGGGTGCGCAAGGACTGGTCGGCGGATGAACAATGGCCGGTCGCCGGGCGGGCAATGGCTGGTCGGCGGAGACCTTCGATGGCCATCCGGGCCGGACAGGGAGTGGATGCCCCCTCAGGGCGCAGAACCCCGCCGTTCAGCCCTCCCACCTCATCCCTGCCGTTCACACCTGCCCCACCCACCCATCATCATTCTCCCGGAAAGCCTCTCGGATAGATGTATAGACATCGGCGGGAAGCGGGCCCTTCTCCAGCAGGGCGAGGTTCTGGCGGAAGTGGTCCATGTTGGCGGTGCCGACGATGCAGGCGTGGACGTGGGGGGTGAAGGCGGTGAAGCGCAGGGCGAGTTCGGGCCAGGGGATGCCGGCGGGCGGGGCGAGGTTCATGGCGCGGGCGCGGTCCCAGTAGGGTAGCGCGTAGTCGCCGACGGGGCGCTCGGCAAAGCGCCAGAAGGCGTTGGCGATGGGGCGCTTGGCGATGACGCCGAGGCCGCGCCCGGCGCAGTGGGGCAGCGCGTCCTGGATCACGCGCTGGTCGCAGATGTTGATCGATGTTTGGATCGAGCCAAACTTGCCGGATTCGATGGCGTGGTGGCGCGGCGACTCGCGGTGTCCATCGTGGGGGGTGGGATCGCGCGGGCCGGTGGCGTCCTCTCCGCTGTAGGCGGCGACGCGGACCTTGCCCTGCTCCACGGCGCGGAGGAGCGCGGCCACAAGGTCTTCGCTGCGGAGCGTGGC